>NZ_CP046564.1:963715-1284954 GCF_009818105.1 Bacillus sp. N1-1
ATCAGTGGTATAACCTATTTAACTGACGGAGCAGTAATCTTTGCTAAGTAAAATGGGTGGTAATTTGATTAAATATATGGAGGTAAAGTAATGTGGGCAATATTAGGGGGTATTGCCATAGTAGTAACTGTTATAAACCTTTCTTTGTATGCAGCAGGAAAGGATTATAAGCTTGCTATGGCGATGGCATTATCATTTACAGCATTAACAATTTGTGCAGATTACAGTTATCTAAATCGGTGGATAAAAGCAGAAGATTGGGCGGCTTTATCGGATGTAGTACCTGGTATGGCAAGGGCATTTTGGTTTTTGACAATTGTTTCTATCTTACTAAATATAGCACCTATATTTTTAGAACGAATACGTAAGAAATAATGACTTAATCTTACGTAAACTCGGAGCGAGTATAGATGATTTTAGAGAAATTCCAATTTAAACTAAGAAACAAAAAGATAGCAGGGAGTGGCAATGCATTATTCTTTTTATAACGATTTTAGAGTGTCAAAAAGAGGTGTGACCTATGATATTAGTGAGTTCCTGTTTAGCTGGGTTAGAAGTAAGGTATGACGGTCAACATAGTTTAAATGAAAAAGTTAGAAAATTAGTAGAAGAGAATAATGCCGTAACAATCTGTCCAGAATTGCTTGGGGGATTTTTAACTCCAAGAGAACCTGCGGAAATAGTAGGTGGGGATGGAGGAGACGTCTTAGATGGTAAAGCGCGAGTCATTGAAAGATCTGGAAGAGATGTAACCGAACTATACATAAAAGGTGCCTATAATACCTTAGATAAAGCGATAGAAATATGTGCAACCATTGTTGTTCTAAAGGAGAATAGTCCATCATGTGGTAGTTCAATGATTTATAATGGAGAATTCACAGGAGAAAGAGTTGGGGGTAACGGGGTTACTTCAGCATTATTAAAAAGAAATGGATTAAGAGTCATTTCAGAAAAGCAGTTTGCAGAAGACTCATTCTAGAGTATTTCAACTAGTACCAGTCTCCAACAATCTCGGAGCGTTTGTTTATTAAGTAAGTGCTCTGTAGGTTTAGAGAAGGTACTTGAACTAAGATAAAAACAAAATTCATAGTGTTGTACTTGCTGTTATAAAATGTAATAATATTGAAAAATCTATAGGAGGTTTTTTTATGAAAATAAAATCTATTTCTACTCTTGTATTAGTGGGAGTTTTTGCACTTTCAGTAGGCAGTTTGAAAGATCTTCAAAGTACCGAAGTATTGGCACAAAACGATCGACCTAAAGTAGAAGCTGTACAAGCATTCAGTAATGAAGGCGATGTTATAAGAGTTGTAACAGCAGAAGAACAAAATATGATAGAGAGTTCAGCAGTATCATCAGGATTTTTACAACAAGGAAATGGAACAGGTGTATTTTTTGAAAAGGTCAAGTAAACCGTAATAAGATAGGCTTCTTTTTAATTAAATGGCTATGTTAAAGTTTTAATGTGATACTTCACAAAAAATAGGAACTTCCAGTTTTGTGGAAGTTCCGCTGTGGTATATTTTGCTTGTTAACTAAAGCAATAGGTTAATTAAGTGGGGATATCATTTTCTTTCAATCACTGAAGATATCCTTCATTTCATTTTTTTCTTTTTTTAATCGTTGAAAATGCCTTTCTATTCGTCTTGCTATAAAAGGTAGAAATATAACTATTAACATAAGCCAAAGCATAAAATTCCACCTTTATTTAAGAATTTCCCAGTCAAACTCCCCTAATCCTTCCGTTCGTGGAAAAAAGAAATGTTAGATATTGAACTTTGTTAACCTAAGTGTATCATAAGTTTTTTGAGTAGTTTTTTTTTCAATCTACAGAGCCAAAGAGAGGTTGTCACTCTCTTTATTTTAACTTCGTGTATAATCTTAGTTTTACGAAAATATAGATCATCCTCCTCAGCAATGAAATAATACATACAGCAAGCCCCCACACTCTAGAGTGTGGGGGCTTGGATCATTTTATTTTAATTGGAGGGGAAGGAGTTATGGAAACTTCTTGTAGTAAAGAAAACGTAATGAAAATAATAAAAGACCAATAATGTTGAGCAAATAAGGTAATCTTAGTCGATTTGGAAAATCTTACACAAAATTACTCAATAAATATTTATTGAAAAACGATAAAAATTTATTTAAAATGAATATAATGATAAAGAATCGAGGTGCTTTTTATGAAAAAAGTAACAACATTGTTTTTAAAAATAGCTGTGATTCTATTGGGAGTCCCCGTTCTTGCTCTGTGCATCTTTTTGGTGCCCGAGATAGCGGATCTATCAGCAGAATTGTTTCCCGAGTTCATTTTAATAAAAGTTCTCGTCTACATCGTTTTCGATGGATCAGCGATCCCTTTTTACTTTGCTTTGTATCAGGCTTTCAAACTCTTACACTATATTGATAAAAATAAAGCTTTCTCTGATTTATCTGTAAAAGCTTTAAAGAAAATCAAATACTGTGCGATAACCATCAGTATTTTGCATGTATTAGCCTTGCCTATGTTCTATCTCTTTGCTGAAGTAGACGATGCACCAGGCGTTGTCATTGTCGGTTTGGTTGTTCCATTTGCTTCAATGGTCATCGCAGTTTTTGATGCTGTTCTCCAAAAACTTTTGCAAGAAGCAATTTTTATCAAATCAGAAAATGACTTAACGGTCTGAGGTAAAAATTATGGCGATTATCATTAATGTTGATGTGATGCTGGCTAAAAGAAAAATGAGTGTAACGGAACTTTCTCAGAAGGTTGGAATAACGATGGCGAACCTATCGATATTGAAAAATGGAAAGGCAAAAGCGGTTCGGTTATCTACTTTAGAAGCAATTTGTAAGGCTTTAGAATGTCAGCCCGGCGATGTTTTGGAATACCGAAGTGATGAAGATCGTTAAGCATGGGATGAAAAACGTAATCTAATTATTCTTAGGGAGGTATGATGATGAGTTGTAGCAATTTGGTTATTGAAAATATGACTAAACCCCATGAGCTGGAGGGACTGTATCGAAAAGACCCGACAGCTTTTAAAAAATCGTTTTCACAAGCATGGGATCTACATCCTGATTCTCTGGTTCTTTGTGTCTGGCATGAAAGATTGCATTTCAGGGAGACGGCAAATACAACTAAACCTTCCTGGCTTCATAAAGGTTTCTTATTCATGGGCCTTTTAGCGATTCTGGCCGGGATAAGCACCAGGATTATTTTCCATTTTGTCGAGCAGGAAGCAATTGCCCCGATAAACCTGGCTTTTGGTATCATTCCTTTTATCGCTGCCTACTTTGTTTACAGTAGTCCGCCGAAAAGAAGCATTATTTATTCCCTTGCAGCGTTGTTCATCATTTCCGGGGTTTATCTTAATATGCTGCCATTAAATTATAAAGACAGTATCATCCTTGCTTATTTACACTTTCCCGTTTTCTTATGGGTATTGCTAGGGCTTGCCTTTACAGGAAACGGCTATTCAAAAGGGAGTAGAAGGTTAGCTTATATTAAATTCAATCTGGAATATGGTATTCTCTACGCCAGCATGGCGTTCAGCGGAATGGTGCTAGCAGCATTAACCATGCAGTTATTTAGCTTCGTTGACTTGGATATTGAAGATTTTTATTTCAGTAATATTGTATTATTTGGTGCTGCTGCTCTCGCAATTGTGGCTACCTACCTAGTCTCAATGAATCTTAAACTTGCTAAGAATATCACACCATATATAGCGAGGATTTTTAGCCCTCTAGTTCTGGTCACATTGTTGGCCTACCTGGTCACGGTTATATGGGTGGGGGAAAATCCATTCCTGGATCGCAATTTCCTAATCGCTTTCAACGGAATTCTCCTTGGTGTATTGGTCGTTACCATATTTTCAATTACTGAAAGAGATGCAGATGAGAAAAAGACCATTTCTGATTATATCAATGTTGCTTTGATTGCCCTTGCGCTCATCATCGACAGTGTGGCTCTGTCAGCCATCGTCTTCAGACTTTCTTCCTATGGCATTACTCCAAATCGAATTGCTGTTTTGGGGGTAAACATGCTTATCTGGGCAAATCTAATTTGGATTATGTTCTCCTATATGCGTTACTTACAAAACAAATCAGGAGTTTTAACTATCCAGAATGCCGTTACTAGGTATTTGCCAGTCTATGGACTTTGGGCAGCAGTCATTATATTTACTTTTCCAATTATATTTAATTAGAAAGATTATGCTATATAGAGTTACAAACATGCAAATGTTTTAAAACTTTATTAGAGGCTGGATTTTGCTTCACTTCTAGTTACCCACTTGTGATAACTCCTTCTCGTGGCTTGTAATTTATCATCTTTTAGTTTAAAAAGGAAACATTTTTTAGAGGGTGTTTTTAAATCTTTTACTAGTAAGAGGTGGGAGTGTTAGAGTATATATCGGAACAATCGGTCATTTCTATAATTCAACTTCATGTATAATCTTGGTTTTACGAGAATATTTTTTTACTGTTTCCACCTCTTCTACATATAAATAACCCTGCGTAAAGATTAAGCAGAAGCCCGCAATAACTATTTGTTAAATGTTCCATTATCTCGGAGTACTAACTTAATAACAGTATGTGCTCTATGTATGTTCAGAGATATAACTGGCATGCACCCTCACCAGTCGATATAATGGGTGTAGAATAAAAACAAAGGGTGATGATGGCTATGATGCCTTATATTGCAACAGCTCATGCAAAGTCTATTGGTTAGACTAGCGATACTTTGCATGAGGTTATCCGTGGCTTAGAATCGCTTTTACAAATGCTAACCACAGACTTTGCACCTTCCATTTATGTATTTAAATAAAGAGAAGGGACTGTCTGTATGAATTATGTAAAAGCTAACGATGTCCTTCCCAAGGAGCTCATTGAAGAAATTCAGAGATACGTCCAGGGTAAGACTCTCTATATTCCAAAGCCGAAATATGCTTATGAAAAATGGGGAACTTGTTCTGGAGCAAAATCTTTTATGAAAGAACGTAATCTTTCGATAAAATCAGACTTTAAAGATGGCATCTCCATCGATGAACTTAAGGAGAATTACCATCTATCTGTAGAAACAATAAAGAAGATTGTATATACGAAATAAAGTGGAAGACCTGCTGGCAGGGTCTTCTTTTTTTATGTCATTTTTAATTCTAAATGAAACTCTGCATTGGAGCTTGAGGGGATTTCTCGTAAAATTAAATGTATAACAAACATAAAGGTGGAGTTTATATGGAACCGTTTTTGGCCCCTTATCAATATCATTTTCTAAAGTCACAAGGTGTTAAATTAGTGAGCGCACGGACCAGCTCAACAGATACTAATGTTATTAACGCGGTTCGGGGAATAGTTGAGGAAAGCATTTTTTATCAATTTCAGCATTGTGCGAAGGAAGAAATGCAACTGGTGGAACGGATGAATGCTGTTAAGGATGAGCGTGAAATTGAGCAAATATTGGCAGAGCTGCACCCTTTCATTATTCCTTTTCAAACAACAGAAAATCAGATCAAAAAACTGTTTCCTAAAGTAAAAAAGCTTAAAGTCCCTGATTTGGACCATATGGATACAAAGCAAATCACATATCTTACGTGGTGGGACCCGGGCACACATAAAAAGTTTATCGTCACAGTAAGGGATGGAAAACAGTGGGGTGTGCATGGTACTTTTCACAAAGAGGCACAGAAAGGGATTTGCTCGATTTGCGGGCAGCATGAAGAGACCGGGCTTTTCTTAGTGGAACGAAAGGGAAAAGAAATAGGCACGTACAAGAAAAAAGGAAATTATATTTGCAGTGACGGAGAGGCTTGTAACCAAAACCTGACTCGTCTTGATAAGTTAGATGAGTTTCTGGCTCGTTTAAGTCGTTAAAATTGGTTGGAAGCAATTACTCAAAGAGAGGATGTCACTCTCTTTGTTTTAATTCCATGGGCAATCTTATTTTTGCGATAATATAAACATCTCTTCATACCACATATAATGAGTGAAAAAAAAGCATGCCCTCACATCTTAAAGTGTGAGGACATGGATCATACTGTATTATAAACTTTACCAATTTAGCATAGGAATTTCATTTTTTAAGAAGGTAATTATTAAACAAAAAACCTCTATACTTCAAATTCTTAAACTTTTAGTCGATAATATAAAGAGATTATTTAATAAGGGGTTTTGGAAGTGAGTAGTTGGAAAACACCAGAAGAGATAGCCTGGGAAAAGAAACGTGCTAAAGCATGGGCATATGTCTTATTACCTGTTTGCGCCATATTGCTAGGTGTACTTATTGCAATTGTTGCTCAATAGATCTTTTTTATAAGAGAGGCGCCACTCTTAACATAATAGCGCCTCTTACTAACCAGGAATGGCACCAACAAGCCAACCGAAAATACCACCAAGCTACGTACGCGTTTTAAAAAGGACTTTGGCTTACAAAGTCCCTTTTTAAGCCTAGGGAGGGTTAGCTCAAAGATGGATGGCTGGTTAAAGTATGCTAAATCCTTCATTTTATACATTTTTGCCTTCTATTTATTGGCTTGATTCCAAATCCTCTTTAGATTTAAAGGAACATAAACCTCGTAACCGTGTACTTGACGATGAAGAATTGGCTTTTGAAATGAGTGATCTATAAGGGAGTAATCTTGTTGTCGTCGTGCGCGATAAACCGTTCCAAGTAACTTATCAAAGTTTGCTGAAGTGGATTTCATATGTATATCGCTCCTTTGGTTATTAGAGAGGTTAATCCTAATATATCCAGAAGGGAGTATTTTATTATTCAGCGTTTATAAAATAACTTCGTGTATAATACTTATTCTGCGAGAAAATAGAATCCATCTCAGTGCCAAGATAATACACACACAGCAAGCCCCCACACATAAAGTGTAGGGGCTTGGATCACTTTATATTATTTTAAGGGGGAAGGAGAGTTAGGGGAAACTCCTTGGTTCATAGATTATCATAACAAGTAGCCTATCTTAAGAATATGATTAACAATATCGGAACAATTCAAGAGTGTATATTAAGTGCATTTACAGTGTATGGATCAATTTTTGATCAATGGTTGGCGCAAGGGTTAATTAATTAACTAATTATGTAGCAGCATATCTTCAACAATCTCGGAGCATTTCTTTAAAAAGTAGAAGAACACTTTTTCAAAGAAATAAGTGTTCAAAATAAAGATTACTGCAGTAAAATAAGGTATATTATATTGTTGAATAGATTCTCTTGTAAGAGAAGAAAAGTGGTGAACAAAGTGGGAAGATATCAATTGGATCACAAAGGTAAGGTAGCTGTGACAAAGTTTCATGAAAAACAGACGACTGCCAAATTTGATAAAAAGAATCATCTTGAAAAAATACGTGCGGAGTATTTAAAAAAGAAGCAAAAACAGACAGATAAATAATATGATGGATAACATAGGAAGATTAAATTCTTCCTATGTTTTTCTTATGAAAAGTTTTATTTCGATATCTTCTGCAATCTCGGAGCGAGAATTGAAGTTCAGAGGAGTAATATTACTTCTTCCAACTATTGTTAGGATAGGTGGATTATATAAACTCTTTCAAAAGGGTAAGTTGTAAAATAATAAATGATTGGCGGTTTGATGTCACGTATGGAAGTATCTAGAGAAGGAATTGGGATCAGCATCATTCTTATTTTACTAATAGTTTTATGTTTTTACTGTACACTCACATTTTTTGAATCCTTGCGAAAAGGTGATGAACGTATAATTAAGCAATCGAAATTTGCAGCAATCATTTGTATGGCAATAGCGCTGATTATTGGGATTATTTATTAAGCAGTAGCCCGTGATAACTATTTGCTAATGTTTCCATTATCTCGGAGCTAAAGTTGAACAATGGTTGGTTCTCTCTTCTAAATATATAGACGAAAAATATTAAAATAACGGAGCAGTTTTGTGTTACAGGGGGTGGTAACAAATGAATAGAAAGATGAATACTATACAAAATATTGTAGGTGTAATATTTTGTTTTATTTTATTTGCTGTAAGTATGTTTTATGCTGAGCAAAACGCATTCTTTATCCTGTTCGGAATTGCAGGACTTAGTGGGGTGAGTTACTTTGTATTCCGTATGGTGAAGATCGCATTAGAGAATTAAAAATAGTAATATATGTTTTTTACTAACGGGTCCAAAAGTAAAAGAACAGTAAGAAGTATCTCGAGTCCAAGTCTTACATAATCTCGGAGCTTATCTGTAATGGGATAGGCTTCTTGTTGTATATTATCGAATTACCATAATAGATTTTTATGTTAACCGATTGACATATGAAAACGCTTACTATATATTGGTTTGTAATAAGTTGCTTTCTTATATGTCAACCGGTTGACTTGTTATGGTGGAACTACCTTGTCTAAACGAAAAAGTGTGGGGAAAAGAAGGTGATTTGAGGTAAAGGAAGAGAAGCAATCAAATTAAATATGAAAAGGAGTTTTGTTTTTGAATCATGTAATGAAAAAAGAAAATGTCGTTCGCAGTTTGTTTTTATTCATTGCAATCGGTTTAATCATGACTTTACTAATTTTCAATAAAGTAATGGCAACAGAGCAGGAGGAGGTTTCAGCAATGAAAGCAACAACAAATTTAACCGATTGGGTTATTCATGGTAAAGGTACACTCGAAGATACTATACAAGGATTAAAGCTTACTTCTGAAACTAATGAGAATGTAATGGCGATTTCAAGTGTTCAATCAGAAGATTTTGTATATCAATCTGATATACAAATATTGGATCAATCTTCAGATGTAACTTTGTTACTCCGATCTAGTGAAGAGGGCTGGGATGCCTATATGGTTCAAATCGTACCGGAAGCAGGTCTGATTCGTCTGCGTGATGCTCGGGACGAAAGTAGATTACTAGAAGAAGTAGACGTAAACATTCAAGAAGGGGGGATCTATCATTTAAAAGTGAAAGTAGTGGAAGATAATATCAAAGTATACTGGGAAAATCAATATACCCCCGTGATAGATTCCAATGTATCGCTTTATGATTACGGATACCTTGGACTCCATGTGTGGAATGGTTCTGCACTATTTCAAAATGTGAAAGTGAGTGAACTTGAATCAAGTTTGGGGCCATCTCTATTTGAAGAAGGGAATTGGGAACCAAACATAAAGGGATTAAAAGGAATAGCTGGAGAGAATGAAATAGCTAAAAAAGTGTATGACACACAAACCAACAACTTCGTGTTAGAAGGGAATGTCTCCTTTGATGAAGAACAAACGGAGGGTGGTTTGACATTTCGTGTGAATAAGGATGGGACAGAGGGATATCAAGCTTTGCTTAAGAAGCAAGGGGATGAAGTAGTAGTCCAATTACAAAAAATAGATGGTACTGTACTCGGAGAATCAAGTCGAAGTTTCGAATCGCAAATTAATACCAAACACCATCTGGAATTAATAGTGAATGATGAGCAATTTACAATATATATAGATGGCTACACAGATCCTGCAATTGAAGTAACAGACAGTAGTTATACGGATGGCTTGGCAGGATTGACCGTTTTAAACGGTGCAGCGCATTTTCAAGATATTTATTTAGTAGCTGCGGAGAGTTATTATAAAGAGAATTACAGACCCGATTATCATTATACACCAGCTCGAGGATCGGCCAGTGATCCAAATGGTCTTGTATATTTTGAAGGTGAATACCATCTATTTCACCAAAATGGCGGAAAATGGGCGCATGCAGTTAGTGAGGACCTCATTAATTGGAAGCATCTACCTATCGCTTTGCCTTGGAATGAATATGGACATATATGGTCTGGATCTGCTGTAGCAGATTTGAATAATGATTCCGGGCTTTTTTCAGATTCAGGGGGAAAAGGATTGATTGCCTACTATACTTCTTTTAATCCAGATGCTGATAATGGAAATCAACGAATTGGACTTGCTTATAGTACGGATAAAGGTCGGACGTGGGAATATTCAAAAGAGCATCCTATTGTTATAGATAACCCTGGAAGTAATGGGGAGGATCCAGGTAGTTGGGATTTTCGTGATCCAAAGGTGGTGCGTGATGAAGCGAATGATCGCTGGGTGATGGTTGTTTCGGGAGGAGATCATATTAGATTTTTTACCTCTCATGATCTTATACAGTGGGAGCATACCCAGAACTTTGGTTATGGTGATTATATTCGTGGTGGAGTATGGGAATGCCCTGATTTGTTTCAGCTTGAAGTTGAAGATACAGGTGAGAAGAAGTGGGTTCTCATGCTCAGTTCAGGGGCAAATCCGAATACAGAGGGATCGGATGCAGAGTATTTTATTGGAGAATTAACTCCTGACGGCCAATTCATCAATGACAATCTACCTGGAGAGGTATTAAAAACAGATTACGGGAAGGAATTCTATGCATCTATGTCTTTTGCAAATATGCCCGATAATCGTCGTGTTGCAATGGCGTGGATGACAAATTGGGACTATCCCTTTTCATTCCCAACAGAAGGATGGAATGGTCAATTAACTATTCCGAGAGAATTACGGCTGACATCAACAGATCAAGGCGTTAGGCTTGCCCAATCTCCAATTGAAGAACTAAACAAGATTCGAACACCCGTTTTTGAAATGAATAATAAACTTGCATCTCCAGACAATGCCCCCAATTTATTAAGCAAGGTAAACGAAGCTTCCTATCAAATAGAAGCAGAAATAGAAATCCCAGCTGGCAGTGATGTGACAGAGTTTGGTTTTCAAGTTCGAGAAGGTTCAGAAGAAAAAACGGTAATTGGATATAATAAATCGGAAGAGCAAATATTTGTTGACCGTTCCAATTCAGGCAGGACAGATTTTTCGAATAAGTTTACAACAGTTCATGCGACAGATTTACAACCGAAAAATCAGCGAATTAAATTGAATATCCTGGTGGATAACGGGTCTGTTGAGGTTTTTGCAAATAATGGAGAAACTGTTTTTTCAGATCTCATTTTTCCGGATCCCACAAGCAGAGGAGTTAGCTTCTATACTGAAGGTGGCAATGTTCAAATTATTTCTTTGAAAGTACACTCTTTCGAGGATATTTGGGATCGAGATATTGAAGATGGCCCCCAGATTGTGCTCGATACACGTGAAAAAGAAATGAATATTGGGGATACGCTAGCTGTTCATGCGGCAACGATAGGTTTTAATGGAAATGGAACGAAAAATCTTAAATGGAAATCATCGGATTCCGATATAGTGAGTCTTCGATCTTCCACTAATAACAATGCTTTAATTGAAGCTACTGGTGCTGGAAAAGCAACGATTACAGTTTCCACGCCAAATAACAAGATGTCTGAGAGTTTTAAAGTGAATGTATTTGAAGGGAATTTTAAGACTAATCTTAGTGGTTGGAAGTCAGATCTTGATACCGTCAAGTGGATTGCCACTGAAGAAGGAATTCGCGGGTTACATACCGGTGATTCCAATTATATGGCTGAGGATACTGGTGGTGATTTTGTGTATGAAGCAGAGATGACACTTCATGAAACGGGAGGTGCCGGATCCATTCTTTTTCGTGCAAGTGAAGACGGTAGAAGTGGTTATTATTTTAATCTAGATCCTAATATGAACGCTTTCCGTCTTTTTTATAAAATAAATGGAAGCTTTGAAGAACGGATGGTCATCGGTAACGTTCCAGCATTCATTCAGCCCGGGAAGACCTATACTGTGAGAATAGTAGCTAAAGGTCCCCATATTCAAATTGAAGTAGATGGGAAAAAAGTTATGGATTTAAGAGATGGAACCTTTGCAGAAGGACATTTTGGTTTAAACGTATTTGGGGGCAAAGCTACCTATCAAAATGTAAAGATCAGTAACGTTTCTGAAGCTGCCTTACAAGAAACGACCTTTTCAAATCAAAAAACAGGTCAATCACTTTATGTAACTTCATCACAAAACGGAGTACCAGTCACTGCTGACGAAGAGATGACAATGTGGACACTTATACCTACCGGTGATGATCATAGTTCATATTCTATAAGAACGGAAGCAGGTAAAGCTATTGATTTTGATGCAGCCCAGAAGAGAATTCAATTATATGATTATCTCGGTTATGATAACCAAAAGTGGATCATTAAAGAAAATGATAACAAAACCTTAACCATCTTATCTGTGTTTAATGAGGAGGCATTGACACTATCCGATGAAGGGAACATCACGATTCAACCATATGATTCATCTAACTCACGCCAACAGTGGTTACCATCGTATTAAGAATAAAAGATATTGAAATTGCAGTATCCACCAGCAATTCTGTGTCTTGTTAAATAAAATGGGAAGTTTAGAGACTTCCCATTTTCTATCTATTACCTTGAGTTCCTCCAATCCAAGCTTTAAAATATGTAAAACAAAACGTTTTAATAAAATGAAGGAACTGTGACTGATTTATCTGACTTGAAGGTTCTCCTACAGTTTTTCTTCAGCAAAGATATTCATCCTAAAGGAGGAGGGCAATAATAATGGATATGTCACGCTGGTATTTAAGACTTGGTAACTGGGCGTTTAATCTGTTTTTGTTAAATTTATTATGGTTTTTTTGTACGTGTGCTGGATTTGTCATACTGGGGTTCTTTCCAGCTACTGCGGCTCTATTTGCCGTGCTTCGTCGCTCCATTATAGAAGATAATGATATTCCAGTATTAAAGCTTTTCGTAAGGAATTTTAAAGCTGAATTTTTAAAGTCCAATTTTTTGGGGTATCTTTATGTTTTATTTGGTTTATTGTTGTACGTGTATTTTCAAGTTGTTCAGCTTATTCCTAACAATCAATTCCAAAGCGTTTTGGTTAATATAACGGTTGTTATGAGCGTAGTCTATTTCATTACATTCTTGTATGTCTTTCCGTTATTTGTTCATTTTGACCAGAAGAGTTTTCAGTACTTGAGAAATGCTTTAATATTAGCAGTAGGCAGGCCGATACGAACGATCATAATGCTCCTAGGTTTGGCAGTGTTATCGTACATATGTATACATATTCCAGTTCTCATTCCTGTAATTGGCATTAGTTTGTCTGGCTATGTTATCATGTGGACGGCTTTGAAATCGCTGCCAAAGGAAATGAAAACTACTGATTTTAACTAAATATAAAGTAGTAATTAATAGGGTGAAGATGTGAGGAGAATGGATGATGAAAAGGGTAAAGTTAGACGATGTTGCAAAAGCAGCCGGGGTAACGCGAACAACGGTTTCAAGAGTGATTAATAATCGTGGGTACATAAGTGAACGTACGAGAAAAAAAGTAAAAGAAGCGATGGAGGAGTTACATTATTATCCAAATGATTTGGCGCGGTCGCTTTATAAGAAAAAGACACGCTTTATTGGATTAATTGTTCCTACTATAAGTAATCCTTTCTTTGGAGAATTGACCTTTCATGTTGAAAATATTTTAGCTGATTTAGGCTATAAAGTGATTTTGTGTAACAGTTTGAATAATCCAGAAAAAGAAGAATCTTACTCGGAAATGTTAATACGTCACCAGGTTGATGGAATAATAGTTTGTTCCCACAACCGTGGAGTTAGTACGTACCAACGTCAAAATATTCCTGTTGTGGCCATTGACAGGTATCTATCACCAACAGTCCCTGTCATCTCTTCAGATAATTACAAAGGTGGGAAAATGGCTGTCGAGCATTTGATCGATAAAGGATGTAAGAATATTGTACATATCAATGGTCCTTCTCAGCTTGAGACGCCTACACAGTTAAGACGAAAAGCCTACGAGGATATTATAACAAACCCAATCACATATGAAATTCAAGATGTATTTGATGGGCAGCAAGCTATAGAACTTATACGAAAGATATTCTCAGAGGTTCCTCAAGTAGATGGCATTTTTGCAAGTGATGATATGATTGGTGTTTCTTGTTTAAATGTAGCTAGGGAAAAAGGAATTAAGGTTCCTGAGGAATTGAAGGTTGTTGGGTATGATGGCACAAAAACACTAATGAACATTCAACCTAACCTAACAACTATTAGGCAACCCATTGAAAGCTTGGCGCAGAGCACGGTTAGTACCCTTTTGAAATTAGTTGATGATCCGGAAGCAAACGTTGAGTTGGAAACCATACTACCTGTTAAATTATTGGAAAACCGAACAACTTAAATTTTTTCCAGCAGCTTTTCTTGTGTCAACCGGTTGACATTTGTAAGCGTTTCCTATATCATATGAAGAAATAAAATAAAAAATGGAGGGGGAAGACAACGCAATATGTCAACCGGTTGACTTATAGTTTGATTTTATATGAGGGGGGAGTTTTTTGGAGAATAAAAACGCACTATCTAGTATTTTTCCTAAAACCAGTAAAGCCACAAAGTACAAAGAAAAGACGCGCACAAAACATCATCTTAGAAAATATATGCGTAGTAACTATATCCTCTATTTATTTTTACTGCCTGCGATCATTCTGACACTTATCTTTCATTACGTACCTATGTATGGAACAATTATTGCATTTAAAGATTTTAGTCCAATTAAAGGAATTTGGGGAAGTGATTGGGTTGGATTGGAGCATTTCATGAACTTTTTAAATTCACCCAATTTCTTGAGTATCCTGATGAATACCATAAAGCTTAGTTCTTTTGATTTGTTAATCGGATTTCCTGTTCCCGTCATTCTAGCACTAATGTTAAATCAATTAAGACGAGCTAGAGTCAAGAAAAACCTTCAATTAATTCTTTATGCGCCGCATTTTATTTCGGTGGTAGTAATTTCCGGAATGCTGTTTATCTTTCTATCTCCCACAGGGCCTATAAACAGTATCATGACCCTTTTTACAAACGAACCATATTCATTTATGTCTGATCCAGATGCTTTCCGCTCCATTTATATTTTTTCAGGCGTATGGCAAGGTGCTGGTTTTGCATCAATCATCTATGTGGCAGCGCTATCAAATGTTGATCCACAGCTTCATGATGCTGCCACGATTGATGGCGCATCTTTACTCCAAAGAATAAAGCATATTGATCTTCCTACTTTAAAGCCTGTTATGGCTGTTCTGTTCATATTGGCTGCTGGAGGCATTATGGCGATCGGGTTTGAAAAAGCCTACTTATTGCAAACAAGTATGAACTTGCCAGCTTCTGAGATCATACCAACCTATGTTTATAAACGCGGGCTACAAGCAGGAGACTATTCATTCGCAACAGCAGTCGGGTTATTCAATGCCATTATCAATGTCATCTTACTGTTTACTGTGAATCATGTCGTCAAGAAACTTAATGATGGTGAAGGTCTTGTGTGAAAAATGATAAAGGGGGGAGATTATGAGCCGTTTAATAAACAACTCAAAGAAAGACCGTTATCTACTGTTAATCAACAAAATTCTTTTATCATTTATTGTTTTAATCGTGTTAGTGCCTCTTATGTATGTCCTGCTGGGATCGTTCCTGCAGCCCAATATTTTATTAACACAAGGGTTTTCACTGAACCCGGACCATTGGACGATTGATGGTTATTCAAGAATTTTTGCGGATGGAACTATAATGAGGGGATTTTTTAATTCCATATTATATGCGACTTCTTTTACGGTTATATCTGTTTTAGTAGCCATTCTTGCAGGCTATTCGTTATCTGTTGATAGTCTGGCTTGGAAAAAAACCATTATGTTTTTCTTCTTGCTTACCATGTTTTTCAGTGGCGGGTTGATTCCTACATACTTGGTTGTTCGTAATCTTGGATTGTTAGACACGATGTGGGCAATTATTTTACCTGGATCTGTCTCTGTTTGGAATATTATTTTGGCAAGAACTTATTTTAAAGGCCTTCCAAAAGAATTAAAAGAAGCAGCCAAAATTGACGGTGCTTCCGATTTTATGATCTTCCTAAAAATCATTATCCCATTATCAAAGCCGATTATATTCGTATTAGCACTCTATGCTTTCATTGGGCAGTGGAATGCTTACTTTGATGCAATGATTTACTTGGAAGATCAGAGCAAATATCCGTTACAGCTCATTTTGCGTTCTATCTTAATTCAAAATGAAGTCGAGCCTGGAATGATCTCAGATCAACTTGCCATGGCGGAAATGCAAAGGATATCAGAAATGATTAAATATTCATCCATTGTACTGGCTAGTTTACCTTTACTAATTATGTATCCGTTTTTCCAGAAGTACTTTGAAAAAGGCGTTATGGTAGGATCATTAAAATAATGAAAAGAGGAGAAGCGTAATGAAAAAGTTAAAAGGTGCGTTGTGTGGAGTAGTATTAGGGTCATTGCTTCTATCGGGATGCTCAAATGAACAAAGTGCTGCGAAGGATTACGAGCTATCTGATATTTCTTTCCCTGTAGAAGAGGATGTCACACTTAATTTTATGACCGGAAGCTCGCCGATGGCTCCGGAAGATCCTAATGATAAATTAATAAGTCAACGTTTGGAAGAAGAAACGGGAGTGCATATTGAGTGGGATAGTTATTCAGGAGAAGCATTTGTTGAAAAAAGAAATTTAGCTATGTCAAGTGGTGATTTCCCAGATGCGATAATGAATTCTGGATATAGTGACTATGAATTATTAAACCTTGCTGATGATGAGGCAATCGTCCCAGTCGAAGATTTAATTGAGGATTATATGCCAAATTTGCAAGAGGTGTTTGAACAAGCGCCGGAATATAAAGAAATGGTAACTGCCCCGGATGGTCATATCTATTCTTTCCCATGGATTGAAGAATTGGGTACAGGTAAAGAAAAGATCCAAGCAGTAGGAGGCACCGGTTGGATTAATGTGAAATGGCTGGAAGAATTAGGGCTAGAGATGCCTCAAACCACGGAGGAACTAGAAGAAGTACTTAAAGCGTTTCGTGATCAAGATCCTGCTGGGGATGGTCAGACCATTCCTATGTCCTTTATTTTAAACGGAGGACAAGAGGACCCCGCCTTCTTATTCGGTTCGTTTGGTGTGGGGGACAATTGGGATCATACAGTCGTTACTAATGATAAAGAAGTTGTATACACGCCAACCACAGACGGATATAAAGAAGCTATTAACTATTTCCATGGTCTTTATCAGGAAGACTTAATTGACGTAGAGGCTTTTGAACAGGATTGGAACAACTATGTTGCCAAAGGTGGAAATGAACGCTACGGAGTATATTTCACCTGGGATAAAAACAACATTTCGGGTGAAAATTATGAGATGTTGCCTGCTCTAGAAGGTCCGGACGGTCATAAAAATGTAGCGGTAAGCAATGCGCTCGGTTTTGATCGATCGAGGATGGTCATTACTAGCGCTAATCAGAATTTAGAGTTAACAGCAAAATGGATTGATCAAATGTATGCTCCCCTTCAGTCTGTTCAAAACAATTGGGGTACGTATGGAGACAAAGAGAAACAAAATATATTCAAATATGATGAAGATGAAGACATGCTAAAGCATGTGGATCTGGAAGGAACAGCGCCTGTGGAATTACGGGAACAAACAGCGCTTGGTGGGCCGTTGGCCATTCTTGATAGTTACTTTGGTGAATTTACAACAATGCCAGATGATGCCGCCTGGAGACTGGATTTACTCCATGAGAATCTTGTACCATACATGAACGCAGATTATACGTATCCTAATGTATTCCTCCAATTAGAAGAGCTTGAAACAATTTCTAAAATTGAGGCAGATTTGTTCCCTTATGTAGAAAGAAAACGGTCAGAGTGGATTGTCAATGGAAAAGTGAACGAAGAATGGGATGCTCACTTAGAGGAAATGAAGCGTTTAGGTTTGCAGGAATGGATGGAAATCAAACAAAATGCTTTCGATGATTATATGGAATCACAGGAGGAGAAGTAATTGCCAACACAAGACTTGCTAACATATAGACCGCACTTACATTTTGCACCTAAAAAATATTGGGTGAATGATCCGAATGGGATGGTTTACTTTAAAGGTGAATATCATCTTTTTTATCAGCATAATCCGAACGATTGTATACATGGCCCCATGCACTGGGGTCATGCTGTAAGTAAAGATATGATCACTTGGGAACAGTTAGATATTGCCTTATATCCTGATGCGCTTGGAACGATATTTTCGGGAAGTGTAGTAGTAGACTGGAACAACACTTCTGGATTTTTTCCAGAAGAACCTGGCTTAGTAGCTATATTTACTCACCACTTACATGAGGGAGGGGAAGAACCTGTTCAAAGTCAAAGCCTAGCATTTAGCCACGACCAGGGGAGGACTTGGACAAAGTATCAACATAATCCCGTCCTTGTTGATCATGCCAAAATAGACTTTAGGGACCCGAAAGTGATATGGCATAAAGATAAAAGTCGTTGGGTGATGGTTTTGGCCACCGGTCAAACTATATCCATTTATTCCTCTACCAATTTAATAGAATGGCAATTTGAAAGTGAATTTGGAGAATTAGTAGGTTCTCATGAAGGTGTATGGGAATGTCCTGATTTGTTTGAGCTACCTGTTACTGGAAAAAATAAATCTGAATGGGTGTTGCTAGTTAGCATTGGAGATAACCCTGATCTTGATAGCGGTTCACGGACTCAGTATTTTGTCGGCTCTTTTGATGGCCAAATTTTCTCGCCTCATCAAGAAGATACTAAGTGGCTGGATGCAGGAAAAGATAATTATGCTGGGGTCAGCTTTTCTGATATACCTGAGAAGGATGGGAGGCGGATTTACCTTGGTTGGATGAGCAATTGGCGCTACGCAAATGACGTTCCTACTTATGGTTGGAGAAGTCAAATGACGTTGCCTCGCGTTCTTAAACTCCATCAAGACCAGGATGGTTATACCATTATTCAAACTCCTGTAGAAGAGTTGGATTTTTATATGGCAAAAGCCCAAACGCTAAGTGATGTGATTATCTCAGATAATTCACCAATTCAGATGAAGTTGGATGAGCCTTATTTTATCATGGATTTTGTTATCGAAAATGTGGACGCTGCTTCTTATCAACTTATTTTACATCACACAGCTGATCAATTTACTTCCATTCATATTGATATGGGAAAGGGTGAACTATCGCTTGACCGAAGTACATCTGGTAAAGTAGATTTTTCCGAAAATTTCTCTCATGTCCAAACCGTAAAAATTGACCGTACAGATGTATTGAAACTTTACGCAGTAGCTGATTCTTCTTCCATAGAATTATTTATTAATGATGGGAAATACGCTTTAACCAGTCTGGTCTACCCCAATAAAATTAGCTCAGAGATTACCTTATCCAGTTCTGGAGGTAAAGTTAAGATAGCTGACGGCACTATTTTAATCCCAGCTAAATAGAATTGTCTTTAAAGAAATGAGCTTAAGGAGAACGTATTCATATCATCAGTTTATACTCATTATTTGAGTTTAAACTTTTTATTAAAGAAGAGTATTGAATAGAGAATCTTTATAAACTATTTTAGGCGGCAGCACTGACAGACTGATCAGAAAGCCCAAAACGCTTTCTGTCATTCTGTAGGTGTAGTAAAGGGCCCGATAACAACGGTCTTTAAGTTCTTGCTAACAGTCCGTAAGTTCCTGGTCCCTTTGCGTAAACCGCCGGACCGAACGAGCCGAAGAGAACAGTACCACGGAAGGCAGCCTACGGGCTGCCTCTTTTTTGTGCTTTTTTCTTTTGCCCTGCGGAGCGTACAAAAGCGCCATCCGACTAAGGATCAATCCGGGCGTGCCTCGATCTCTTCCCGATTTGAACCTAAGACGGATCACCAGCCAGTCAAGGGGCCCAAAACTTTTTGACTAGGTGCCTGATGGATAAAAGTAGAAAGGGATGGACTTTGAATGAAAGACATCATCAACTTAATTGATTCAAAGAAACCTGGTGGCGTGATGTCATTGGAGATGCGTACGAATTCTTACCGAAATAGATATAAATTCAACGGAAGAAAAATTAAAAGTGGCTTTCCCGAAACAATACAAAGAACTTTTTAAACTATCTAACAGGCTATTTTCTGATGAAGACTCCCTTGTATAGCTTCAATCTTTTTAGAACTAATCTTCAACAATCTCGGAGCTTATCTGTAAGAAGATAAGCTCTTTTATATATGAAGTAAGGATTGAGTTCTATGTGCGGATTTGAAATAATTGGTATTAAGTTGTTGAACAGGATTGTGGGAAAGCTAAAACAAGTTTTCCTAATTACATAAGTGCAAGCACTATTAAAAATGTATTTTAAGGAGTGTTCCAAGTGTTTAAAAGCAAGATAGCGATGCAGAATCTTCTAGCAAGACATATATATTTAAAGAGATTCCAAATTCACAAACTAAACGAGTTTCTAATCCAGATAAATATGATGAAGGGAAAAAAGTACAGGTGAAAGTTATCAAACAATATGAAGAAGATGTGTGGGATTTAAATAGGTTGAATTTTGAAGTAGAGAAGGTAACTTAGAATATTAATCAATTGGATGCATTATCTGAGAGTCCTGAAGAAATGTCGAGATTAAGTCTTCCGTATGAGGATAGGTGATAACTACAGTAGGATTCGTTACCATCTTCCATTATCTCGGAGCAAATCTGGAATAACGTTTTTGATAATCCTGTTTAGCGTATCTTTCATTATACGAATGGCAGCGATTATTATATATATTCTCCTATATTTTCATTTGTAGAGGTGGAAGTAATGGATAGGAATAGTCTTAATATACTTACGAGAATTTCCTACTTTATTGGATGGGTTACTGTTACAGGGATTATAGTATTTATTTATATTGGAATAACTTCGGAAGAGAGTGCTAATACGATCGATGATATTTTAGGGTTTTATGTGTTGCTTACTTTTCTTTTGTCTTTGTTTGGTATTCCACTGAGTATTGTTTCAATGTTTAATAAAGATAAATTAGGAAAAAGAATATTCGCTTTCATAGTAAATTTATCTCCAGTAATTGTTATTACGTGGGGTTTCATTATGGAAGTAAATTAGAGAATTCTCCAAGACACCCATTTAGAAAAGTAGCTATAAGATGGTGTTCCATAAAATGGGCTCTGTTCTAAACAATGGTGTGTAACTATGCGGATGAAAGAATTGAACTAATGGAGCTGTTTCGGATAATTAACCCTACAAAATGGTGCACAAAATGTCGGATGAATAGAGCAAACTCCTGTTATTCTATTGATGAAAGGAGGTCATATTAATGGATTTGCTTAAGCAAATGAATACTGCAATGAAGTATATTGAAGAAAACCTTACTAACGAAATTGACTACAAAGTAGTGGCAAGTATAGCTTATTGTTCCGAATATCATTTTAAGAGAATGTTTTCTTTTCTTGCAGGAATTACGTTATCAGAATATATTCGCCGTAGACGACTTAGTTTGGCAGCATTTGAGCTTAAAAATAGTAATGTTAAAGTAATCGATGTTGCGATGAAATATGGATACAATTCACCGGACTCCTTTACTAGAGCTTTTTTTAATTTACATGGCGTCACACCAACAGAAGCAAGAAACAAAGGTCAGCATTTAAAAGCATATCCATTTATGACCTTCCAATTATCAATTAGAGGAGGAACTGAAATGGACTATCGAATCGAACAAAAAGAAGCATTTAACATCGTTGGCATTATGAAACGAGTTCCAATTGTTTTCGAAGGAGAAAATCCGGAAATAGCTGGGATGTGGCAATCCTTGACTATGGATAAAATAGAACGATTAAAAAAACTTTCAAATGTTGAACCCAAAGGGATGATTCAAGCATCTAGTAACTTTTCAGAAGGGCGTATGGAAGAAAAAGGGGAACTTGATCAACATATAGGAGTAGCAACAACCCAAGAATGCCCCGAAGATTTTACTAAACTTGAAGTACCTGCATTAACCTGGGCGATATTCGAATCAACCGGAACATTCCCTAATACATTACAAGAAACATGGGGAAAGATTTATTCAGAGTGGTTTCCATCTTCCACCTATCAAGTAACAGAAGGACCCGAAATCTTGTCGATTAAAAGTAAAGATTTAACTTCTACCTCTGTAAAAAGTGAGATTTGGATTCCTATTAAGAAGAATAAATATTAAAAATATTACTGAGCTGTTTTAAGCAGCTCTTTTTCTAATGAAAATAATGCAAAAGTTCTCGTAGTGATTTTTGTATTTCTACCTTTAATGGTTATTGGAATGTTGGTAGCAACCTTTATCTGGAAAAATATTTTGATATCAAGACTTCCACAATCTCGGAGCTAACCATAAAAATGGTTCTTCCCCTTTTCTAAAACTTTTGATGAAGATATTAAACTATAGAGAATGGTCCTATAATAAAACAACTTCTTAATTTTCCTGTGTTATTGTACATTCAGGAGTTTAAAAAAATACAAGGATTAATTACAACTCATGAAAAAGAAAACGATAATTAGATAATTATTAGTACAATTCTGTTATTAGTGTTTCTGTTGTTTTTTGGTACTTATAAATTGATGAATTGAAGAACGTTTCAACTGTATGGAGGATTAACATATAAAGTGGAAACGAACCAGAAAGTAGTGGCCTTAACTTTTGATGATGGCCCAACAGAGAATGTAGATGACATTCTCACATTGTTAAATGATCATAATATAAAAGCTACATTTTTTCTAATTGGGAATGAGATTGAAAAAAATCAGGAAGAAGCAAAGGCAATAGTAAACGAAGGTCATCAAATCGGAAATCATACTTATTCTCACCAACGTATGATTTTCAAATCCCCCTGGTTTATCAAAGAAGAAATTGAAAAAACAGACGAATTAATTCGACACGGTGGTTATAAAGGAGAAATAGATTTTAGACCACCAAATGGAAAAAAGATTGTAGGATTACCCTATTATTTATCTACGCATAACAAAGAGACTATAACTTGGAACGTTGAACCAGATACTGCTTATACAGATGTTGCCAATAAAATAGAATTTGTTAAGGGAAATGTTACACCTGACTCAATTATTTTAATACATGCCATGTATGACAAGACTGGTGAAGAACTTAAGGCTATTGAAGGAATAATACAATCAATACAATCATTATCAAATAAGGGCTATAAATTTGTAACTGTCAATGAACTTCAAAGTTTAAGTGTTAAATAGTATAAATTATTTGTCCAACTCAGCGATATCTTGCAGTATTATGAAATGATTGGATTTAGAGGACAGTTATATGAAACAGAGATGGTCATACGTGATTCACAAAAGACCATTTTGTTCAAAACGAGGCATCTCAAGTATTGAGATGCCTCGTTTTTGGTTATCTCAAGTCATGATTTGAGAGATTTTGAAGATTAATCGTATATTACGAATTTACCTTGGTCATGTAACTTTTTTATAGATGCAAGCATATGATTTATTTCTTCATCTGAATGTCTTTCCCATGAACTTAATTCAGCTACAATTTTCAAGGGCGATTTTGACCTATAAGAACGTGTGGGGTTTCCAGGGGATTTTTTGTCAGTTACGTTTGGATCATTTTCAAAATCACCTACTGGCTCTACAATGTATATTCTTTCTTTTGATGTAGATGTTGCTAATTCAGCCCCCCATTTAGCGGCATTTAATGTTGCAGTGAAATAAATATAGTTCGCTTTTTTGTTTTGGTAATTAGATAAGTGTTGCGGTACTAATAGCTCTCCAATTTTAAGTTCTGCTTTCGTACCATGAAAGAAAGGACCATGATCTAAGATATCTTTTTTGTCATTCATTCGAATACACCTCTCTTTTTTGATTTGTATAAAACAGTATAGAGCAGCAATGATAGAAATAGTAGTCTATAATTTAGTGGGAATTAGCAGTATAATATAAGTAGAGAAGTTGTAGTTGAACGAAAAGTAACTATTGTTTATGTTTTAATTAGCAAAAATCAATCCGATAAAAAGAATAACTTAAGTGAGTTAAATCAACTTCTCCAAGAGGGGTGGAAGGTTGTTTCTCAGAGTCCAGTTGGATTAGTACCAATGGTTTCTTCACTTATTATTCTGGAGAAAAATTAGACAACATTTCTTCGGGATTTGTTGAAGAATAGTTAAGATTACCGCCTTTTCAGAGGGCGTTTTTTTGTGTTGAGAAGTATATCCATGTTCTCTCAGGAAGGGTTGTCTCATAGAATAAACGTTCATGTGTAAATTATCAGAATCTTCTAGAGAGCCAGATGTATTTAAAAAGACGATACGAGTTTCCAATCCTGAAAAATATGTTGAAGAGAAATAGTACATATGAAAGTTATCAAAAATTATAAAGAAGAAGTGTGGGATTTAGATAGGTTAAAATTCGAAGTAGAAAAAGTAGCATAGAATATTAATCTACCTTTAGAAATGGCGAGATTGAGTCTTCTTGGGACATTTATTGCAATCTCAGTCGTCCGACAAGAGTTGAAACTAACATTTGCTTTGGGGTACCTTGGCGTTTGGGTATTAGTGGTGGTTAGTAATGCGATTTTCGTGCTTTATAAGAGAATTAAAAATAACCAAAAGTAGAACAAGAATTATAGCGCAGATAAGTCGGTCCCTAAAAGAATGTCCGAACACTCACCTTCATAGACTTAGAGAAAGGAAGGGAGGTAGTCTCAATGCTTGAGTGGAGTGCTACGCTTGTAGCCGTTGCGTTTATTGTTCTCGTGGTCTTTTTGATTTTGACATTAAGAAAAGTTATGGCAACACTAGCTGAAACGAAGGAGACGCTGTCTGACGTTCGGAAATCCGTAAACGGCGTTACAGATGAAGCAGAAGAACTAATTCATACAGCCAACCAAATTTCGGATGATGTAAAAGGGAAAATGGAAGCGGTGGATCCTTTAATCGAGTCCGCTCACGATGTGGGGGATATGATACTCGATGTAACGAGCAAAATAAAGAGAACGGCTTTGCAAAAGAATAGTAGGAAAACCATTCGTACACAAAAAGACCAGCCAGTGCAAATTAAACTGAAGTAGGAATAGTGGTTTCATCATTTGAAAGGGATTTTTCCAATGATGCTCCGAGTTTATTAGCCAAAATTCCGTTATATTGTCTAAATCTGAAATTTATTGGCTAAATTCGAAATTTATTGTCCAAAATGAATTTATATTAGCTAAACGTTAAAAAAGTTGAACGCGACTGTATCGCCGCGTTCAACTTTTTTTGTTAATGGGTGGTTCCTTGACTCGGAACAGTGGCATAGCTTTGAAGCATCATTTGCATATCTTGTTCTGAAAGTTGAGGTACTTGATAGTAATTATGCTTATTTTGATAAAGGAAAATTTCATAACTTAATTCAACTAGGTTTGGTACACTGTCGCTAACAACCCGACGTAAGATCGGGTTCGTCATCTCGAGAGCGGTCATGGTGAATAAAGACGCTAGTGATTTTGTATGTCCTAACATATATGCTGACAAACCTTTATCCGATAGGTCATTGACTGACTGATTCGGTTTTTTTGGTGGGCCAGGCTTGATACCATACACAACTTCATTCGATTGTTGCATCGTATATTGTCCTGTAGGTACCATCGGGTCTTGTCCCGTTTGAAAGCTCTGCACAATCGTATTATACATAGTCGTGATGAACTGAGATTGATGATGTAAAATGTTCTTTAATTCAGGGTCTTGTATATGTTGTTCATAAATCTGATAGTTGTCCAATAGGGTAATGACGCCGGCAATAACCTCATGTGCGTCGAATAATTCGTGACCACCATGATTTGTGTTCACCGTGTTTTGTAAAGGGGGTTGTGCATTTGGCATTCCTTGATTTAGTTGGTTTGGTCTTTGTTGTTGCATGTTCATCCTCCTTGTAATTTAAATCTAAAAATTAAAAAGGAACAGAGTGCCCTCAACCTTCTGATGACTAGTCCATGGCTCCCTCATCGAAGAAGCACAACGTTTATCTTTTACTTTACTGTTGAAATTATTCATGGAAAATAGACCGCTACTCAAACGTATTCTTACGGCGTGTATTGGAATTAATTAACCACCCTTAAGGAGAATATATTAATCAAAACTTTCAAAAACTTAAAGAATAGATGTGGCTTGCTTATTTTTGAAAACGAAGGACTAGGAGGAAAAACGTGCACTCATTAGATAATGATTTTTCGAAGACACACCTTCCCTTAACTAGTATGAATAATGGGAAGGGTCATGAAGTTTGTAGGGATCTTTTTTATTGGACGAATCAGATTGTAAATGTCTGTTTTTATGGAGATACAAATGAGAGGGATTGGGTGTTGATTGATTGTGGCATGCCTCATTCTAAGCAGGCGATTATGGATGCTGCTGAGAAAAGGTTTGGGCATTCTGAAAAGCCTAAAGCCATTGTATTGACGCATGGCCATTTTGATCACGTCGGCTCATTAGAACCGCTCTTAAAAGAATGGGACGTACCTGTTTATGCTCATGAACAAGAGATTCCATATTTGAATGGAGAATTGGATTACCCGAAAGGTGATCCAAAGGCTGATGGTGGTTTGGTTAGCGAACTCTCTCCTCTATATCCCCATCATGGAATTGATATAACACCATACCTGAATCCTCTTCCGTCTAATGGTGAAATTCCATACATGGAAGGATGGAACTGGATCCATACGGCAGGTCATACTCCTGGACATGTTTCTCTTTATCGAGAAAGAGATGGTGTTTTGATAGCAGGGGATGCATTTGTCACTGTAAAGCAGGAATCTTTATATCGCGTTGTGCTTCAACAAAAGGAAATTAGCGGTCCTCCAAAGTATTTCACGATGGATTGGGAGGAAGCCAGAAAATCAGTAGCAAAATTAGCTGGCATACATCCTACACTAGCCGTAACTGGACATGGAGAATCGATGGAAGGTGAAGAGCTAGAAGCGGCTTTAAAAAAATTAGTCGAAAATTTTGATCAAATTGCATTACCGGCTAATCGAAAGCCGCCGCATTAAAATTGAGAAGTGGCTAGTCACTTCTCTTTTGAATTTGGCCCAGCACTTCACGTTTGGTTCTGATACATAAGTGGAAAATAATAGGTAGTTAATCAGGAAATATATTTAGGAGGGCTCGCTATGGAGGAACATAAAAGCATGCCGAAGGATAAGGGTTTAGATCATACGCTAAGTGTTTTAAGGGAAGGTTATGAATTCATTTTTAATCGAAGAAATAAGTATGAATCAAATATTTTTGAAACGAAGGTATTAGGTAAGAAAACCATTTGTTTAACTGGGAAAGAAGCGGCAGAACTTTTCTATGACAATGATAAATTTAAGAGAAGTGGAGCTGCACCAAAACACGTTCAAAAAACACTTTTTGGTGAAAATGGCGTTCAGGCCCTGGATGGGGAAGAGCATCATCATCGAAAGGCGATGTTTATGTCACTGATGACGAACGATGCGCTCAGTGAAATAGCCGAATTAACTAAGAAGCATTTAAATGCGTTTGCTGCTCAATGGGAAACGAAAGAGAAGATCATCGTCTATGAGGAGGCAAAGAAAGTCTTAACGCATGTAGCTTGTGAATGGACAGGAGTGCCCCTTCAGGACGACGAGGTGGAGCTGCGAAAAAAGCAGCTTGCAGATATGTTTGAATCTGCAGCTTCGATCGGTCCTGAATACTGGAGAGGACGAAAATCAAGAACGTCAGCAGAAGAGTGGATGGAGGATTTGGTACAAAAAGTGAGGAATGGAGAGATTAATCCGCCTTCCCATCGTGCTCTGAATCAGTTTTCCGTTCACCGAGATCTCGAAGGTGAGTTGTTAGACAAGCAAGTTGTGGCAGTAGAACTTCTAAACTTATTGCGTCCGATCGTCGCTATTTCTGTCTATATGAGTTTCACTGTTCTAGCCTTAATTGAACATTCGGACGAAGTATCATCACTGAAAAGCGGAAATGAACAAGATAAGCAATACTTCATCCAAGAAGTTCGTCGGTATTATCCTTTCTTTCCTTTTGCCGGTGCGAGAGTGAAAAAGGATTTTACGTGGAAAGGATATGATTTTGAAGAAGGAACACTAACGCTTCTTGACTTATATGGCACGAATCATCATCCAGAAGTGTGGCGAGACCCTAAAGTGTTTATTCCAGCGCGTTTTAAATCGTGGCAGGGAAGCCCATTTGATTTTATTCCTCAAGGAGGCGGGGAGTTCGACTTTGGGCACCGTTGTGCTGGGGAATGGCTAACTCTTGAGGTATTAAAAGAAACGTTGAACTATTTCGTAAACCATCTAACCTTTGATGTTCCTGAGCAGGATTTTACGTATAGCATGTCTGAAATGCCAAGTTTACCTAAAAGTGGGATTCAATTAACAAACATCGTGCGTCCAACAAATAGGTAACAGAAAAAGGGAGACCGATGTAGTCTCCCTTTACTAATCCTATTTTTCTTTTGAATAGGTAGCTAAAACAACAGCGAATTCATCTTCAATGTCCTTAATGTCATCCTCTTCAACAAATTGATTCAGCATAATGGAAAAAACAAGTCCATTGCCTTGTTCCACATAGCCTGATAGGGAAGAGACGCCAGTTAATGATCCGGTTTTGGCATGAACGATTTGTTCTGCCGCCGTATCTCTCATGCGATAGCGTAGCGTACCGCCCTCAGAACGATCTGAATCGCCTGCAACGGGAAGAGAATGATAAAACGAATCAAACCAGCTTTTATCTTGTACATGATACAGGTAGTCAGACAGCTGATTAGGCTTAATTAACGAAACGTGTGAAATGCCCGATCCATCTCTTAGTCGCATCTCATCCGTGTCTAGTCCAACCTCTTTTAGAAAATCGTTCATCACTTCCAATCCAGCTTCCCAGCTGCCTTCGTCTTTCTTCACTTTCCCCATCTCTTTCACTAAAATTTCAGCATGTCCGTTATTGCTTAGCTTCATAAAAGGAATAAGCAGCTCCGATAGTGGCATTGATTTCTTTTCAATGAGAAGAGTTGCGTCTTCAGGTGCTTTGCTTTGTTGAATATCACCCTTGAATTTAATTCCAGCTTCTTTTAGTGATTGTTTCATTAAGCTAAGTGCATATTCCGCTGGATTCCAGACCGCAATCCACTCGCGCTTACGCGATGCATCCTCAGAAATTTCACCTTCTACTAAAATCGTATTCGATCCATGTTCTCGTGTAATGGTTAATTCAGCATCCTCGTCTGCTTTCACTGTTTTAGCACGGTTCTCAACTTTTATCACATCTGAAGAGGGAGAAAGTCGAACATCAACTGGATCGCCAGGGTGTTTGCCTGGATAGACTTCTACAATGACAGTACCTGCATCATAATCTTGGTTCGGTGAAGCAGTTAGCGCCGATACTTTGGCGCCATAGTAGTTATCTTCATCCGACCAGGAGAGATCCTGTGAAAGGAATTCATCATCATACCAGCTGTTATCTCCAATAAGGTCGCCTTTAATTTTATGTACGCCTTTTTCTTTTAGCGAGTTTGCGAGTTCATCGAAGTCTTCTTTGAGGAGAGTGGGGTCACCTTTTCCTTTTAGATAGAGATTCCCTTTTAAATCATTGTTTTTTACTTTTCCGTCCGCTAGAAGTTCGGTCGTGAAACGGTAATCGGGTCCAAGTGTTTCAAGGGCAGCACCAGCTGTAAATAATTTCATGTTCGAGGCAGGGGTAAGACGTGTTTCGCCGTAGTTCTCATAAATCATTTCTCCAGAGCTCGCCGATCGGACACTTATCCCGGCAATGGCACCATCCAAACGTTCATCTGATAAAATCTCATTTAACTTTGTTGAAAGTGCACTGTTTGTTTTGTCGGCACTTGCATCTTGATTAGAAGTGAAAGGGGGAAGGATAAGGAGGAATAGCAGCGTCAGGATCAAGCTGGTTTTCAGTGTTTGTTTCAATTCATCATCTCCTCTTTATTTAGTATGATCAAATGCGCATTCATCTAAAAGACATGAAAGCAGCCTCATTCTGACTTGAACCTTTCGTCTATCACACTCCATTCCCTTTTCAATTCAAGGAATTTGGATCTTTTTACACATGCCTATCTGAGGAAATAGTTAAATAAGCCTATGCTAAAAAGACGCAAAAAAGCAGCTGCTTCATAGGCAGCTGCGCTCATTTCATTAATAGACTTTATCTCCGTTAAAGATGGAGTTCTTTACGACAACGTAATCCACTGTACGGATTGATTCGAGCTTGTCTCCGCCAGAGTAAGAAATGGCTGACTGGAGATCCTGTTCCATTTCAGTAAGCGTGTCTTGAAGGTTCCCTTTATGTTCAACAAACATTTTCTTACCTTCAACATTTTTCTTCTCGCCTTTTTGAAATTCAGAAGCAGATCCAAAGTACTCTTTGTATCGCTTGCCATCGCGTTCAACGGTTTCGCCGGGAGATTCCTCATGTCCGGCAAAAAGAGAACCGATCATCACCATTGATGCTCCAAAGCGAACGGATTTTGCGATATCGCCGTGCGTGCGAATGCCGCCGTCAGCAATAATCGGCTTCGTTGCAGCTTTTGCACACCAGCGAAGTGCCGCTAGCTGCCAGCCACCAGTTCCAAAACCGGTTTTGATTTTTGTAATGCACACTTTACCTGGTCCGATCCCAACTTTCGTCGCATCTGCTCCAGCATGCTCGAGTTCTCTAACCGCTTCAGGTGTACCGACATTTCCGGCGATGACAAAGCTGTCTGGCAAGTGCTTTTTAATATGACCAATCATCTCAATTACGGCATTCGAGTGGCCGTGAGCAATATCGATTGTAATATAGTCAGGCGTTAGGCCTTGTTCTTTTAGCTGTTCAATGAACGTGTATTCCTCGTCTTTTACCCCGACGCTAATGGAAGTGATTAGCTCACGTGAATTCATATCTTGAATAAAAGCAATACGTTTCTCTGGTTCAAAACGGTGCATCACGTAGAAATACCCTTTTTCAGCTAACGTAACGGCAATCGTTTCATCAATAATTGTCTGCATGTTCGCAGGTACGACTGGTAATTGAAATGTATGGTTGCCAAGCGTGACGGAAGTATCACATTCTGATCGACTGTTTACGACACATTTAGCGGGAATTAGTTGAATATCTTCATAATCAAATACGTTTTCCATGAGATCCACTCCTAAAAACGAATAATACGTTTTGTTTTGAATTAAATGTTCGTCCATTTGATAATGTACAGGATATTTCATACATTGTCAAAGTATTTTAGATGCTTAATGTAAAAAACAAGATAATTGGAAGGGAATCTATCTCTCCATATTGAAAAGTACATTAAGAAAAACGACGAGAGGAGTTGGTGAGTTGGGAAATCATTTGCTTCGAATCGGTTCTACCTATCTACCTGTTTCAGACGTCAAACGAGCGACGGATTGGTACGTCACAAAGCTAAATGCTGAGCTTAGCTATCAAGATCAACAGAAAGCGATTTTAAATATGGCGAACCAGAGTTTTTTTCTTGTTAAAGCAAAAGAAAAGGAAAGTGCCAATTTCTATGATAGCGAAGGAAAGGAGTGCTTTTCTCTAACGTTTGAAGTCGATGGACTTGCGGCGCTTGAGAAGCTCCGAGATGATTTTATTTCTGAAAATATACCCGTTGGTGAGTTGGAAAACAGGGGTCATGCGGGGAGGAACTTTGTTTTCTCCGATCCGGATGGCAATCTGTTTGATGTGTGGAGTGAAATAAGTCCGGAGTTTAAAGAGCGTTATCTTATTCCAAATCCAATAGGTGGAGAGGAAGGGGATTGAGGAGGGAGTGCACATTGAAAAACTTGAACAGATTCACCTCATTGGCATAAGAGTTTGCTGCCCGGCAGAGGAGTATCTATCAGAAATACCACAAGCATCGAAACGGTTAGAAGAGCGGAAGCATAAGATCTCACATGTCACAAACCCTACACAGCAAATAGGTGCCTTTATTGTAGAGACTTCTTCTGAAGATGAGGAAGGATATTGGGTTTGTGTGCAGGTGAAAAAGGTTGGGCAGATTCCTAATGGGATGGTTTCGTTAACGATCCCACCTCAAACCTATGCGGTCATGAACCATAATGGGCCAAACACGACGATTTTACATACGTATGATGAACTGCATAATAGGATTGAAAAAAGCGGTAAGACGAGAAAAATAGGTGCCTGGCACCTTGAGCGCTTTCATCATTTTAAGAATAAAGAAAAGATCGACGTTGATTTGTTGGACACGATTCAGTAATCAAATAAAAAGGAGATGAGTGTATGATTCGGATTGGTAGCGTATTTATTCCAGTGACAAATCTAGAAAAAGCAATCGCATGGTATGAAAAGCATCTTCACGTTCAGAAAATTGAGGAGTGGGGAGAAGGGACTGGGAAAGGTGCAGGATTTTATTTTCCAAATAGTCGGACCCAGCTTGGGTTAGTTCAGGTTGAATCCAATCAGGCTACAGAGTTTCACGTGCAAGGTAAACATCGAAATAGCTATTTCAATTTTCTTGTAGAAGACATTCATGCTTTTTATCATCAGCTGAACGATGCCGGTGTGGAGACGACTGAACTTGAAGATTTTGGAGGCATGACGTGCTTTGATTTCTATGATCTTAATGGGAATCCGTTTAGTGTCGTAAATGAAGTGAAAGACTCTCCATTTCATCCAGATAAAATCAAAAAACATCAGGCTCAATCTAATTTCTAGAGGAGGAACTGATATGCTAATGGAGCTATGGATGAACTTGCCTGTTAAGGATTTAGAAAAGTCGAAAGCGTTTTTTTACAACATTGATTTTTCCGTAAGGTCCATTGGTGACGGTGTTCAAGTCGCGGTCGGGGCATCGAAAGTGATGTTGTTTCCAGCTTCAAAATTTGAAACGTTCACGCATCATAAAGGAGCAGATCCTCGGAAGACGACAGAAGTTCTTTTCTCGATTGGGGTGGATTCCCGAGAAGAAGTGGATGAATTGGTCGAGAAAGTTGAAAAAGCTGGGGGAGCCATTTTCGCAAAACCAGGGTTAACGGATGGCTGGCTCTATGGGATGGGTTTTATTGATTTAGATGGTCATCGATGGAACGCCCTGCATATGGATATGGAGAGAATGCCATAGATTACAAAGAAGGTAACTCGTTTCGAGTTATCTTTTTTATTCGGCTTGAAACCTTTCCCCTTTTTCTATCGTACGTATTAGTAGAGTGTAAATAAGCAAATAACGAGGCGATAAGATGAGAAGTAAGTGGTTGGCGTTTGCGCTAGTTCTACTCCTTGCAGCTGGCTGTTCAAGCGGCACAGCTAGCGATCAAACAGCGATCAAAACGATTGATGACGCTCATACTGTATCTATACTTCAATACAGTGGAACGTACGTGGGCAACAATTCGGATGTTCTAGCTCTACTTAGTCACTTGCCAGGCGGAGAAACAGTTGGGAAGTTCGATCTATCGGATGAAAAGATAAACGTTACATATGGCGTGAAAGGTGATGTTTCAGAAGAAACGTTTCATTCTTACTGGTTCTCTGACAACGATAATGACCAAAAAACCTTGTATTACAACGCGATTTATTTAAGCCTTCTCGTTCCAAATGCAAAAGGGTATGAGTTTAATGTTCAAGAAAAAAGTATGAGCATTTCAAAAGAGAAGATGAAGGAGATTCTTACAGACGAATTTTCTGATCTTCCAAGCGATGGTGAGCTTATGGAGGATGAGACTGTTGAGGCATTTGTGACAAAACATAAGGAAGAGTTAGAAATGATGGCGAACAACTTTGAGGACTATTTTAATGAAAACTAAAAAGGGCCCTAGGCGTGTGAAAAAAATCACTTTATTATTGCTTTTCCCAATTGGCATCTTTTTTATGGTTGGGGTGGGATCCTATTTTAATCATCAAGTGATAGACACAGCCGTTGAAGGGTGCGAAAAAAGAGGAGGGAAAGTAAGCTTGGAAAAAGATTTCCTTGCGATAAATTGGAGCTTTTCTTGTGAAAAATAAAAGAATGAGGGGGGCTGATCGTGCCAACTTGCCAGAGCTGTGGATACATTTGGCGGTGGAAGGAAGCGATGAGATTCATCTACCGTCAGAAGGCCACATGTCCAAACTGTAACGAACAGCAATATCTTTCAGCAAAATCGAGAAAGCGATCAAGCTATACTTCGATGCTCGTAGTTATTCCACTTGGGGTGACATCGATATACAATCTATCATTATGGTTTTATTTAGGTTTTTCATTTGCCATTCTCGCCATAATTCTTCTTATTTCTCCGTTTTACTATACGTTAAGTAACGAAGAAGAGCCGCTTTGGTGAACTGGGTACAAAAACCGTGCACATACATAAAGGAGAGGTCGTCATATACATGGCGACCTCTTTTGTTGATGCATCTTAATTCCTATTATTATATATATTCCTTAGATTCACCGTTTATTAAACACTACTAAATAGATGAAAATAGGGTAGTTTATAAACAAAAGAAACGATTACAAAGATCTAGAGTGGGGGGGGGCAAAGTGAAAAAGTATGTTTATCGAGGAATGATCGGCTTGCTCAATTCTAAGAGGTTAGGCTATTTTATTAATAAAATGAGTCGAACTCAATTTAGCAGGTGGCTGATTCCTCTATACGTGAAATTCTTTAACATCCAAACAGACGAGTTGGATAAAAAGCTGAAGGAGTTTACGTCATTAGAAGCGTTTTTTATAAGAAAACTTAAATCTGGTTCACGTTCTGTTAAAGGAGAAGGTAGCGACATAGTCAGTCCTGTTGATGCGAAATTGGAGCAGTTTGGTGAGATAGATGACACTTTAATTGAGGTAAAAGGGATTGCGTACTCGATCGAGGACTTACTGCAGGATAAGGAAATGATTGTTCGATACAGACATGGCCTATTCCTTGTGTTGTATCTTAGTCCTAGAGATTATCACCGGATTCACGCTCCTGCTGATGCTGTTGTAGGAAAACAGTATGAACTTGGTGGAAAGTCCACTCCAGTCAATAAGTTAGGTATGACTTTAGGAAAGTCGCCCCTCTCGACAAACTACCGCATTGTGTCTGAATTAAAACAAGAAGATGGGACATTTATTGCTCTCGTGAAAGTGGGGGCGATGTGGGTAAATACGATTGAATTAACACACCCTACCTTAAACCTAGAAAAAGGAGAGGAAGTGGGCTTTTTTCGTTTTGGTTCCACCGTGGTGCTCTTGTTTGAAAAGGATAAGGTCTCTCTTTCTCCAAGTTTAGAGGGGCAAGCGTCGATCAAAGCAGGGGAGCCATTGGCAAGAAAAAGGAATTCAAAAGATGAGGGTTTTTCATTTGAAGATTAAGAAAAGTTTTAAATAATAGTAGTAAAAATATTTCTTCTACCCTTTTTTTACAAAATATAGTAAACTATAACATGGACTGTTTTAAATGAACGACTTTGATAGCGTTGGATACGAAAGTTGATCGTGATTTTGTTCGGGTGAAGGAAGACCTTTACGTTCACTTACTCCTTAATATCCACTTATAAAACGCTGTTTAAATCTACTTCTGTTTCTACTACAATCATTAAGGAAGGGAAGCGTTGAAATTGCCTATACAATGTTACACGAGATCAAATCTTCTAGCTCTCATTGATCAGAAAAAAGTAGTTTTAACATCAAAAGTGTTAGCGCATGGATTTACACATAAACAAACTGTCATGGCCAGTCAAGAGCTTGATAAGCTCCTTAATCGCTATCAATTTGGACAATATGAAGGAAGTCAATCGAGGTATTTAGCTTAATTGCCATTATTTCATTTTATTTGCAATAGAAAAGAGCCAGGAAGCAGATGATGCGTCCTGGCTCTTTGTGGTATAAAATTCTATTTTTAAGCGTGAGTTCCAAGCAATGCATCGTTTGCTAAAACGTACTCATAGCCCAGGTCTCTTGCGACAGCTTCGTACGTGATCGCACCGTTTGCAACGTTCAATCCTTTTTCGAGTGCCGGGTTGGTTTGGATCGCAGCCGTTACGCCTTTATTGGCAATTTGAAGCGCATAAGGAATTGTTACGTTTGTAAGGGCGATTGTTGATGTTCTAGGAACAGCTCCTGGCATGTTTGCGACTGCGTAATGAACAACCCCGTGCTTTTCGTATGTTGGGTTATCGTGCGTCGTGATGTGATCAACTGTTTCGATGATTCCACCCTGGTCAATGGCAACATCAACAAGAACAGATCCTGGTGTCATGCTTTTTACCATTTCTTCTGTCACAAGCTTAGGTGCTTTTGCTCCTGGAATTAACACCGCGCCAACAACAAGGTCCGCTTCCTTAACAGCTTGAGCGATGTTAAGTGGGTTCGACATAAGTGTGTTAATCGCATTTCCGAAAATGTCATCAAGCTGACGAAGGCGCTCAGCGCTTAAGTCGAGAATTGTTACGTCTGCTCCTAGACCCATTGCGATCTTCGCTGCGTTTGTTCCAACAACGCCACCGCCGATAATCGTTACTTTGCCACGTTTCACTCCAGGAACGCCGCCAAGCAGAATGCCTTTTCCGCCTTTAGGTTTTTCAAGGATTTGTGCGCCGATTTGTGAAGCCATACGTCCAGCTACTTCACTCATTGGTGTAAGTAGTGGGAGAGTTCCACGATCCACAACCGTTTCATAAGCGATTGCCGTTACACCGCTATCTTTAAGCGCTTTTGTTAATTCGGGCTCTGCTGCTAAGTGAAGGTAGGTGAAGAGAATGAGTCCATCACGGAAATAAGCATATTCAGAAGAAAGTGGTTCTTTTACTTTCATCACCATTTCTTGGTTCCAAACTGATGCAGCATCTGTTGCAATCGTTGCGCCCGCTTCGCGATAGTCAATATCTTCGAAACCGCTTCCAATTCCTGCTTCAGTCTCAACTGTTACATGATGACCAGCCTTCATTAGTGCGATGACACCTGCTGGAGTAATAGCTACGCGATTTTCATTATTTTTAATTTCCTTTGGAATACCAATATACATAATTTCATCCCCTTAGACAGTGTTTAATGATCAAGTACCTCCGATTATAGACGTCCTCATTCGATTTCTCATTGTGTAAATGAGAGAAAAGGTCATAAGGTGTTTGTGTAATTACACAAACACCCTATGATTTCATTTGTTCGATTTTTAAATCCAGATAAAGCGTTACTTTTTGATTGGCATCTTTTAAGTCAAGGTTTGCCACATCAGCGATACGTTTGAGGCGATAGTTCAACGTGTTTGTATGAACGTGGAGGACTTGAGCGGCAGCTTTCACATTGCTATCGTGTTGCAGATAAGTATCAAGCGTTTCAAGTAGCTGAGTATGATGAATGCCATCATACTGCTTTAATTTTTCGATATAGGGGTTTTGATAGTGCTGACGCTCTTTATAAAGGAGGTCAATAAATTGATAAATCCCAAGATCCTGATAGCTATAGACCGCCGTAACTTCCTTTTTAAATCGTTCTTTAATTGACAGCACATGAAGGGCTTCGCGATAGCTGTTCTTTATCGAAAGAGGGCTTTGATAGAGCGTTCCAGCCCCGCCTTTTAACGTATCAACACCAAGACGATTACTAATTTTCTCAACAAAGACTTGAACAAAACTGGTAAGCTGTTCAGCTGTGTTGTGTTGGTCTGAAGGACGAACGAGTAAAATGAGCTGGTTTTGATCTAACGTACTATAAATTAATTCGATTTGATGAGAAGCCTGAATGTAGTAATTCATATGACGCTCAAGCGATTGCTGTATTTCATCACTAAATTCAAAGATCACGATCGCCATCTCGCCCTTTAATTTCAGCTGATACGTGGAAGCTTGCTGATGGAGATTCTCTTCTTTTGTGTAATGCCCCGTGAGCAACTTCCAGAAAAACTCGCGATGCCCTTCTTCTGACTGTCGCTTCTTTATTTCTAATTTCAGGATTTGATTTTTAACAACTTTTGCTGCTTTCTTTAGAAGGTTCAACTCGTCCTGGGTCACTTCCCAATTCAATTGAGCCCAAATAAAACCAAGGAGCTCTTCATTTTTCCGAACGGATATAGCGACTCTTTGGCCTAGCCCAACTTCTGGAATCGCTGGGATGATAACGGGGTCATCACTTTCAAATAGCTGTGGAATAATGCCTTTTTTCCAGAGACTTTTGATCACTTCTTCCGGTACTTTCCGTTTCATGATAGTGGCAATACGTGCCGGGTCGACATTCTCATCATGTGAACTATATGCGAGAATCCGATGATCTGAATCTTCTATCGTAACGGGACAACCTAGGTTTTCTCGGATGCAGTCAGCTAAATCTTCTAATGTACGGAATGGTCCCTGAAAAGGGTTATGACTTTCTTGATCGGTATGCATTTATGACCACTCCTTTCTTAATCTAAATACTCGTACTTAGCGTCTGATTAAAAGTATACAAGAAAATCACCCCCTTTGTGGGATTTCACAAAGAGAAGTTAAGAAATTGTTATGATTCACAATTGAAAGAAGATATGGCATTTAACACAAAATGGAAAAAGTGACAAACGTAAGAACAAAGGGATCATAATTAACCTTTTTGAAATAAATAGTATGACATAATTTAATTAATGTGTTATTCTAATAATCGAATCTAGTAGGGAGGCGTTGGATTAATGGTGGAGCAAAGTGCGATTCGATGGTTTCATGAAATAAGAAAAGAGGATATTGCTCTTGTTGGTGGTAAGGGAGCTAATCTTGGAGAGCTTACGCAGAGCGGTGTACACGTACCGCCTGGTTTTTGTGTAACGGCTGAAGCCTATACAGCATTTATCACGGAACGAGAACTCGATCAGTCCATTCTAGAAAAAATGAAAAAGCTTGATTATGAAAATAACGATCAGCTCAATGCAGTGAGTGCTGAAATTAGAGAATGGATTCTGCAGACAGATATGCTTGAATCTATTGAAGTAGAAATTCGTAATGCTTATGCAGCGTTTAGTCAGAACCTCAACGTAACGGATCCGTTCGTAGCTGTTCGAAGCTCGGCAACGGCAGAAGATCTTCCAGAAGCCTCTTTTGCAGGTCAGCAGGATACATATCTTGAGATTTCTGGGATCACAGAGCTTCTATATCACATTAAGAAATGCTGGGCGTCACTTTGGACAGCACGAGCCATTTACTATCGCGAAAAACAGCAGTTCAACCATTTTGACGTCTCCCTCTGTGCGGTTGTACAACTGATGGTAAATAGTGAAAAATCAGGTGTGATTTTTACAGCGAATCCGATTACAGGTGAACGCGAGCAGATGATGATTAATGCGAGCTGGGGACTTGGGGAAGCGGTTGTTTCTGGGATGGTTTCACCAGATGAGTACATCGTCGATAAGAGAACGTTCAAACTAATCGAAAAGCATGTAGCCGAAAAGAAAGTGCTTGTCGTAAAGAAAGCAAACGCAATCGGAACGGATACGGTTGCGGTGAAAGAATACTTAAGTGAGGGCCACGTTAACCAACAGTGCTTAACGCAAGCTGAAATCGCTCACCTTTCTCGTGACGCGGTTCGAATTGAAGAACTGTATCAAACGCCTCAGGATATTGAGTGGGGTCTTGATTGCCAAACGAATGAACTATACATTCTGCAAGCTCGTCCAATTACAACGCTAAAAGAGGAGGAAACAAAAGTGGTTGAAAAAGTAGAAACGCCAAAAAAGATGCTCGTTAGAGGATTAGCGGCTTCACCTGGATCTGCTAGTGGAAAGGTTCGGAAAATCAAAGATATTAGTGAAGTTTCCCTTGTGGAAGAAGGCGACATTCTAGTGACCATCATGACCAATCCAGATATGATTCCTGCCATGAAAAAAGCAGCAGCACTCATTACCGATGAAGGCGGGCGCACGTGTCATGCCGCCATTGTTTCACGTGAATTCGGTATTCCATGTATTGTTGGATCTTCGATTGCGACAGATGTGTTAATGGATGGAATGGAAGTGACGGTTGATGCGACGCGTGGAGTGGTATATGAAGGAATTCTAAAAGAAGCTGAACCAGTGAAAAAGAAAGAAGCGGCTAACGAAGCGACGAACAGCACTGAAGAATTCAATGAAGCTCTTCTTCATCAGCTGGCTCCGATTACAGGAACAAAAGTTTATATGAATCTTGGAGAGCCAGATCTGATCAACAAATACAAACATCTGCCGTTTGACGGCATTGGGTTAATGCGAACGGAATTTATCTTTTCAAATATTGGTATTCACCCGATGCATTTGCTTAAAACCGGACAGGAAGAGATGTTTATTGAAAAAATGGCAGAAGGAATCACGAAAGTGGCGCAGGATATCTATCCAAAGCCAATGGTTGTTCGCTTGAGTGACTTCCGCTCAAATGAATTTCGTGGACTCATTGGTGGAGATGAAGTGGAGCCGGTTGAAGCGAATCCGATGATCGGCTGGCGCGGCGTTTCTCGCTACATCTCACCTCAATATGAAGAAGGCTTCCGTTTGGAGTGTCGAGCGATTAAAAAGGTTCGTGATGAATACGGTCTAATCAACGTTTGGACGATGCTTCCGTTCGTTCGGACAACGTGGGAAGTTGAGAAAGTGAAGAAGATTATGGCAGAAGAAGGACTAGTTCAAAATCAAGAGTTCAAGATCTGGATCATGGCAGAGGTGCCTTCCGTGATTTTTGAAGCGGAAGAATTTGCCCAGCTTGTTGATGGATTCAGTATCGGAAGCAATGACTTAACACAGCTTATTTTAGGATCGGACCGTGACTCGGGCATTCTAAACAGCATGGGCTACTTTGATGAGCGTAACCCTTCTGTAAAACGAGCAATTAAACAACTCATTCATGGAGCACATAAGCATGGTAAAACCGTCTCTATTTGTGGCCAGGGCCCATCGACTTACCCAGAATTCACAGAGTTTCTTATTCAAGAAGGGATTGATAGCGTAAGCATTAATCCAGATACGGTGGCAGCGACAAGAAGGTCGGTTGCGTCGGTTGAACAGCGCATGATTCTAAATAAAGTTAGAGGGTTATAAATAAGTATTTACACGGTGTAACCGTACTGGTATTATATAACAAAATCAAGTGCGATGATGAGAAGAGTAGATGATGTGATCTTACACAGAGAGCTCCGTTAGCTGAAAAGGAGTTAAGGTAACATGATTGAACCAAACCTCTGAGCTGTACATCGGAACCGAATGTGGGGATGGTGTAACGGGAGCTCCCGTTATTGAGCTAGGGTATACGCAGCTTCTGCCGTACCTGATAAGAGTGATGTGGCGACACATGACTGAACCGGGGTGGCACCGCGATAAGCAATCTCGCCCCCGGGACTATACGTCCTGGGGGTGAGATTTTTTTATTGGTTCAAAAACTTATCGCGATTGGAGCTGACATGTTATGAAGCGTCTAAATGCTACTCGGAAGAACGATCTGTTGCTGCTCACATCAATGGGCATTACAAATATCGGGGGATGGATTTATCATATTGCCATTAATCTCATCCTATTAGATCAAACGGGTTCAGCTCTTGCTGTGACAGGACTGTATTTACTAAAGCCGTTCGCAACTCTGTTCACAAATCCCTGGGCGGGCAGTTTGATTGATCGCGTGAACAAACGTAGGCTTATGATTTTGGTGAATATCGCTCAGGCATTGGTAATGCTTATTCTCCCGCTACTATCCAGTCTATGGACGATTTATGTCTTTGTTTTTCTGATTAACATGGGTAGCTCGATTTTTCATCCAACATCAATGACCTACATGACGAAGCTTCTTCCTAAAGAAAGGCGAATCCGCTTCAATTCCCTTCGAAGCCTGGTCGATTCAGGTGCATTTGTGATCGGACCAGCGATTGCTGGTTTGTTATTTATCATCGGAACGCCAACCAATGCCATTTACATTAATGCAGTAGCATTATTTCTTGCAGGTCTGCTATTTTTATTGCTACCTGATGTAGAAACAGGAAGTCTCATGAATAGATCAAGTACGATTTCATTTCAAATGATGAAAGAAGATTGGCGCATTGTATACACGTTTAGCCGAAGCGCGATTTTTGTTATTTTAATTTACTTTCTAGTGAGTGCAGTTGGCATAATGAGCTGGGGAGTAGATTCACTTGAAGCAAGTTTCGCAACAGAGGTCCTTCATCTGGCAAGCACCGAATATGGATTTCTCGTAAGTATTGCTGGAATCGGAGTTCTTCTAGGAGCCATTCTCAATACCGTTATTGCAGAAAAAGGAGAACCGCTTTCGTTAATAGGAGGCGGAGCAATCGTGCTTTCCATAGGATATCTGATATTTGCTTTATCGTCATCATTCCAGTTAGCTGCAATCGGCTGCTTTGTTCTTTCCTTTTCCCTTTCGTTCATGAATACGGGTTTCTACACTTTTTATCAAAACAATATTCCCGTTGACGTCATGGGGAGGATTGGAAGTTTGTTCGAATGGATTGAGGCAATTTTTGTTATCGCTGTGATGGTCGGCTGCGGGATCGCTGCAGAGCTCATATCCATACGATTTAGCGTCTTAGTAGGCTCAAGTGTGATGCTAAGCTTTGCTTTACTTCTTGTTGGAGTTGTTATGGTCAAACGAACTAGTATGAGGTCCGAGGAAGAACACCGGTTGGCTAAATAGTAGCAATCACCCTAATGTTTTTAACCAATACGGCAATAAAAAAACGATCAAAAGTACAAAAGTCAAGGCAGAACCCCTGTCTTGATTTTAATGTGAATATTGTTTCTATTCTTACTGAGAAAGTTCATGGAATATCCAAAACTGTTTCTAAGTTGCCATTGAATTCACCTTAAGCGTTTTTCATAATGGAATTATGCTGTTGAGGAATGTGATGATTAGTTAATTATTCACACATTTTATTTTATGTTGTTTATCCGATTCACTCTGCTTACATGAAACGGGTGAACCATGCTGCTAACAGAAATAAACAATGGAGGATCGATCATGAAAAAAATAGTAGTATTAACGATTGCATGTCTACTCACGTTTGGGAATTTAACTTACGCCCACACTGGAATAGAAAGTTCTAACCCTGAGGATGGAAGTACGATCACAGAGGAGTTAAACACAGTAACGCTCACTTTCGAAACAGAAATAGAGGAAACAAGCTCATTTGAATTACAAAATGCGAATGGTGAAACTGTAGCTGTTGATAACATCACTGTTGAAAACAATACGATGACTGGAACGTTTGATCAGCCAATTGCAAACGGAGATTATGAAGTGCCGTGGAAAATTATTGGAGTTGATGGTCATCCGATCGAAGGAACGTTTTCTTTTTCAGTAGACGCACCTGAATCAGAAGTAGCGGAAGAAGAGTCAACTTCTGAAGAAGCAACAAACGGTTCAGCAGAAGATACAGATGAACAAGTGGATAAAGAAGAAGAGACAAAGACAGATACGGCTGAAGAGGAAAGTTCTAACGGTACGGTAATGGGCATCGTTATTGCTGTCCTGGTTATCGTACTCATTGGAAGTGTTTTGTTGATGAGGAGGAAAAAATAATCCATGTTGATTCTAACAGTAATCAGTGAAGCGCTGCTTTATATTAGCTTTGCGCTACTGATTGCGGATTATCTTTTCTCATTTATTTCACATGATAAAAAGCCGGTTATTCATGTTCCTAAAAAAGTTCGGCTTTTGGCTGCAGTAGGGATTGCGGTTTTTTCCTTCATGCCGATTTTGGATTTACTTCTTTATTTATATGAGGACTATGGAATAGGACAAGCACTGTCGTCGGTATTAGTTACATTTAAAGTAGGTCAGGCTTGGAGTTTTACGGTTCTTCTATCCATTATTTTAAGCCTATATATTCTTTTTGTTGATGATGGACAGGAGAAGAGATATCCATTCATCGGTATGGTTCTTCTTCTGTTTCTTATTCTAGGACTAGGGTGGGCGAGCCATTCAAGCTCTCTTCATCCTGTTAAAGGATTTATCATTCACACAATACACTTTACGGCTGTTATTACCTGGGTAGGAGTACTTTTTGTTATAAGCTGGTTTTCAAAAAACGCGGCAAACTGGACGCAATTTCTGAGGTGGTTTCATCCAACCGCTATTATCTGCTTCACAGTAGTAGGGATCACAGGGCTATTGTTAATGCAGTTTGTTGTTCCATTACAAGATTATCCTGATGCATGGATGGTTTCTTACGGACAAAGCTTATTAATCAAACACTTGCTCATTGTTCCACTACTTGGATACGCCTTCCTGAATGGCGTCATCATGAAGAAAAAGCTTAAAGAGAGCAATGCATTTGATCCTAGACCGTGGACAAAAGTAGAATCCGTGATGGTGTTACTGATTTTTGCCGCTACGGGTGCGATGAGTCACTCTTCACCTCCAAACAATCTGGCTTCTCTCATTAGCCTCGAAGGCGTATCTCCGCTGTTTACGCTATTTACAAACGGCTTAGTTCCACCTGGTGCCTCTGTTGAATTAGTCGTTAACGTAAATGCGCTGTTGCTTGGCACTTTAGCAGTCGTGTTTATGGTGGTGATGATTGCTGGATTTATGAAAAAGATGGCACCACTTTTTTCGTTTCTAATGAGCGTATTGTTTATCATATCAGGCTATTTAGCGTTGTTACAAAGCGTTCAAATTATGTAATTATGAAACCCTCGAGAGCACTGCTCTCGAGGGTTTCGTATTCAATCTATCTATTCGCTATAATCGCTCTATTTTTTTGGATTTACTTCTTTAACTAAAAGCGAGAAAGCAGGTTGAATGAAAAAGCACGCGTTGAACGAAACAATGGTTCAACGCGTGTTAAGTAAGATGAACTAAACCTTAAAATGCTTATTGTCGAGTAGAAGTACTTTTTCAGTCGTTTGGTGAGCTTGTTTTTTCGTATGCTCAACGAGATCATAAATGAGCGGGCTGCATTTTTTCGCTCCTTTAATAAGTAGCGGTACACCGAGAGCATCTAAGCCAAGTCCTCGGGAAAGACCGCCTCCAATGGACATAACAAACGGTACTGTTGGTGACGTGTTTGAGAGGATAACTTGATCTTCTACTTGAAAATGATCAAAAAGCATGACCGTCATATCAATTATGGCCGGCACAATTAGTTTCGATGATTTTTTTCCAATTGTGTAGACTTTATGATCATCTGAATCTCTTCCGTGAAAAATAAGTCGTCCCTCGTCCTTTTTTGTTAATTTGTTAAAGAAGGGCACCGACAGAACTTCTTCACTTGTTAAAGGAAGAGAAGAAGGCTTCAAAAGCTGTAAATGAAAAGCGGCTGCAATGGAGGTGGTGTGTGTGCCACCGTAGTCATGGTAAATGTAAATCATATGCTCATCCCTGTAATTGAATTTACTAACAAGTATTGCCTGATTACAGGGAAACATTCCAGTGAAAGAGGATAAGATGGTTATTAGCTTTTCCTATACGGCTCCAACTAGCCATAATACTAAAGGGACGGTAATTATACTTGCCACTGTTGTTAGGAGTGTACTATAAGAAACAAGTTGTGGTTCTGTATTAAATTCAAGCGAATACATAGTCGTGTTAGCAGCGGTTGGCATGGATGCAAGTACAACTAAAATACTACTAAGCAAAGGATTTAAGCCAAGTGCCATAGTGAGAAGAAGTGCGAGTACAGGAGAAACAATCATTCTAATGGAGAAAACCGTAGATAAATCACTCCATTTGACACTTCCTCTCGTTAGTGAAGCGAGCTGCATCCCAAGGACAATCATAATCGTTGGAATCGTAGCATCTGCAACTAGGTTGACTGCTTGCATGACGAACTCTGGAACTTTGAAGTCAGTCATTTGAACAATGATGCCGAGAAGCACAGCATGATTAATTGGCATTCGTGAGATTTTTATTAGAGAATCTTTCAGGCTATGTGTTGCTGTGCTACTCCCTTTCGATGCATAATAAAGTCCGACTGTATTCATGAGCAATGACTGTATGACCATCATAATAATCGCATAGTGAACGCCTTCTTCCCCGTATGCAAATAGAATGATGGGCACACCATAGTTGCCGCTATTCATAAATACGGAAGAAAGGATCATAGCAGCGGATTTAGAACGTTTCAATGCTTTGATTCTCGAGATAATCGTAACGATAATAATTAGAATGATCATTAAGAGAAAGCAGAATATAAGGATATAAGCATAATCCATCGTGATGTCGTTTGTATAAAAGGTTTGAAAAGCGAGAAACGGATACATTAAATACAGCGCAGAAGTCGAAATGGATTTACGATCAAATCCGATTTTCTTCTGGCCAATATAGCCAATCGCAAAGATAATAAAAGCCGGTAAAACAATTAGAATAACATCGATGATCTTCACCACATTTGTTTTTAGTTTATCGATAAATGAACGACGTGAACTCCCACTATCTTTGCGGATAGTGGGAGTTCTTCAGAGTATACCTTGGTCAAGCGAGAAAGGGTATGATTAAACCTGCTAACAAGAGAATTAATGCTCCGCCAAGTCGGGATGATATCTGAGCAAATGGCATGAGTTCCATTCTTCTTGAAGCGGATAGAACGGCTACATCACCAGTTCCGCCCATATTCGCCATACATAACCCAGCTGTTATAGCAGCCTCAATCGGATAGAATCCAACCAACTTACCAATTAAGCCGGAACCGATAATTGCACCCAAAACGACACCGAATACGGTTAAAATATATTGTAGAGTAAGGGCTTCAAGTACCGTGTTTAAATCAGTATAAGCAATCCCAATGCCAAACAGTAGAGCAAGTGTCCAGTTACTTGCGACGAATTTGTACCACTGACTTGCTCCATCAATGACGTTCTTTGGAATAATGTCTGCTATTTTTGCAATAGCAACGATAATAATCATTAGAGCATACGGGTGTAGAGGAATGAAGTCTCCAAGTAATCCACCAATCGCAAAGAAGGTAATGGCGGCTAGTAATCCAATTCCCATCTTTTGAATATCATAAGTTTGTTTCTCCTCTTTGTATTGAAACCCTTTTATTAATTGCCCGTTACCTGTAAGGGAAGGGAATTTGTTACCGAGTAGGTTAAGCATGCTAGCGAGCACGATGGCAAATACGTTACCAAGAGCAAGTGCAGGCACGAGCATAGAAATATAATATGCCGGATCATTGCCCATTAACTCGGAATAAACCTGACTCATCGGAACAGCACCAGCGCCCATGCCACCACCCATAATTGGCATTGTGATTACAAGGATCGCGTCTCTTAAAGAAAAGCCTACAAGAGAACCCAATAAACCAGCGACAACAATTGCACCGATAACGGCCCCCATAATAGGTAAGAAGTAGCGCAGACCAACCTTTACGAGGATTTTCTTGTTCATTCCAAGGATACTTCCCGTAATGAGCGCAGCAATATAGAAGTTCAAGAATGCCCCATCTTTCATGAATGTTGTCATTGTCGCGATCGAAGATTCAGGTAACCAACCTTCATAAACAAGGAATGCTGCACCAAAGATGGCGATAATGGCGCCACCCCCAAGGTATGTTTTGACGATTGGCGTATGATCACCAATCCAACCTAGTAATTCTCCAAGTATAATCATAATAAGTAAACTACCAATCATACCGCCTGGAAGATTTCCAGTATAGAGACTAGTAAGTGTAATGGCCGCAAATATCACAAACCATAGCACTGGGAGACCAAAAATTTTAATGGATTTCTTTTCTTGACTTATATTTTCGGACGAGGGGTCAGGTTGATTCTCATAATTTAACTCTTTAGCAGCTTGCGCCAATTTGTTCACTCCTTTTTTAATGCGTTATCATAAAAACAGCAATATCGTAAACGCTTTCATTGATTGTTTTTATCATAAAATAATTGACAGAAAATTCACATGTTATGTAACTATTGATAGTAATGTAATTAAAAAAAGCAACCAGGAAGGTTGCTTGTTAAAGGTAATGGCGAATGGTAGATTGTTTCTCAGGATTAATCGCATATTGGTAAATAGGTCGGCCTACCCCATAAGTTAACGTCTCTTCCAAATAGCCAATACTACTTAGAAACTTTAAATATTTTCTTACAGATACTCTTGAGATGTTCGTAGTTGTTGCAATATCATCTGTAGAAAACTGATTAGCTTTAAGTGATAGAATGGTCGTGTTGATCGTTTCAAGTGTGTTTTTTGTTAAACCTTTAGGTAAAAGACGATTATCTGAAGGTTCATGAACTTCTTCGGGAACTGGAAGTGTGGCCCGGAGCATGTGATCGAGTTCTTTTTGATTCATCTGATCTTTATCGTTAAGCTTGTAGTAATTCCGTTTATAGTTCAGAAGTGCTTCTTGAAACCGATCGAATTCAAAAGGCTTAATGAGATAATCAATGGCACCAAGCCTTAATGCTTGCTGAATTTGATTAATTTCGGAAGAGGCTGTTATTAAAATAACATCTACATCCCGATTTTGTTCTCGTACTAACTTCAGAAATTCGATACCGTTAACTCCTGGCATATAGACATCTAGAAGAACAAGGTCAATCTTTGTGGAAGCTAATGTCGATAACGCTTCGTTAGCTGTTTTTGAAAGGTGGCTTGGCGTAAAACCATCGAGTTGCTCAACGTATCGCTTGTTCAATTGTGCAACCATTGGATCGTCTTCTACTATCATAACTTGAATCATTATAAATCCTCTCCCTGATCAAAAGGAACAATGATCGTAAATGTCGTTCCTTTACCTAAAACCGAATCTACGTCGATTGAACCTTCTAGTTTATCAATACTTTGCCTAGTAAGGAATAGTCCAAAGCCCCTGTGTTTGCCGTCTTTCGAAGTATGTCCTTGCAGAAAGATGTCCTCTAGTTTGTCTTCAGGAATCCCTTCTCCAGTATCCGCTATCGTCATGCTTAATAAGTTATCAATATAAGAGAATGTCATGCGGATTTCTTGTTTTTCACTTGTAGAAACACTATCGATCGCATTATCGATGATGTTACCGAGTATGGTAATCAGTTCATGCGTGATTTCAGGACGGCCAGCTTGAGGAATCTCTGTTTCAAAGTCGATCGTTATGGCAACATGTGATTCTCGTGCATAGCTCATTTTCCCTATGATAAAACCTGCGAATATGGGGTCCTTAATATACTTTGTCACACTACCAATTTCATCTGCTTGATGATCAACCAACTTGCTAATAAAATAAGTAACCTCTTCATAATCTTCCATTTTAATTAAACCGAGGAGAACTTGTAATTGATTCCTAAATTCATGAGATTGCGCTCGTAATGTATCAGCGTACATCTGTACACCCGTAAGTTGTTCAGCTAATTGATTTACTTCGGTTTTATCTCTAAAAGTGGCGATGGCCCCCACAACATGACCATTCACAATTAGGGGGACACGATTTGTAATAATCGAGACACCATTAATCAACTGCTCTTGATCTAGTTCTGCTTCTCGTGACATAAGAATATCTTCGAGTCTTGTCCCTGGCAGGAAATCGCTAATTTTCATCCCTAGAGGATCAGATGCCTTCAAACTAGCTTGTTTAAAAATGCGTCGTGCTGACTTATTTACGAGAAGAATCGTCCCGGTTCGATCAATGGCGATAATCCCTTCATGTACAGAATGTAACATGGTATTTCGTTCTTCGTGTATACGAGCAATCGCGTATGGTTCTAACCCAAAAAGGCTGTTTTTTATATATCGTGCTAATAAAAATGCTCCAATAATGCCTATGAGTACTCCAACAGTTGAACCGATAAGAATTTTCCTGTGGCTCTGTTGGATGGATGCCGTTACAGCATCTAAAGAAATACCCACCGCCACAGCACCAATCTGGTTCTGATTATTGTCGTAAATCGGTGTGAACGCCCGTAAGGATTTACCTAACGTACCAGTTGATCTAGATATGTATTCATCTCCATTAAGCGCCCTTTGTTCATCGCCACCTACAAAATGTTTCCCTATTTTTTGAACATCAGGATGTGATTTACGTATACCTTCCATATCCATCACAACCACAAATAGGACATCAGAAGCTTGTTGAATGTTTGTCGTGTATTCCTGAATGCTTATCTCTTCATCAGGTATATCTGTTAATCCATCTTTCACAATTTTTGATTCCGCAATCGTTCTGGAAACGGTAATTGCTTTATCCTCTAATTGATTTTCAATCGTTTCACTAGTCGTATTTGTAACTAATAGATCCGTAATCAATAGCGACATGATGACAACCGTACAAACGAAGATAATAATAATGGTGCTTAATTTAAAACGGTACTTTTGCAATGTTTTCACCTCTGCAGAAAAAAGAAAAAATTCATATCTCTAGTGTAATCGTTTCTGGTGAAGATGAACATATGTCGTGATCTCTTTAGGAACAGAAAAAACCGCTCAGAATTATGTCTGAGCGGTTTCGTCGGTGACTAATCGTGAATCTTCTACGTATTCACAGGTTTCGGAAGGTCTTGATTATCTTTTAGAGGTACCTTATTTGTTTCCTCTGTTTTCTCAAAAGGATTGTTTTTCTTAATGAAAAATGAAAGCACAAGGGCAACAATTGTCAGCGCAAGTATCACAAGAAACGCAATGTTTACGCCATAAATATCTGGTCGTGAGATAGAGGGCTGCTGCTGAGCTGTTTGAGCTGTTGTCGTCATAACTGTCACAAGGATCGCCGTGCCGACTGATGCAGCGATCTGCCGCATCGTATTGTTCATGGCTGCTCCGTGCGGAATAAGGTGCTTCGGCATTTGATTCAAACCAGCCGTTGTGACCGGCATCATCACCATCGATAAACCAAACATACGAATCGCATACATCACTGTTAAGAACGTAATAGTTGTCGATGTGTCTAGAAATGAGAACCCGAGCGTTGCGCCGGTTACAATTATTAAGCCAACAATTGCAAGAAGACGCGCACCGATTCGATCAAAAATACGTCCTGTAATTGGAGACATAAAGGCTGTAATGACGGCACCTGGAAGTAGAACAAGCCCAGACTCAAATGCGGTGAAGTCTCTCATGTTTTGCATGTAGAGAGGAATTAATGTTTCTGAGCCGATCAATCCAAGAAACATCATCATCCCGATTATGGTCGTAATGGTGAAAGTTTTATCTTTAAACACTCGAAACTCGAGCATCGGTTTTGATAGGCGGAGCTGTCTTAAAATGAAAATCGTCAGCGTCACGATACCAACGATAAGAACAACGATGGTTCTCATGCTGCTCCAGCCAATGTTTCCTGCACTCGTGAACGCATAAAGTAATCCGCCGAATCCGATTGATGAAAGAATAATTGAGATCGGATCGACTTTTGGAAACGTAAGCTCTGTTACATTTTTCATAACGAAATGGGCAACTGCAATAATCATAATAGCGAGTGGTAACATCGCCCAGAATAGTAAGCGCCACGAATAGCTTGCTGTAATCCAACCCGATAAGGCCGGACCAATAGCGGGTGCAAAGGAAATGACGAGTCCAATATAGCCCATAGCAGCACCGCGTTTATTCACTGGGAAAATCATAAGAAACACGGTTTGCATAAGTGGAAGCATCACGCCAGCACCGGCGGATTGAATGACACGGCCAATTAACAATACGCCAAAGTTCGGGGCAAAACCGCCAACAACTGTTCCGACGGCAAAAATACTCATCGCGGAAATAAATAGTTGTCGCGTTGTAAATCGCTCAAGAAGAAAAGCACTGATTGGGATCATAATTCCGTTTACAAGCATAAAGACGGTTGTCAGCCATTGTGCTGTGTTCGCTGTAATGTTCATTTCCTCCATGATCGGTGGAATCGCCGTAATCATAAGGGTCTGGTTTAAAATTGTAATAAACGCTCCAGCTAGTAGAAGGGCTGAAATTAACACTTTATTATAAGGTTTGGTGGTCACGATAGGACCTCCTCTCGTAATCTCTTATTATTTTCATTATTAGTAGTTGAGTAGTTTTGCCTCAATCAATTATCAAATTATACTCTCATCATCGTCTCGTTACAAACGTCTTGATTGTAAAAATTTCATTACGGTCGAGTGGGGGTGGATTCCATATAATGGTTTAATTAGGTAGAATGATTCTAGTTAGCTAATAAAAATTGATTTTGGCCAATAAATCTTGAATTTGGCCAATAAACCTTCCGCGGGCACGCTCTCGCACGCGGAATATTTGCTCTGGCGTGTTTTTGGGAGGTTCCTCGCTTTCGGATTTAGAAGTATATCAGAAGTATATCAAAAGCGGAGTCTTCAGGGCGGCCTGGGATTTACAGAAGAGAAGCTGAGTGCCATTTTTCAACAGAATTTCGAGCCAATTGAAATGAAAGAGATGAAACGGGTCGATACTGGAAGCGGAATGTTTGGCGTTAGTGGTCTCTGGGCCGCGCGATTTAGACTTCGGAGTTCATGATGATGAGGTAAGGGGTGAAGAAAAGTGAGAAAAGTGGAAGTGCAGGAATTTAAAGAGATTTGGCGTGAACTTTTTTTGTTAGAAGCGAGAAAGATCGAGCAAGTTTATGGCGATAATATGATTGAAATTCATCATATTGGTAGCACGGCGGTTGAAGGGTTAAAAGCAAAGCCAGTGATTGATCTATTGCCTGTTGTGAACGATCTTACATTAGTGGATCAAAAAAATCCGGAGATGAAAAAACTTGGCTACGAATCGCTTGGTGAAAATGGACTTACTGGTCGCCGCTTCTTTCGAAAGGGTGGGGATCAGCGGTCACATCATGTTCATCTTTATGAAAAAGGAAACCCGGATATTGATCGGCATCTGGCCTTTCGGGATTATTTAATTGCGCATCCCGAAGACCGATTACGCTATGGTGAGAAAAAGGCTAAGTTAGCAGAACGTTATCCTAATGACATGGAAGCTTATATCATGGGAAAGGATTCACTTGTAAAAGAAATAGAAATGAAAGCACTCGATTGGTATTGATCAAAATAAGGTAGTGGATATAAAAAAAGAGAGAAAACGAGCCGTAAACTGGGCCGCGTTTCTCTCTTTTTTATTTGCATTCATTTCTGATGAAAATCCATAAATAGGTTGCGCGATATAGTGATAATGATTATCATTATAAATTAGATAAACATATTAACAGCGCTTGAAGCAAATCTAGTAAAGGGAAGAGTGAGATGAAAAAAAGGTATCTAATCAGTGTATTTATTTTATTATCATTTATATCCCTGTTTATCGGGGTGAAAAGCATGTCGCCACTCGAGGTGTTTAAGCTTACGGATGAACAGAGTCAGGTGTTTTGGATTAGCCGTGTTCCAAGACTCGTCAGTATTATTATCGCTGGGGCAAGTATGAGTATTTGTGGACTTATTATGCAGCAGCTTAGTCGAAACAAGTTTGTCTCTCCAACAACGGCAGGTACGATGGATGCTGCAAGACTTGGGATTCTTGTTTCTCTTATTCTATTTTCCTCTGCTAGCTTAATGCAAAAGATGATGATTTCTTTTTTGTTTGCTTTAGCAGGTACTTTCCTTTTCATGAAGGTTCTCGACCGAGTGAAGTATAAGGATGCTATTTTCATTCCTTTAGTTGGCTTGATGTTCGGGAATGTGATCGGATCAGTGACCACGTTTTTCGCATATAAATACGATTTAATGCAGAGTATTGGATCGTGGCTGCAGGGAGATTTTTCTGTCGTATTAAAAGGTCAGTATGAATTGTTATACATAAGCATTCCTGGTCTTATTATTGCTTACATATATGCAAACCGATTTACGATTGCAGGAATGGGGGAGGATTTTTCCGTTAATCTTGGCTTAAAGTATAAACAGATTGTTAACATCGGGCTCGTTATCGTTGCTTTGGTGACAACCGTTGTCATGTTAACAGTAGGAGCCATTCCGTTTCTCGGTTTAATAATCCCTAATATCGTTTCGATCATGATGGGGGATAACCTGAAAGCTAATCTTTTTCCAACTGCCATGATGGGGGCTGTATTTGTGTTAATCTGCGATATCCTTGGAAGAGTGATTATTTATCCCTATGAGATATCCATTGGTCTTATGGTCGGCGTCATTGGAAGTGTTTTATTTATTTACTTGTTGTTAAGGAGAAGAGCTTATGTCTAAACGTATGAAAAACAGTCTCCTTTTTGTGCTCAGTCTATTGCTTATAAGCGCATTTGTGTTGGTCGACCTGGGACAAAATGTGGGATACATTCTGCCAAGACGTGCGATCAAAATTGTCGCCATTATTGTAACAGGAAGTGCCATCGCTTTCTCAACGGTTATCTTTCAAACGATCACAAACAACCGTATCCTAACACCTAGCATTATTGGACTTGATTCTCTTTATATGCTGATCCAGACCTTAATTATTTTCTTATTTGGATCAATGAACATTCTTATCCTGAATAAAAACATCAATTTTCTTCTATCAGTAGTTTTAATGATGGTCTTTGCTAGTCTATTATTTAAGCTTCTTTTTCGAAAAGAAGGACAGAATATCTATTTTCTGCTTCTCATCGGCTTAATATTTGGAACGCTATTTGGAAGTCTCTCATCCTTCATGGAAATGCTAATTGATCCGAATGAATTCCAGGTCGTACAAGATCGGATGTTTGCAAGCTTCAATAATGTGAACACAGATGTCCTGCTTATTTCAATTGCCGCTTTCGCTATTGTACTGGTTTATGCATGGAAATACATAAAATACTTGGACGTGCTTTCACTAGGGCGAGATCATGCCATAAATCTTGGCGTCGATTATGATTACATCGTGAAGAGATTGTTGATTGTCATTTCCATCCTTGTTTCGATATCAACCGCATTAGTTGGACCCATTACATTTCTCGGATTGCTCGTAGTCAATGTGGCACATGAGTTTCTTAAGACGTATCGACATAGCTATTTAATCTCAGGCTCTATCTTTATTAGTATCATTGCTTTAGTTGGAGGGCAGTTGATCGTTGAACACGTCTTTACATTCTCAACATCCATTAGCGTCATCATTAATTTTATTGGCGGCGTGTACTTTATTTACCTTCTACTTAAGGAGAGAAAATCATGATTGAAATCAAAAATGTCTCAAAATCATATGGTAAGAAAAAAGTCGTTCAGAACGTTTCACTCACTGTTCAAAAAGGCACCATTACTTCTTTTATTGGTCCGAATGGTGCGGGGAAAAGTACGCTTATTTCAATGGTGAGTCGCTTGTTATCATGCGATGAAGGAGAAATCTGCATTGATGGGAATAACGTCACAAAAACCAAAAGTAATGAGCTCGCAAAGAAAATATCCATATTAAAACAAGCCAATGAGTTAAACGTACGGCTCAAGGTGCGGGAATTGGTTTCATTTGGCCGTTTTCCTTATTCACAGGGCCGACTGACGAAAGAGGACTGGGCTTATGTAGATGAAGCGATTCGCTATATGGAGCTTGAAGAGATGCAAGATCAATTTATTGATCACTTAAGCGGTGGCCAGAAGCAGCGAGCTTTTATTGCTATGGTCATTGCTCAAAATACAGAATACATCATTCTAGATGAACCCTTAAACAATCTTGATATGAAGCACTCTGTACAGATTATGAAAGTTTTAAGACGATTGGCAGATGAATTAGGTAAGACCGTCTTGATCGTTATTCATGATATAAATTTCGCGTCTGTTTACTCGGACCAAATCGTCGCTCTTAAAAATGGAGCGCTAATAAGAGAAGGACGAACGGAGGATATGATTACAACAGAGGCTCTTCAAGAAATTTATGATATGCATATACCGATTGAACAGTATGGTGTTCATCGAATTGGGATTTATTTCTCTTAAATACAAAATTAATGTTGACAAATGATACTGATAATCATTATCATTAAGTCAGATGATTCCAGTCATTCTTTTTTATAAGTTTGATTGAGAATAATTATCATTTGTTAGTCCTTAAAAAAGAAATAAGGGGAGAAGAAGAATGAGAAAGTGGATTTTAATCTTAGCGCTATCAGCGTTAGCGATGATTGTATCGGCATGCGGCACGAATAATTCAGAAGCAACAGAAGCGAACGCAGAAGCGACAGCATCTTCTGAAACAGAAGAAGTGATGGTGAAGCACGAGCTCGGAGAAACAACGGTTCAAAAAAATCCTGAGAATGTCGTAGTCTTTGATTTTGGTACATTAGATACACTAGATAATTTAGGTGTTGAAGTTGCAGGAGTACCTCAAGCAAATATCCCGTCGTACCTTTCCAAATATGAAGCAGATACATATGAGAATGCCGGCGGTTTAAAAGAGCCAGATTTTGAACAGATCGCAGAAATGAATCCAGGGTTAATTATTATTTCTGGCAGACAATCAGATGCCTATGAGGAATTAAGTAAGATTGCCCCAACAATTTATATGGGCGTTGATACAACGGAGTATATGTCTTCGTTCAAAAAGAATGTAACGACTCTCGGTGAGCTTTTTGGTAAAGAAACAGAAGCAGAGGAAGAGCTAGCGAAGATTGATCAAGAAATCAAAGCGGTTCAAGATCTAACTACTGAAATGGATGGTAAAGGATTAATTACACTTGTAACAGGTGGTAAGGTAAGTGCTTACGGAGCTGGCTCACGTTTCGGACTGATTCATGATGTTTTAGGAGTACCTGAATCAGATGGGAATTTAGAGGCATCCACACATGGACAAAGTATTTCATTTGAATATATTGCAGAAAAGAATCCAGCATACCTCTTTGTAGTCGATCGTGATGCGGTTGTCGATGGAGGAGAAACTTCTGCGAAAGAAGTAATTGAAAATGAACTTGTGAAAAATACAGATGCTTATAAGAATGATAACATTGTCTATTTAGATCCGAACTACTGGTATTTATCTGGCGGGGGACTTCAATCCGTTACAGAAATGATTAGCGAAATTAAAAAAGGAATCAAATAACTTGAAAGCCCCCTTCGAAATGTTCGGAGGGGGCTTTTGATTAAGGCTGATACACCTTACCTTTTGCATCAATGTAAACCGTGTGAAGAATCGTTCGCTCAAACGATGCGCCCTTCGTCGTTTTACCATTTACATCAAGCATAATGTGGTAAACTCCTTCACCTGCATGTTTAATTGGAAAGGGTTTTAGTGAGTTGAATTCTTCTTGTGAGACTTTCTTTTGCTTCGTTTTTCCGTTTTGACTATATTCAATTACGATCGAGCCTTCAATGGATTTTTGATCAACCTTTTCGCTGTCTACTTGAAGCTTCACTTCTTTCGCGTTACTCATCTGTATTTGAAGGTCCTGGTTTAGCTCACTTTCATAAGCAACCTGCATTAAATAACTTTCTTTCTTGGGCTGTTTCACCTTTAGTTTCCACGTGCCCGGCGTCGGGCTGTTCACTTTCATTTGATGATGAAACGCTCCTTCAAACATGCCGTCATCTTGAGATGTGTTTGTTACCGTATACGTTTTTTGATCGGGTCCTTGGAGGGTAATTACAGAATCTTTGTTTTGACTCATCCAATCAATTGCGATGCTTTTTGTGTTTGGTTCGATCTGTACCTTTTCTACTTTTGTTCCGTTAAATTCACCACCCCTAATGAGAACACTGGCTTCCTCAGAAGCAGCCGTTTCATTGATAGAAGTGAGCGGTGCAAATGTAGGGATAGACTGTGTTAAGTAAGGTTCAAATGAATTAAACGTAGCGCTTCCTGTTCTAATGGAAGAGTGATCCCAATTTCCAACGCGAACCTCATTTCCATAGGGGAGTCTGGAGCTATTAACGGTAACAGCCCCGTCGTTGGGACCATATGGCCTCAAATACAATCCACCCCAGTAGAGCGCGCCTCCAAAACTGCCCCAACTCGTTCCCCCAAATGTATAATATGGTGTGGCGGAAATATTCGGTTTCGAATCAGTTACGGAGCGGAAGTAGCTCATGTAACCGGTCTGGAGCGAATAAGTCGCATCATTCCGATTCCCAATGATGGCAGCTAGCCACCCGGCCCGGTTGCTGTGGGCAAGGTCAGCAAGTTGGGATCCCTTATGTGGTGTGGAGAGGGTGATTACTTTATCCACATACTGCTGCGCATTTGCATGAACGATGGCAGCCTGGGCATCAACACCGCCTTTACTGTGCGTCACAAGAATGACTTTCTTTCCAAAGTAAGCGTTCATTTCTTTCAGTTTGCTAGCAAGCAGCTGTCCGTTATCCCACATGTTTTTCGTAGGATATAAATCAATGTAAGCCGTTTGGTAGTTCTTGCTGTATGTAAGTTCATCCATGTCGTTTTGATCAATCCAGGTTTTCGAAGAGCTATTTAATCCGTGGACAAATACGAGTGGAAGAGAGCCAGACTTAACGGAAGTGGGTTCATCTCCAATGTACCATTCGCCGGGTGTTCCAGTTGCATCACCTTTACCAATAATTCCGGCTTGTGCGTCATGGGCGAAGGGGGGAGCAAGCAGGAACGTCAACACCAATAGTGACACCAACCATTTCTTCATAAAACCCTCCTATTTGAAATGAGTCTTATACCTCCTCAACTATATGAATATTCAGTCTATTAATCAAGGAGCCTTTTCACTAACTTTCTTAGTTGGAGAATAGGTCAATTGAACGGAAAGCGCTGTTCATTCGACGGGTTTCTATGAAGTTCTTACAATCGTTTCTTCTCTCTTTGAAAAGCTGTGTCAAAGGTACTAAACAACGTTCCACATAAAAACGATCCAGACCTTTAAATGTCTGAACCGCCAATTCTTTCGTTTCTACTCGTTACCTTTTTCAAGACCATTCTTTTCAATAATATCATCTGAAAGGCGAAGTTGCTCTGCTACCTTTTCGATTTGATCTTCACATTTATCAAACGATACTTTCTCTTCACTAGAAACGTCATAGCACGTGCCGTTTCCAGCTTCCTCAGTTAAATCAGCTTCGTAATAATAATCTTTATAACGGAAGGACCCATCTCGAAATGCGGTTAAATTGGATTGGTCATCAAGAAGAGAGCTCCCCATCATATACGGCATATCCATATTTAACATGTCTAGTATTGTTGGAGCGATGTCGATTTGCCCACCGTCTTCTTTCATCACCTGGCCATTACCGTCATTCGGTTGCTTTATGAAAAGTGGTACCCGACGATCAAGTTCAAACGCATCTACAGCACTTTCAACATTCGCTTCCTTTCTCATCTCGCTACCTTCGTTCGTCAGTCCGCTATCATGGTCACCATAGAAAATCACGAGAGAGTCTTCCCATAGTCCTTTTTGCTTTAACTCGTCAATCATTAACCCAACGGCCTGATCGACATAATAGATCGTTTGATAATATCGTTTTAACATCGGATCATCATATCCCGATAAATCAAGTTCTCGCTCATCTTTAGGTATCTCATAAGGCGTGTGACTCGTTAATGCCACCATAAACGCAAAGTATGGTTCTTTTAACGTTTCCATATGTTCAATCGATGTAGTGAGAAAGTTTTTGTCGTTTAACGCCATCCCGATTTTTTTCTTGTTCGGATAGTCTTTGTTGCTAAAGAAGTGATTGAATCCAATGTTCTCATACACTTTATCACGGTTCCAAAATCCTTTGTCATAAGCATGCATGGCTGCTGTGTCATAGCCATTTTCTTTCAGTAACTCCGGTAATGAATCAAACTCATTTTCTGGAAAACGTGTATAAACGGAGCCGGATTTCAATGGGTAGAGCGACGTATTTGTTATAAACTCAGCATCAGATGTCCTTCCCTCATGCGTTTGATGATAAAACGAAGAGAAGTACAGCGTTTCTTCTTTTAGCTGATTTAAATTGGGGGTCAGCTCTTCGCCGTTGATTTTCTGGTCAATGAGTGACTCTTGAAAGGATTCCAATTGAATCAAAAGGATATTTGGTTTCTTAGGAGCACCTTCTGTGTTTTTTGAAGCATTTTTCTGGAGCGTTTTTTGTTGTTCCACGGTTAAATTGTCTTCTGAGTTAAGCGCCCCCCTCACACCTCTCCAAAGATCAATACCGTGATAGCCCCAGAAGCCAAGCTGATAATAGTCTCGCATATCTGAAACGGATTGATTTAGCCACTTTTCTTCCTTAACAGCGCTATAGGTTATCGGTGTCGCAAACAAAACGGCCCCGATAAGAAATGTGATGCCTGCTGTTATGCTCCGTTTCTTCTTTGTTACTTCATACGTCTTCTTTCTCGTGAAAAAGAGTATCAAAAGAAAGATCACAACATCCGCGAAAAGGAAGAAGTCTTGGAAGCTGATTAGCGCCATAAATCCACCGCCAACATCGCTCATCTGAAGCATCTGTGAAAGAAGGGACACGGAAAGCAAATCTTCAAAGTAACGGTAATACCAGAGATCGGATATTAAAAGAAGACTATGTAAAAACAAAAGCGTGAGCCATATCCATCGGCGCTTCTTCCATTGAATGAGAAGTGTCCAGCTTGATAAAAGTAACATGCCGGCAACATTCATAAGGAGAAACTGCAATGGAAAAGCCGTATTTGTATAAAAGCTAAAGAGACCAAATTTTAGAATACCTAGAAGTAAATAGATAGCATAACCGAAAAATATCATGGGATCCTCCTAACGTCTGTCATCATTGTCGACTAATCTTTACCCTGAAAGGCACAGTAAGGAACGTTAGAATGTGTTATATGTGTATTTTTTCCAACAAGTGTAAGAAGCTTACGTCTTTTTTAAGAAGTTTTATTATAATAGGAAGTAACAAGACGGGGAGGGGATCACATGACGCTTTCTTTATCGTTACAGGAAATCGCCTGGAAACGGATCATTTTCTTTCTGCTTATCATCATTGTGCCGAATTATCTTGTGATGCAATTGCAGATGGTTGGTCCTATTGATGATCGAGTGGGCATTGGAACCGCTCTAGATCTTATTGTGATTTTACCATTGCTACTCTATTTTTTCGGGTTTCGAAAAAGAGTCTCATGGATTCTGTTGTGTGGGATTATTTTCTCTGGAGTATTGCTTGCCAATTGGATGATCCCGTCTCATGCGGATGCTCATCTCACGTATTTTAATGCCGTGGTTGTTGTTCTTGAAGTAGGTGTGATCGCTTTTGAGCTCGTTCTTTTTTCCGCCATTCTTAAAAGGATCCCCTTATTAATAAAAAACTATCAAATGGAGAAGACGATCCATCATCATTTTCTTCTAAGCTTTTCAAGAGCGATCCAACAAACGTTTATCTTTCAAAACAAACGACTAAATAAATTCGGTTTTCTACTTCGATTAGTAGCGACTGATCTTGCCGCTATTTACTATTGTTTATTTAGCTGGAGAAAGAAAAAGCAAGCAAGCGTTGAACACGTAAATTCGTTTACGTTTCATAAAGATGGAGGTTACCTTGGCGTATTTTACATGCTTGTTCATGCGATGGTCATTGAGATAATTGCCGTTCACATGATGGTTGCACAGTACAGTCATGTCGCGGCATGGGTCGTGACAATTTTTGATCTTTATGCTCTCCTTTTTATCATCTCAGACTACAAGGCGATTCGCTTATCTCCCGTTATCCTTAGTAACAAAGGCATTCATTTTCAAAAAGGCATTCGGCAATACGGATTTATCGAGTGGAATACGGTGAAGGGAATAATGGAAAACAAAAAATCTCCTGAAGAAGTGAAGCAGGATCGAGCAAGCGTTGAGCTTGCCCTTCATGGACTTGAACGAGAGCAGCTTCCGTTCGTAATTGAGCTGAATCGATCGATGGAAATTAACCAGGTTTTTGGTTTTAAGAAAAGCGTTGAGAGATTGTATGTGAAGGTGGATGACCCTTATGCGTTTCGGGATAAGGTTAATCACTATCTAGGAATGTGAAGGTAGAGAGTTAAATGTCCTTGCTTTGTTTACCCTGAGCAACATACTGGGAATACCCTCCAAAAAGGAGTGGTACCAATGGCTTTTGGTTATGATCTTGATTTTGACAATATTAACTTTCGAGAACAGCCTGAGAAGTACCGCGTTGGTCGCGGTGAGCAGGGGGTTCTCATGGTAGAGCCTTATAAAAGTGAAATCCTTCCACACTGGCGTTTTAAAACACCTGATATCGCAAAGGAATCATCAGAGAAAATTTATCAAATGTTTCGCGAGTATCAGGAAAACGATGATTTCGTAGGGATGGACATGGCCCGCAAATTTATTCAGATGGGCTATACGAGAGCCCGCCGCTATGCGAATTATAAAGGTGGTAAGAAATACGACAGCGACGGTGATGTGAATGAGCGGGATATTGATGAAGAAAAGGCCGAATCAGCGAGGATTTTTGAAGAGAAGTGGAAGATTGTGCGTACGGATGAAGCTTATTTAAAGAAGAAGAAGGAGCACCAGAAGAAATATGGGTAATGGGCGCGTTGATAGTAGTTTCGCGGAATTAATTTAAATATCGCGGAAATAACGGTGTAATTCGCGGAATTAATGTGAGAAGCGCGGAATAAATTCGTTTTTCGCGGAATTCTCGACAAATAGGAAGCTTTTTCGTTTAACTCAGCTCGCGGCGGCTGAGTTTTTACTATGTTTGAGCCACTTTCTTTAGAGATTTTCATTCTTATATTGTCTCAATAGGGAAAATAAGGTATTGTATATGGAAATATCTGAAAAAAGAGAGGTGTAGAGCTGTAAAAAACGAATCGCCTACACACTACACGTCGCTTACATGGAATAGGAGAGACAGAAAATGAGATTCAAAGACTTTCACAAGAACATTAAAATCCGTCTGATCGAAAACTTTATTAGTCGCTTTATCGGAAGTATGATTTTTCCCTTTATGTCAATTTACTTAGCGGTTCACTTTGGAGCAAAGGTCGCAGGGCTCCTTTTATTGGTCAATGTGTTTATCGGGATAGGCATTAACTTTCTCGGAGGTTATTTCGCAGACCAATTTGGTAGAAAGAAAGTGATGCTCTTTGCGGAAACGCTTCGTTTCCTCGCTTTTTTAACGATGATGATCTGCAATTCGCCGTGGTTTGAATCAGCCGCCATTACATTTGCGATGATGACTGTGAATAGCATTTGTTGGGGGCTAGCTGGTCCAGCGAACCAGGCGATGCTGATTGATGTGAGCACACCGCCACAGCGAAAGCTGATGTATTCCATTTCGTATTGGGCAAATAACCTTTCGATCGCCGTAGGGGGAATACTTGGCGCGTTCCTATTTAAAGACTACTTGTTTGAACTTTTTCTATCTCTTAGTATTGCAGCAGCAGTCACAGCATTCTTAGTCGCATTCTTCATTGATGAAAGTCATAAACCAGTTGTGGAAGAGCTGAAACCAGCTCAACACGTGATGCAATTATTATCTACCTATAAAAGAGTGTTTCAGGATCGGCTGTTTGTACTCTTTACCATCGCTGGGGTCCTTATTCTTTCAATGGAATTTCAGCTAACAAACTACATAGGCATTCGCCTTAGTGAGGAAATGCCAACTCAGCAATTTCTTCTTTGGGAGTTCGATGGTGTTCAAACGATGGGGTTTTTAAGAAGTGAGAACACGATTATGGTTGTTATTCTTATGCTGATTGTTACTAGAATTCCACATTCACTAAAAGATAAATCGGTCCTCGTTTGGAGCTGTTTCTTCTTTACAATCGGATACGGTGTTCTAGCGTATTCCAATAACTTAACGCTTCTTTTTCTAATGATGGCGTTATTAACGATAGGAGAAGTTTTCAGAGTCCCTGTCGAACAATCGTATATGGCAGCCATTCCACCGGACGATGCAAGGAGTTCTTACATGGCATTTGGAGGATTAAAGTTCAACCTCTCGATGCTCGTTGCATCGGTAACTGTTTCGCTTGGTGCGGTCTTTTCTTCGATGCTGATGGCGATCGTGATAACGAGTATTGGTTTAATTGGCACGCTCATCTTTTTCATGATCACTCCTGAATTAGATGCTAGAAAGGAACAGGCGGAATTAAGACAAGCGGGATAATCGTCATATAAATGCACTTTTAACAGAAAACACTGACATTCATTTCCTGGAAAATTTATAATGAAATTATTCGAATCAAAGGAGATGATGAAGCTGAAGAAAAGGCCAGAAGTGGTAATCAATGTATTCGCTTCAATGGATGGAAGAATGACGACAGCGCCAGGGCATAATGTGATGGAATGGACGTCATACGGTGTGGACGGTAAGGCGAATGATGAAGCTCATAAACTATATGATGAATTAAATTGTGATGCGCTCGTATCAGAAAGTTTAATTGTTTGGAGCTCAGATTGGGTAGAGCTTGAAAATCCAATTACGACGCCACAAAAATCGAAAGCGTATATTGTTTTCGATGGAAGAGGGCGAATGGATTGGGCTCAAACAGATGGACTAATCGTTGTTACAAGAGAGAATGTGAGCCAGGCCTATATTGAGCAGCTAGAGATGAAGGGAATTACATACATTAAAGCAGGTGATGGAGAAAAAATCGATATTGAACTTGCTCTTGAACAGCTTTATGAACTAGGATTTAGGCGCCTTGGTATTAGTGGAGGCGGTACGATCAATGGGGCTTTCTTAAGAGCGGGCGTTGTCGATGAAATTAGCGTAGTACTTGCGCCGTTAGCGATAGGAGGTCGAACGACGCCAACGATCTTTGACGGTGAAAACCTGGATTCCATTCAACAAGCCGTTCCACTTGAACTGATTGAAGCAAAGACCATCGGTGATGCTGTTTGGCTTTATTATCGGGTGAAAAAATAGGTGATGATACAAAAATGTTTTTATCCAAGTCCTCGAAGTAAATTCGAGGATTTTTTACTTCATGCCTTTAGGGAAAATGTAAATGGTGGTAACATATGTAAATAGGTCAGTATTCACTAAATTTCTAAGTTAGAAAGGAGGTTATCGATGCTTTCTAACTACACTGATCTACGTATGAAAGAAGATTCCCTTTTGAAAAGTCAAAGTAGAGAATACAGCCTTTATGCGGGTGAGCGTTTCATTGGTAGAATTGAAGAAATGAAGACTTCAATAGAGTTGAAGAATCAATTATTGAAATTAATCAATCTGCATGCCGTATCGAGTAAGCATTTTTATGTGAGTGATGGTAATAGAGAAGTGGTTGCTCAACTTAAAAAAGCCAGGGGCTTCGATAGGGAAATAGAGGTTTTCGGAGCTGATGGTAGGTTGCTTTCGGTACTAAAGCAAAAGTTAGGAATCAAAAATCAAACCATTTCGGCTCAATTACCTGGGGGAAAGCCTTTTTTAAAAGCGGTTGGAGAAAATGATTCCTTCCACTTAATAGATAAAGGAACAAAGGAAATCTTGGCATCTATTCACAAAAAGTCGGCTCGATCACCAACATTAAAGGAATATATGGTTTCTGGTGGGGATTATCATCTTCACCATAGAAAACCACCCAATTCATTAGAGCAAATCATCCTTATCGGAATGGCTGTCGTTGTAAGTGATCAATTACATCATGCTTAAATGCTAAGATAACTTTAGGATGAAAATGGAGATTTCCTCATGACAAAAACAAAATGGGCATTGGTCCTTCTCGTAGTGATGGACGTGGTGCTGATTACAATGGCTCTTACAAACTACGTCTTTTTATTCTTGAAACCAACGGGTATGTTGATCCCACTCATCATTCATATTCTCGTATTCGCTTTGATTGGCTTTCGCTCGCCTCGAATTCCAAGGTGGCTTACGATTATTTTCATCGCAATCGGAGTGTTCTTCCTACTTATTTCTAGTGTTATGGTCTGGTTAACGGATTACAGCTATACGACAATTAAGTCACAAAAGAATCAGGCGCTTACAATTGAATATCGAGATTTTACGCTAGGGGAAACGACTTATCTTTACCACTTTTACAAAACGAATTACGGAATGATCGGCAAGCGTCTTGATGATGAATCCATTCGCATGGTTGTTCAAAGCGTAAACAACCCGGGGCTAGATGCGGAAACGGCGCTCGGTTTAACCAATGCAGTATGGATTGGAGATCATACGGTTCGTTTTCCGACAGCGCAAGGAACGAAAGAAGTCCACCTCAAATCTTCTTCTTCCTCAAACACGGCAGAAACTAATGGTGCTAATATAGAAGCATTTATCAAAAAGGTGGAAAACAAAGAGGATGGCGAAACGATAACAGTAAATGGGTATCAATTAGTTGTTCGCTATGATGAGCCGTCAGGTCAAAGCTGGATTGACGTATCAAGTGATGATAGCGAGGGCGCAATACCAAATCAGCAGTGCACTCGCATTGTTCAAAATGAAGAACGAGGATATTTTATGCTAGAAGAGTGTACGCATCGATGGGAATATGAATTATATCCTATAGAAGAAGCACCGTGACAAGCGTTTAAATATGATAAAAGGAGTGATCATTATACTTCGTTTATTAGAAAATGTACAAGAAGCTTCAGTATTACTTCTACTAATTTGCGCCTTTTTTTACTATCGTCACTTACAAAAAACAAAGCGTGTAAGAAAGCTTTCTGTGCTTGAACTTTCCATGCTTTTCTTAACGCCGCTTGCCTATCTGCTTTGGGCGGGAAGTTATTTGCTGATTATTCTCGATAATGCATAGAAAAAAGCCACGCCCTAATTCAAATTAGGATGTGGCTATCGTTCGTTATCGTCTTAACTTCTGTAGCAGATGAAGAATCTCGATATACAACCATACGAGCGTTACCATGAGTCCGAATGCTCCGTACCATTCGAGGTGCTTTGGAGCTCCGCGGTTTGCGCCGTTTTCGATGAAATCAAAATCGAGCACAAGGTTAAGCGCTGCGATCGCTACAATGAACAAGCTAATACCAATTCCAACGAGTCCGTTCGAATGCAGGTAAGGAACGTTGGCATTTAAGAAAAGGTTGAGGCCAAGATCAATGATGTATACGACGAAAATCGCAAGCGTAGCGGAGACGATCATTAATCGGAAGTTCTTTGTTACCTTAATAATTCGAGCGGCATATAAGAAGAGCAGTACGCCCATGACGGAAAAGGTAAGAGCGGCAGCCTGAATAACGATACCAGGGTAGCGTGCTTCTAAAATGGCTGATATCCCACCAATTGCAAAGCCTTCAAGCGTTGCATAGATCGGGCCTGTAATTGGGGCAGCACGATGAAAGAAGGTGGTGATGAGGGCGAAAATCAATCCACCGATCGCGCCAATCACCATCATCGTATACACATCTTCCCCTTGTGCATAGCGATACCATGTATAAATGGATGACCCAAGCAAGAAGAGAAATAAGAAGAACGTTTTTGCGACAGTTCCTCCAATCGTCATCGCTTCACCTTGATCACGTGTTCTATTAAATGTGTTGTTCTTTAAAACGGGATTTCCGCTTCGCATCATATAAACTTCATCCTTTTTTTTGTAATAGGTTTATCTTAATAGGTATGTTCCCTATTTCGATTCTAACCTAACTTACGATGAAGCATTTTGAAAAGTTTCAGGAAGTTTCTTCCTCATTAAAACATGGGGGATGCCGTCCTCCATAAAAACGTCTGAACGAGTTTCGTAGCCAAGCTTATGATAAAAACCTTCTGCTTGAACCTGACCATGCAGTTTCACGTTCGTAATTCCTTTCTTAATTGCGAGCTCTTCAAGTTTATGTACGATTAAATTGCCAATTCCAAGTTTACGATGTGAAGCTAGAATGCAAATTCGTTCAAATTTCCCTTCGCCTTCTACAATCCGCCATCTAGCTGTACCAACGGCTTTCTTTTCATCTAAAACGAGAATATGTTCGGCTGTATCCAGCGTATCAAATTGATCGTATTCTTCATCCTCAGGTGTTCCTTGTTCATCTATAAAAACGTCTTTTCGAATGCGGAACGCTTCCTCTAAAGCTTCTTCTGTTTCAATTCTAACTGCGACCATGATTCTTATGCCTCCTTGATGGATCAGTTCTATAGATTGAGTATAATCATTCAAGACGCTTTCTGTAAATGTAGGAGTATTTGAATAAATCTAGATAGGTGGTGGAAGAGAGGTTTCTTGATGAATAAAGCGCATCGTGTATAATTACCGTGAGATCCGTGCATTCCTTATATAAGGAGTGAGCGAAAATGGTTTTTAACTTTGTTGCGGCGTTTCTAATTCCGTGGATTGCTGGCATTTATGTCGTGAAAAAGGATGTTAGGCTTTTTCTATTGATTGCCCCTTTTGCCGCATTTGTAGCGATTGTTTTTGATGTGCTCGGTTTTCACTTCGGTTTCTGGAGGATTGATCCTGAATATGAAACGGAAGCCATTGCAGCAATGCCAATGTATTTTGGCATTTATCCAATTTTAGCGGGCTTTTTGTTTCTAACCGTCCAACGCCTTCGCTTTCATCCGTTGGTCGTTATCCTTTTCTTCTCACTGATCACGACAATCATTGAAGGTACCGGTGTTTGGATTGATCTTGTACACTACGCTAACGGGTGGACCATTTATTGGACCTATGTTTCCTACTTAGTTGCCTATGTGGTGTGCTATGGTTACTATCTATTATTGAAAAAACATGTTCCTCTATAGAAAGAAGCAAAGCCCTTCCTCATTTGTTGGAAGGGCTTTTGCTTATTGGTAAAATGAATTAAAGCTTCACTTTAAGTTCCTGAAGTCCACGTAGTAAAAACATATTTCGCCATTTTGCATCTTCAGCTAGCTGAATTGAAGGAAAGGCTTGAAGTAACTTTTGGTATGCGATTTTACCTTCTAATCTAGCAAGAGGAGCGCCGAGACAGAAGTGAATGCCGTAGCCAAAGGCAACGTGCGGATTTGGCTTACGTGTAATATCAAACTGGTTAGGATTCGTGAATTTCTTCTCGTCCCGATTGGCAGAAGAGATCGAGGCAAGGACCATATCACCTCTTTTAAGCTGGACTCCTTTAAATTCAAAATCTTCCTCAGCCCAGCGAGCGGTTGAGAAATCAACGGGACTATAATAGCGAAGTGCCTCTTCAATTGCTCCTTCTATAAAAGAAAAGTCATTTTGCAGTAGCGCTAGCTGATCGGGATGTTCGAAGAGCGCAAGCATGCCGTTTCCGATTAAGTTCACTGTCGTTTCATGACCGGCAATAATCAATAAAAAGACCATTGAATAAAGCTCGTCTGAACTTAATTTCTCCCCATCTTCTTCGTGTTTAATAAGATTGGAAATTAAATCCTCTCGTGGGTCAGCTTTTCTCTTTTCAAAAAGAGAGGTGAGGTATTCGGTAAATTCCCGAACATCGTTCATAAATTCACCTTCCATGTTATCGGAAGCAGAAACGATAGAGTTTGACCACTTTCTAAATTTATCTCGGTCTTCCGTTGGAACACCAAGCAATTCAGAGATAACGATTATTGGTAATGGGAAAGCGAAGTCGTCAATTAAATCAGCCACATCTTTTTGTTTCATCTCATCAATTAATTGATCAGCGATCGCTTCAATACGAGGAGCGAGTTCCTTGATCGCTTTTGGGTTAAAACCAGGTTGTACCAGTTTACGTAAACGCGTGTGATCGGGTGGATCGACATCGAGCATCATATGATGAAAAATCTTCGTTTCAAGCGGCTCTTCTTCGCTACGAGCACTTTTTGAAAATAGTTTTGATTGATCTTTAATAAAGGAAGGACGTTTTAGTAGTGTAAGGACATCGTCATAAGTCGTAACGAGCCAGGTGTTGTTTCCATTTGAGCTTCCAATGGATGTAATAGGCTCATCTTTACGCAATTTTTCATAGTATTCATATGCGCCTTCTTTAAAGTTTGATTGATAAACGGCTGATTGCATACGATGTTCCTCCTTCAATATTCATAATCTGGTGTAACTGACTGGTCAGTCAATACACTTAGTATAGAGGAAAAGGAAATGTTTCTCAACAAACAGTATGAATTGTCACACTTTCTTTTGATTTCAACGTGATGTCGTTTTCATTATGACAAAACGGAAACAAGTTATCGGTGTGACTTGTTGAGGTGAGCGTTCAGTTTTACACTAATGATAGATAATGTGAAATGTTGAACGTGTGAATGGAGATGAGGGAGATGGAGAAAGAAACAATCGAGAAGATTTGTACGAGTGCCGTTTCGAAGCGAGATTTGCTTAAGGCGAGTATGCCTCATTATTTGCTTCGCGCGATGTTAGCAGGAGCATACATAGGATTTGCTCTAGTGTTAAGCTTTACAGTCGGGCAGTTTTTCTATGAGGTTCATTCACCTGCTACCTATGTCATGACGGCTCTCTTTTTTGGAATTGCTTTTATTCTCATTGTGTATGGGGGAGGGGAATTGTTTACATCGAATACAATGTATCTGACAATTAGCTCTCTGAAAAAAGTAACGTCCTGGAAGGAAACGCTTCTCGTTTGGATGACGTGCTATGGTGGGAATTTTCTTGGAATCCTGTTATTTACGCTATTGCTTTACTTTAGCGGGGTTTTTCAAACAATTGGAGAAGATCATTTACTATTAACGGTTGCAGAAAAGAAAGTGACACTTCCAACTTCTTACTTGTTTTTTAGAGCTATATTTGCCAATTGGCTCGTGTGCTTAGCGGTATGGTTACCCCTTCGTGTGAAAGGAGATATCGCAAAGATTATCATCATGATGCTTCTTGTTTTCACCTTTTTTACATCAGGATACGAACACAGTATAGCGAATCTCGCGGTCTTCCTTATTTCATTCACATCTCCTCATTCTGAACTGATCAACGTAGCGGGGTTTATTCATAATCTTATTCCCGTTACCCTTGGCAATATTGTAGGAGGAGGGTTCTTTGTAGGCATAATATTTTTCTTCTTGAACGAACCCATAAAAAGGAAGGGGATCCAAATAAAACCAGTTTTAATCGCTTCCACAAAAATATTTAATAATAAATTGTAAAAATTCAGTTTTTCTTGTTGGAAGGTAGCGATAAGAGTGGTAGGTTTAAGTATAAGGGAGAGATGCTCCTCTCTTCTCTCATCCAGGAGAGGAAGTGGCCGACGCTCGATGAGTCAACAGCTATTAAGCAAATATACAAAAGTCTTGTATCAGGCACTGGTAGCCATTCAATTCATTAAGCAGCATAAGGAAAAGGCATGTGACATACGACAAATCTCCATACTGACAGGCTTTTCAGAAGAAGCCATATTGGAGGCGATGGAATTTGGGGAATATGAACAGCATAATCGGCACGGAAAAGCTCTTTAACAAACGATCAGGATGAGGAAGAGAGTGAGCGTCCTCCTAATGGAAGGAATGTTTTCTGTCGAAGCGTATAAGCTAATGGAAGGGGGAGTTACTATCAGAAATTGATTGTAACTCTTTTTTTTGATGAATAAGAGGTGGTGGGTAAATGACAGCGCTTTTGTCCACAGATCGAATTGTGTTACGAAAAATGGAACATGAAGACGTGGATTCTCTTCTGGAAATTTTCTCAGATAAAGAAGTAATGAAGTATTACCCATCCTGTAAAAATCGACACGATACGGTGAAGTGGATCGAGTGGACGTTACATCACTATAATGTGTATAGCTTTGGGATGTGGATCGTTGAAGACAAAGAAAGTGGTCAATTTCTTGGGCAGTGCGGCCTCGTTCTTCAAAAATTGGGTCACGGTGTTGAGGTGGAACTTGGCTATCTTTTTGCAAAACGACATTGGGGAAAAGGGTATGCTACGGAAGCAGCTTTCGCATGTAAGAAATATGCCTTCAACGAGTTAGGTCTTTCAAGGCTTATCTCATTCATTGATTCACAAAATAAAGCTTCGCTAAAAGTAGCGAAGCGAATCGGTATGACCTATGAAAGTACGGTTACGAAATGGAATAAACAGCTCGATCGATATGTCTGTGAATAGGATAGGGAAGTGGTGTGGCGATTTTTATCCTCTCCCAGCCTGGAAAGCGGGATAAAGTTTCATTCCACCGTCGGCAAATAACGTAATGCCAGTCACATAACTTGCTTCATCTGAGGCTAAAAAAGCAGCGATGGAAGCAATTTGAGCTGGTTCCCCAATTTCTTTCATAGGAATCATGGATAGCACGTCTTTCTTCGTCTTAGGATCTGAAAATTTTTCTTCATTAATAGGGGTATTAATGGCTCCGGGACCAATGTTATTCACACGGATGCCATATGGCGCATATTCAAGCGCAAGCGTCTGAGTAAGCATCTTCATCCCACCTTTGCTCGAAGCGTAATGAACAAAGTGAGGCCACGGGACAACTTCATGGACACTAGACATGTTGATAATCGATCCTTTGATTTGATGTTCGATCATATAGTTAATCGCTTTTGTTGAGCCAAGAAATGTTCCGGAGAGGTTAACCGAGATCACTTGATTCCAATCGTCTAGCGTCATTTTGTGAGAAGGAATTTCTTTTTGAATGCCGGCATTGTTCATCATGACATCTAATGTGCCAAAATGCTTATGCGCAGTAGCGATCAAGTGCTCAACCTGATCTTCTTTCGAGACGTCTGCTTGAACAGCTATCGACTCTCCACCAGCGCGTTTGATTGCAGCCACTACTTTCTCAGCTTCATCTTCTTTTGACAAATAGTTTACAACGACCTTCATCCTTTCTTCCCCGAACCGAATCGCAATGGCTTTCCCAAGTCCTGAAGCAGCGCCGGTGACGATCGCCACCTTTCCATTTAACTCCTTATACACCAAATTAACGAACCTCCTTATTTTTTGGTGAAGCCAAGCATGACACCACCGATAATAATCAAAATGGATCCTAGAATGACAAATATGAGTTGTTTCTTTGTTTTTCGTTCACCTAGGAGAAAAATCCCGCCTAGCGTCGAAATGATGATACCAGTTTGAGAAAGCGAAAAGCTGGTAGCTGTTCCAACGCGAGGAATGGACAATAGAAGAGCAAGGTTTCCACTCGCCCACATCAGACCAGGTATGCCGTTACGAATTGTATATTTGTTAAAGGGTTTGTGATGAATGCTTTGAAGGAGTGCGCCTACAACCATACCAATTGCCTGAGGCAGAATGGCAGTCCATCCGTCAATAGAAAACCACCTGATAATAACCACGTAGCCGACATATCCCGCAGTTGAGAGAAGTAAGATCGTAAATCCTTTTGCCAAATCACTCTTTCCGTCTGCTTCACTTTTGTCCGACTTCTCATAAGAAGTGAAAATCACCCCGGTTACAATAAGAACGAGTGCACCGATACCAATCGTTAGTTTTATGGTTGAAGACCACTCGCCAAATGCCATGACCCCGAACAATGATGTACCAACAAGTTGAAGTCCAGTTGAAATGGGGAGTGTTTTTGATACGCCAAGAAAGGCTACAGCTTTGAATTGATTCATTTGCCCGACAGACCAGAATAAGCCTGAAATAAAGCCAACAATCAATGCTGGCGTTGTAAAATTCGGCATGGTAAAAAAGTACACCACAATCGAAAAGAGAAGGGCACCAATAGTCGTACCAACAACTTGGTTGTATGGTTCACCGCCAAGCTTTGTACTAACGAGAAGAATACTTCCCCACATGACCGCGGGTATTAGAGCGATTAGAATTTCGATCATTTAACCACCTGCTTATTTTAAAAAGGATGGGATAGCACTCTTAACGTGTCACTTTATTAACGTTTTTATCCGTTCGTGGTAAGACAGATATCGATATGAAAGAATGGCAATAAAATACATGTGGGAAATAAAGAGGACTTTAGGCATGAAAAAAGAATTTTTACTATGACTAACTTACTAATTTCAAAAGTGTGGTGATGCTTTCAATGCTACTTACAGCCAAAAATTTACTTCTAAATCTCTTGCTCGTTTTCGCCCCGCTAAGTATTATTCAAATTCTATACTTGTTGAAGCACACAAACTTTTTGAAAAAATCATCTGGTTGGCTACTTACATTATTTCCTGGTGTAGCGATTATCTTGTGTATGGTTTATCCCGTTGTCGTGGATGATAATTTTATCTTGGATTTTAGAAGAATTCCGTTTATTCTCGGTGCACTATACGGAGGTAAGTGGGTCGCAATCATCTACCTTATCGTGACACTTGCCTATCGTTTTACTTTAGGGGGAACGGGTTTTTATTCAACCCTGCTATCGTTTACTCTCCTCACCGTAGTCGCGTCAATTGCCTCATCGCATTTTCTTAAATACAGTTTGAAGAAAAAACTTCTCGTTGCAGCAAGTATCGATTTAATGGTAGGTGTATCATCGACTGTTATTTCCTTAACATTCTTTGATACGCAAATTTATACGTCTTCTTGGATTCTTTTCAATATGACAAGTCTTTTGGGAGTGCTACTAGCCACACTTGTCTATGAAGTTTTTCTAAATCAGTTTAAATTATTGCAGTCGGTGATGGAAGGTCAGAAGTTAGAAGTCGTCAGTCATTTAGCTGCTAGTATTTCCCACGAAGTTCGGAATCCATTAACCGTGAGTCGAGGGTTTCTTCAGTTAATAGAAAGTGACCTTAAAAGCAATCAAACGAAAGATTATATGGAACTTGCGATAAATGAACTCGATCGAGCGACTGAAATCATTAATGATTATTTAACCTTCGCAAAACCGTTTCCTGAAGATATAGAGGAAATTGATGTCGCAAGCGAAATCGCCTACAGTGTAAGTGTCATTACCCCTCTTGCTACGTTAAAAGATGTTACCATCACGACGAAAATTGAAATGCCACCGACAATGATTCAATCAGAAAAGCGTAAATTCCAGCAGTGTTTGATGAACATATTTAAAAATGGGATTGAAGCGATGCCTGACGGTGGCACACTTACAGTCATTACTGCAATAGAAAATCAAAAGCTAAAAATAAGTATAGCGGACACGGGGATTGGTATGACGGAAGAGCAATTAAGTCGCATGGGGCAGCCTTTTTTTACAACAAAAGAAAAGGGGACAGGTCTTGGAATGATGGTTTCTCACAGCATCGTGCAAGCGATGAATGGGGAGATCATTTATGTTAGTACCCCAGGTGTGGGAACGACCGTACATCTTATATTTGAGATATAGACAGAAATAGAATGAGAGGTTGACCGAATTATGAAACTTTTAGTAGAGTAATTCGTAAAGAATACAAGAAACAATTAAAACAAATGGAGGCATTCATATGAAAAAATTCTATAAATCCACTACAAACAAACAGTTATCTGGTGTTCTGGGAGGAGCAAGCGAAATCTTTAACATTGATGCAAGCATTCTAAGAATTGCATATTTTGCTTTGTCGCTCTTGACCTCTGGCCTGTTTGTACTCATCTATATTGCGGCAGCTATCATTTTACCAACGGATAAAGAGGTTCAAAATAACCAGTAACCGGGCAAACGTTCATTTGTATGGAGGTTAAGATGACGAAGAATGGATTTTACAACGTCGTTGCCATGATTAGCTCCTTTTTTCTATTTTGTGTGGGGCTACTCTCACTATTTGGGTGGATTGCGTTGTTCTCAACGACACTTTCTGCGATTTTCGCGATCACCGGTTTCTTCGGTGTTCTGACAAATAGTTGGCAGTTAAAGAAGTATATAAAACATAGCAGATCGTATAACTCGTAAATAAACTGAATTACTTTATGAAAAGTATGTATAAAAGTCCTAAGGATAGATAAAAAAACAGTAGAACATATCGTAAAAAAGAGCGACGCCTTGTGAATCAAGGGGGCGCTCTTTTTAATGGATCCAAAAGGTGCTTGGGAAATAAAAGTGGTACGTCCATTCTTAAATCAAATTATTCTCAAATTACCGTTGACTTAGAGAAGACCATACTTTTTTCATGTCTCAAATTTTTTACATAAATCAAATTTCTCATATTTGGAGGCTGGGAGAAGATTATAAAAAGGCTTAATTGTCTTATGCGTTATACAGACGGAATTATTATTCACATTGTAGCCGAGAACCCTAATTCCTAAATCGGAAATTTAATCTGGGGGCTTCCTGAGCAATTATGTTGAAATCAAGTCCTCAAATATTGAGAAGCTTATCTGGAGAAAGGAAGGCTTCTGTTTTGGGATTGTAATGGAAACATAGAGTCATTCTCTCATATGCATAAAAAGTATTTACATTTTCAGAATTCAGGAGTAAACTATGTCTCAGTTATATAAATCAACCGTTTCTTAATCTTAAATCGCTTAAACCTATTATGGTGCGGGGGACCCAATTTTGATGCAGTTTACTGCTTGGGGTGAATCCTATGAAAGCATAGGTAGGGCTACTCTTATAGCCCGAATCCGACAGCTAACTCCGTAAGCGTTATGAGGGAAGACGATGAAACTTGTGTTCATACATAACGACCACAGGCTAATTTGTCTGTGGTCTTTGTTGTGCGCAAAATGATTCATCATTTTTTATGAGATGGACAGATTAAGAGCAAAGTCGCATTGCAGTTGAGAGGAGAAAACATGATGAAAAAAAGTTTTGCGATTATTGGACTTGGCCGATTTGGAGGAACGCTTTGTAAAGAGTTGAACAGGAGAAGTGTGGAAGTACTTGGGATCGATAAAGATAACCAGCGAGTCAATGAATACTCAACTTATGCCACGCAAACACTCGTATTAGATGCGACCGTTGAAGGCAATTTACAGCGAATCGGGATACGAAATTTTGATCATGTTTTTGTTTCCCACGGGGATGATCTCCAATCTAGTATCTTAACAACCCTACTTTTAAAAGAAATGGGTGTTAAGAAGGTTTGGGTAAAAGCAAAAAATGATTATCATCATAAAGTTCTTGAAAAAATAGGTGCTGATCACATTATTCATCCAGAGAGTGAAATGGCGAAACGTGTTGCTCATCATGTCGTATCTGAAAAAATCATCGACTACGTAGAGCTATCTGACGAATATAGTATTGTAGAAGTTATTGCAACCCAGAAAATATCCGGGAAGTCGTTAAGTAAACTGGATATCAGGGGAAGATTCGGTGTCACAGTTGTAGCGATTAAGAAAAAAGATAAAAAAATCCTTGTATCCCCTTCCGCTGAGTCGACGATTGATAAAGAGGATGTCCTAGTCGTTATTGGAAATAACGAAAATCTTGAACGATTTGAACAGGCAGGGGTTTAAACGATGATTAGTAATCCGTATGCCTTAAAGTTTATTAAACTTAGTCCGCCGCAAGTGCTCATTTTTGTTTTTGTTGTACTGATTTTTATTGGTACGGGATTATTGAAATTACCTTTTGCTACGACAGATGGTATCACCTGGGTTGATGCGTTATTTACAGCCACGTCGGCCATGACGGTAACAGGATTAGTGGTGGTCGATACTGGACAAGCCTTTACGCTATTTGGAGAAATTGTCATTGTCTCGTTAATCCAGCTTGGTGGACTTGGAATCATGACGTTTGCAGTGTTAATATTCATGGTATTGGGACGCAAAATTGGCATGAAACACCGTTTACTGGTGCAGCAGGCAACCAATCAAACCTCTATTGGCGGGGTTGTTAAATTAGTAAAAAACATTTTGATTTTCTCTTTGGCAGTTGAAACGATAGGTTTTATAATTCTTGCAGCTCGGTGGATCCCTGAATTGGGTTGGCAGGCTGGAGCTTATGCAAGTTTTTTTCATTCTATTTCTGCTTTTAATAATGCTGGTTTTTCAATCTGGTCAAACAGTTTAATGGATTATGTAGGAGATCCCATTGTCAATATTGTCATTTCATTTCTATTTATTGTCGGAGGGATTGGGTTTACTGTTCTAAACGACCTCATTCGAAGTAAAACCTTTCGGGAAATGGCTCTTCATTCTAAAGTGATGCTTACAGGGACGGTTGTTATTAATCTAATCGCCATGTTTACTTTCTTTATTTTGGAATATCACAATCCACAAACGTTAGCCAATTTATCACTGGGTGATAAATTATGGGGATCTTATTTCCAAGCTGTTACGACGAGAACAGCAGGCTTTAATAGTGTTGATATTAGTGGGATTGGAATTGATACTGCTTTCTTTATGTTTGTTTTGATGTTTATCGGGGCGGGCAGTACCTCTACTGGAGGGGGAATCAAGCTAACGACAGCTTTTGTGATTATTATGGCTGTCATTACCTTTCTTCGTGGAAAAAGTGATCCTGTTATTTATGGAAGAACAATAAGAAAACATATCGTATTAAAAGCGCTTGCGATTACAATGATTAGTATCATGATTGTGTATTCGACCATTTTTGTTCTCGTTTTGACAGAAAATAGTTCTTTTATTGAAATTGCTTTTGAAGTGATTTCTGCTTTTGGTACCGTTGGATTATCGATGGGCATAACCGGTGATTTGTCGACGACAGGAAGAATTGCGATAATTTTTATCATGTTTTTAGGGAAACTTGGCCCACTCACTCTGGCCTTTTCATTAGCACAACCAGACCGAACGAACATACGGTATCCAGATGAAGATCTGTTTACTGGATAAGTGTTGGGAAGTAAAATGATACAATCAATATATGAATGGTACACCGTTCGTAACATTGAATAGGTAGAAAAGCCACCGATCAAATTCGGTGGCTTTTCGTATTAATGACTTGATATCTTCTTGTCGGGTTTATCAAATAGAGCTAGTTTATCAATGAGTTGAGTAGGTGGATGGACAATTTTTTTGCCTCTGTCACAGATTTCATAGACATCTTCCACTTTAACGATCAGTGAAATGACCACATCTAAATTGGTTCAAGATGGAAAAATCCCCCCATTTAAAATTAGGAATCATTGGAGAGTTAAAGATCTGAACTCATAGAAAAACTTAAAATGGCCAACGAATCTAATATTTTTCATAATAAATAAGAAGTTTTATGCCTTAGCATATGGAAGAAGTGATTCCGGTTGATTGATTGTTGTATGTAGGTAGTTGAAAATACTTAGTAATCAGAATGAAAGTTGATTATGATGGTTAGTAGGGAGGTGTTTCGATGAAGAATCCCGTCTATATGGGTAAAATTGAGCAAGCAGACTGGAATCAAATTAAAGCCATTTATCTTGAAGGAATTGCTACAAGAAATGCGACATTTCAAGAGGAAGCCCCTACCTGGAAAGAATGGGCTACTAGTCATCCGATCGAGTGCCGCATAAAGGCATGTATGGATAATGAAGTATTGGGGTGGGCTACATTACATTAAGTCAGGTTTCGAATAGAAGTGTGTATTCAGGAGTTGGCGAAGTGAGTGTTTATGTTAGTCAAAAAAGTAATGGTAAAGGTATTGGGAGTACACTCTTACAGCACCTAATTGAAGTAAGTGAAAAAAATGGCTATTGGATGTTGCAAGGGGGGATTTTCCCAGAAAACACAAGAAGTCTTCTCTTACATAAAAAATGTGGTTTTCGAGAAGTGGGGAGACGAGAGCGTATTGGAAAGATGGATGGCGTTTGGCGTGATACGATTTTGGTCGAAAGAAGAAGTAGTAAAGTAGGGATCACTTAATTGGAGATATAAAATAAACACGGGGAGAGGTCTACAAGACAAGGGGGAATTAATTTTAGTACGAAAAAAGCGACCGATTAGGTCGCTTAACAACAAGGAGCACAACAAGTATTTGATTGAGAGGCGGTGAATTTGGTAGAGATATAATTAGTTATGGTGAAAAAAGGATTTTTGTTAGTAGAATCGATTTTTTGGTATTTCCAAGCATTTTCATTAATATGATGTACGAGTCGCTTATGGTCATTTAATATTGCTTCAAATAGTATTTGATTCATTTTTTAACGCTCCTTCTTTTCCTTCGTTATCTTGTTTCGTGAAGAAAAATTCCCACTCGTTTCCATCCGGATCTGTGACCCAGAATTTATCTTGCAGCGCATAGCAACAGTTGGTGTTCATTTCTTCTCTCGCAAAGAAACCAAGCTCTTGAAGCCTGTCTTTTTGATTTAATACTTCTTCAAGGCTAGCGACTTGAATCCCGAAGTGACCAACTTGGTTTCCTGTAACGACTTCTTTAGAATTTAAAGTGAAGTTAAGCGCTAATTGTTCAGGTAAGAATTTGGCATAATCATCTTTCACTTTAACGGGTGCTTCATTGAAAACTTTTGAATAGAAATCAATAGAGCTAGCTAAATTTGTTACGTTAAGTCCAACGTGCGTTCTTAACATGAAAACCACTCCTTAAATCAATTTTTTTTGATGTATTAAACAAAAAATTAACAACGATCATTCGTACGAAAGAGACAACAAAGTTCTTCAGATAGCAAATGATTGACTTCAGTTGAATTAAGCCTGTAATAACTCCATGTTCCACGCGTTTCCTTTAAAATTAAGTTAGCATCGATCAAGATTTTCAAATGGTAAGAGAGCTTTGATTGAGGTAAAACGAGTTTTTCAGTGAGATCACAAACGCATAATTCTCCGGCTTGCGTAAGTTCATACATAATGTGCAATCTTTTGTGGTCAGAGAGTGCTTTAAACTTCTTTTCATACGTTTTAAAAGACTGTTCCAGTTGTTGATCAAATAAAGGAATTTCAAGATCCATGTAAACCACTTCCTTCATCAATTTTTTTTGATTAATTTTAGTTTACGTGTAAATTCTAAAAATAGCAACAGTTAAATCAATTTTTTTTGATTAATGATTTTAAGGAAATAAAGTTTCTACATTTACTTATAATAAGGAAAGGGTGAACGTTTCTCAAAAAATCTATAATTCACACTTGAGAATATAAGAATATGCTTATATAATGACATTGGGACGGAGGTGATGAGATGGAAAAAACACTGATTGAAGTAGAAACTGCAGCACAAACGCTGAAGTTACTTGGGGATAAAACCCGATTAACCATTATAGGCCTTCTAAAAGACGATGAATGCTGTGTTTGTGAATTTGTAGAAGTATTGCAAATGAGCCAGCCCGCCATTAGCCAGCATCTAAGGAAACTGCGTGACGCAGGTCTTGTGAAAGAACAGCGGAAAGGGCAGTGGATTTTCTACTCGCTAAATCAATCCAGTGATGTTTATCCAATTATCAAAAGTGTCCTTGATCTTATCCCAGAACAAATGGATAAGTTAACAGAGCTCGAGAATAAAGGATTGCGCATTAGTTGCGATTGATGGAGGTATTCGATTGACTTTATTAGCAACGCTTATATTTATTGCAACATTAGTTCTTGTTATATGGCAACCTAAGAATTTAGGAATTGGTTGGTCTGCCTGTGGAGGAGCCGTTCTAGCACTTATTGTAGGAGTAGTCGATTTCCAGGACGTTATAACAGTAACAGGCATCGTTTGGAATGCGACGTTTGCTTTTATTGCCATCATTATCATTTCACTTATTTTAGATGAAATTGGATTCTTTGAGTGGGCAGCTCTTCATATGGCAAGAGTGGCCAAAGGCAATGGATTACGAATGTTTGTTTATGTCACATTGCTTGGCGCGGTGGTCGCCGCATTGTTTGCGAATGATGGCGCCGCATTGATCCTTACTCCAATTGTACTAGCAATGGTTCGAAATCTTAATTTCAAAGAAAAAATGATTTTACCATTTATCATGGCAAGTGGATTCATTGCAGACACGACTTCACTACCATTAGTGGTAAGTAACCTTGTGAACATTGTTTCAGCTGACTTTTTTGATATCGGATTTGTGGAATATGCTTCTAGAATGATTGTGCCGAATTTATTCGCCTTAGGAGCAAGTATCCTGGTACTCTACTTGTATTTCCGCAAGGATCTTCCAGGAAAATACGATGTTGAGCAGTTACGGGTACCACAAGAAGCCATACGAGATCATAAGATGTTCCGGCTTTCTTGGGTTGTTCTTGGAATCCTTCTAGTTGGTTACTTTTTAAGTGAGTTTATCAAGGTGCCTGTTTCGATTATTGCGGGTATTGTCGCAATTGCCTTCTTGCTTATGGCGAGAAAGAGTCATGCTGTCGAAACGAAAAAAGTGATTAAAGGCGCACCATGGGCGATTGTTTTCTTCTCAATCGGCATGTATGTCGTTGTTTATGGACTCCGGAATGTGGGGTTAACAGACATTCTTGCAGATGTCGTCCAGGGAGCAGCAGATCAAGGGCTATTTGTTGCTACGATATCAATGGGCTTTATTGCTGCGATTCTTTCATCCATTATGAATAATATGCCAACGGTAATGATTGACGCACTGGCTATTGATGCAACGAATACGGCCGGAAGTATTAAAGAAGCCTTAATTTATGCCAACATTATCGGTTCAGATCTTGGTCCGAAAATAACACCAATTGGCTCACTTGCTACGCTGTTATGGCTTCATGTTCTTTCGTTAAAAGGTGTAAAGATCTCATGGGGGTATTACTTTAAAGTAGGAATTATTTTAACCGTTCCAACACTCTTTATTACCCTAACAGGATTATACATCTGGCTACTTATTATTTCGTAACAACATAAAACCAATACAAAAGGAGTTTTACCTCATGTCTAAAAAACCTATTATCTATTTCCTATGTACAGGCAACTCATGCCGAAGCCAAATGGCTGAAGGCTTTGGTAAAAAATATCTTGGCGACAAATATGACGTGCATTCAGCTGGAATTGAAGCTCACGGTTTGAATCCAAATGCTGTAAAAGCTATGAAAGAAGTTGAGATTGATATTACAGATCAAACTTCTGATGTGATCGATTCTGAGTTATTAAACAATGCTGATTTTGTGGTTACCCTTTGCGGTGATGCAAATGATAAGTGTCCGATGACGCCTCCACATGTGAAGCGCGACCACTGGGGATTTGACGACCCGGCGAAGGCAGAAGGAACAGAGGAAGAAAAATGGGCATTTTTCCAACGAGTTCGTGATGAAATTGCTGAACGCATCCAACGTTTTGCTGCTGAAGGTAAATAAAGTACAAAGAAAGCCGAGAATTTTTCTCGGCTTTTTTTTAACAAGTAAAGGAGGATTTCTCCACTAAATAATTGGTTAAATTTTCATATTATTTCATTTCAAGATAATCGCTTTGTTTATTAATGGTTCTTCGAGTTTATCATTGATATAATTTAATCTAATTTATTAAATTTATTTCTAGAGATAAAGGGAGAGTAGAAAGTGGTAACTAGAGAACGTCTAGAAAGTAATCAAGTGTGGGTTTATATGATTAGTTTAATTATAGCAACGATATTTGGTTTTCTCATGCCCACTTATGCGGAAAGCCTAGGATCGATTATTTCAATTGTTATTGCATTCTTAATGTATAGTATGTTTTCACAAATACCATTTACAGCATTAAAAAAAGCATTTGGAAATAAAAGGTTTATGTATGCCTTACTAACGATAAATTTTATAATTGTACCAATTGTGGTTTGGTTATTATCACAATTTTTACCTGACAATCCAACCATTCTGATTGGTTTTTATTTGGTATTATTAACTCCTTGCATTGATTACGTTATTGTGTTTTCTTCCTTAGGTAAAGGCGATGAAAAACTGGTATTAACTGCTACCCCAATCTTGTTTGTGGCACAGATGTTGCTTCTGCCAGTCTATTTGTGGCTGTTTATGGGGAAAGATGCTGTAGGGGTTGTGGAGCCTTCTCCATTTTTTGAAGCTTTTTTTGGTTTGATTATTATACCCCTTGTGTTTGCGTTGTTATTACAAATAGTAGCTAAAAGAAGTACTATTGGAGTAAAGGTATTAGGTGGATCTGCTTGGTTACCCGTTCCTTTTATGGCTTTAACACTCTTTGTGGTGGTGGCTTCCCAAATTATTAAGCTCTCCACGTATGGAGATCAAGTTATAAAAGTGATTCCTTTATATGTCATGTTTATGGTGATAATGCCAATTATAGGTAAATATGTAGCAGCATGGTTCAATTTAGGAACGGGAGCAGGTAGGGCTCTCATTTTTAGTGGCTCCACTAGGAATTCACTCGTTGTACTTCCCTTAGCGTTAGCTTTACCGGAAATAGGGGATGTAGTTGCAGCTGTTATCATTACCCAGACGATTATAGAGCTCTTATTTGAGCTGGTTTACATACGCGTTGTGCCCAATTTTTTGTTGCAAGATAAATAAGAGGCTCGTGATTTATTATGGATTCACAGTTGAATGATATAATTAGAAAATCATTAATCAGAAATTCATGAAAGGAAGGAAGGCTTTTGAACAAGCATAGGATTTATACAATGAGTTTCGCAAGCGTCTATCCACACTATGTTACAAAGGCGGAAAAAAAAGGACGTACGAAAACAGAAGTCGATGAAATCATCTGTTGGTTGACAGGGTATAGCCAGAAAGAGTTAGAAACTCAAATAGAAAACGAGACAGACTTTGAGACCTTCTTTGCGGAAGCTCCACAACTAAATCCTTCTCGGACCATGATCAAAGGTGTGGTCTGTGGTGTACGAGTGGAAGAAATTGAAGAACCAACTATGCAGGAAATTCGCTATTTGGATAAGCTGATCGATGAGTTAGCAAAGGGAAAAGCGATGGAGAAGATTTTGCGGTAAGAACAAATAAGACCTAAATAAAAGGAAAAAAGCGCGATTCTCCATTGAGACTGCGCTTCTTTCCTTTTTGTCTCTAAATAAGAATCCGAATATCACACTTAACTAGGATTCACTTTTACTACGGGTTTTCCCCATAATAAAGCTCACAATTAACACTAAAATGATCGCTCCTATGATAGCAGGGATAATGCTGAATCCACCAATATCCGGTCCCCAACTACCAAGTATGAGCGTACCTAGCCAGGCACCAACAAATCCGGCAATAATATTTCCAATAATTCCACCTGGAACATCGCGACCCGTAATTGCACCAGCAAGCCAACCAATAATACCACCAATGATTAAACTCCAAATAAATCCTATCGGAAACACCTCCTAAATACAAAATCTTTCTGTATTGTTTTATCCGAAAAAAGTAATTCTATTCGTAATCATAAATAAAAATTGCTGGTTGAAAATAATCTATCTGATCTAAAACTTCTTTTGTCCTTCAATAAATCGATTGCAGATTACCGCTCCTCACCTAAGCATGGCATGCCTCGATCGAAGTTCAGCAATTTGTTTACGAGTTATTGTTGAGGTCATAATTGAATAGGTGAACTAAAAAAAACCGTATCTTATTCCCCAGGGGATAAGATACGGTTTTTAGTATGCAATTACATGTGAATTAATCTCTTGTTAACGTTGCTTCCGAAGAAATAGCCTGAGCAAGGTTGGATGTAATACGTATTTCACCAAAATCAATTCCGAGTTGAACGGCTGTTTGCGCAATTTCAGGTCGAATCCCAGATAAGGTTGCCGTCACTCCGATTAACTTAAGACCTGTGATTAACTGGAATATTTGCTGCGCTACTCTTGTGTCAACAAGATAGACCCCCGACAAATCAATGAATAGGTGATCAACTCGCTTCGTTGTACAGCCTACTAGAGTATTTTCGAAAATCGCTGTTGCGCGATCTGAATCAATGTCACCAACAAGCGGAAGAAGGGCCTTTCCATCTGGAAGGTCGATTAGCGGTGAGCTGAGTTCATTAATCGTTTGCTGCTGTTCCTCAATGCGAGCATTTAAATGCTTGGATTTTTCCTCAACGACACGCGTCATGACAACATCAATCGCTTCAATGATCGCACGCTTCCAGATATCAAGACTTTTTTGTGACACGAGGTCTTCGGTGGTTTTGGAATATTCCTCGATAAAATCCAAGTATTGTTCACGCACGCGCTGGAATTCTCTCATAATTAGATGAGTAGGCGTATTCAAGTGTTCAGGATCACGGCCTATTTCCTGAACCCAATCATCAAATTCATCGAAAAAGGCGCTTTTTTCCATTATAAATATTTTACATAAATGCTTATGAAACTCGAAATTTTGTGATTTTAATTCGCGTATAATCTGAGGATCAGTTGAGGCATAGACGCCTGTTCCGCTCTTGTCTAATGACGCATACCAATCTTCAGTTAGCTGTTCTGCTTTTGTTAATAAAAATTGATGAAGTTCTTTGTTACGTTGCATGCAAATATGCTCCTCTCGACAATGAATTCGTTCTTTATTTAGTAGTGTGAATCATTTCATCCACTTATATATGCGTCCATGATGATGGCATCTCTTACGTTGGAACAGTATAACGGCGACAGGATAGTAACTACCTTTACATAGGTTATATAACCATTATAACAACCCTTTACAAAATCCACGAACTTAATTGCGTTTTTCAAAATAACAATTGTGTAACACGCCGAAAAATGAGAAGTAAAAAGGGGAAATCGCTAGTATTAAATGAAGGAAGAATGATACCGATATCATCTTTAAAAAAATCGTCACTTGTTCACTTTGGATCGTTCAATCATGTGATTACAAAACGCTAGTAAAAGGTGATTTCGTTAATGTAAGGCAAAGCTTTGTTATGGCTATAGAAAGGTGTTTTTCATTGCTAAGGATACTAGGAGAAGTCCAGATTGTGCGGAAAAGGTGGGTAATGATTTTCTCATGATCGTTAGGATCTGTCCCGGAATTTGTGAGTAGGCGTGAAAGGTGAAGAATATACGTATCATATAATTCATTCAATGAGTTTTGATCTTTCTCGACTATTCGTTGAATGATCTCCTTTTGAGTTTCCATGTTGTTTCTCCTTATTTTGGCAGTAATAGTTTTTCAAATACCCTACTATAATTATTTCAAACTAATAATTCTTGAATTAAAGGTATTGTATGGTGCAGAAAAATGCAAAATAAAAAAATGGATATGAAAGGTCTTTAACATAATCGACTGAATTTTCTTGCTTTTAAAAGGATCCTATTGGTATAGTTAAATTGGAGATGAATGGGAAGGGGACTGTGAACATGTGTGGACATATCCTGTAAACGTTGCACAAATTGATTAGCCTATTTCAAGCTGTGAGATAGGTCTGTCAATGTAACGAAGACAGGAGGGTCACCACGTTCATGATTGATTAAACGAACTGGACAGATACCTTAAGGAGGTTCTGTCATTTTTTTACGATCATCTCCATTCACGAGTGTGCGGGTGCTCCTTCATAAGGGAGGAAGAAAACATGAATCAAGAGAGACGAATTGCGGTTGTAACGGGTGCAAGCCGTCCGAGAGGCATAGGGGCTGCGCTTTGTCGTGAACTTGCTCGGGAAGGCTACAATCTATTTTTTACTCATTTTTCACCATATGATTATAAAACGGGCTATGACGATGCAGAAGCGAACTGGGCCAAAGCATTTGAGAAAGAGTTAAAGAACCATGGTGTGAGCGTGGATTCGATGGAACTGGATTTAAGCAAAAGCGATGCACCTGATCGGCTATTGGAACGCGTTTTTAAAATGCCAGGACAGCTTTCAATTCTAGTGAACAATGCCACCCATTGTGTAGAAATGAGTCATGAAGAATTAACCCCAGACGTTCTGGATGAGCATTATGCGGTAAATGTGAGAGGGACGTGCATGCTGTCGGTTGCATTTGCAAAACAATTAAAGAAGGACGACCTCAGCGGACGGATCATCAATTTTGTTTCAGGTCAGGACAAAAGCCCTCAACCGGGGAATCTTCCCTATATTACGACCAAGGGGGCGATCTCTGCTTTTACGACTTCATTTGCAACCGAGGTCGCTTCACATCATATCACGGTCAATGCGATTGACCCCGGTCCGACGAATTCAGGGGCAATGGATAAAGCGACGCAGGACTTCTTAAAACCTAAATTCCCGACCGGACGAATTGGAATGCCAGAAGATGCAGCACGCTTAGTGATTTTCCTTGCGAGTGATGCAGCGAATTGGATAACGGGGCAGATTATTCATTCAGATGGTGGCTTTCGGGATTAAGAGAAGAACTGAAAAAAGCGTGCTGACATCGTGTCAGCACGCTTTCCTTTTTAGAATAAAACATATGAAACAACGACATAGAGCAAAGCCATGACGAGCGATGGGGCAGCATAGCGCCATGAACTACGCACAGTTGATGGCCGAAGGAGCAAGTACATAATCACGATCGTCATCAACAGTCCGAGGCAAGCGATAAAGATATGAGACATATCAACCGCAGCAAGGATAGCACCATCTCGGTAAAGCAAATCCGTGAGGGCCAGAAGTTGGATGTTGAATAAGTTACTACCAAGTATGGAACCAATCGCCATATTGTAGTTTGCTAGTTTAAAAGCTGCGAGCACTGTTACGAGCTCTGGTAAAGATGTCGAGGCAGCGATCAGAAAACTACCTACAAAGCTTGCATTCATACCCGTTGCTTCAGCTAAGCGATCCCCTGCAATGGAAAGGATACTACCTGACACGAAAACAATTAACGCGGCAACAATGAAACCAATTACAGCCGTACGCAGCGAAATATCTTTTGTAGGAATGTCGTCTTGTTCACCGTCATCACCTGAGATGAACTTCATCGATAGAACATATAGGAAAACAATGACGATCATCTCAATCCCAATCCCAAAGATGGAAATGGATCCTGGTATTAATAGCGAGACAATTAAAATGACGAGAAAAAGGAGACCGACTAGAGCGGAAGGTACGTTCGCCTTCGTGTTTACCTTCTGAAATAATCTCCGTCTTCTGTAAATCAAGTCAACAACTGCTAGAATTAAAAGGTTAAAGACGTTACTTCCAAGCATGTTTCCAACCGCAATATCAGGGTTATCAATATAAACGGCTGTTAGACTAGTTGTTAATTCAGGTAATGAGGTTGCTCCTGCGATAAGGAACGTCCCAACAACAGCCCCACTTAAAGATGACTTCTTACTAATAACATCACCGAACTGATTCAGGTAAATAGCGGCACCGACAACTACGGCTGCTGCAAGAAGAAAGATCAAAATAATCATGTGTAACTCCTCTCCGCCAGCGCATACAAAAAAACCCTGGCACAACAAAATTGTACCAAGGTCTTGCGTACTAAAATCTTAGCCCGATGAACCAGGTATAATAATACCGTATTGATGACTCATCAGCCGTTACCGGTCGCTACTCCCCTTGTTAAGTTAACTATAGCTCGGTTTAAATTTAAAGTCAATTAAAAGGGTATGGGAAAATGATTGTTTAATAGGAGATGTCGCTTCTAAAATAGAAGCAAGCCTGCCTTAAAGAAAAACGTTTGAGATAGGCTTGTTCAAATTTCATTAATAAGGATCAGAAGGATGACTTCTTTCCTCTGCATTCTGAACAGCTTCATCCATCTTTTCTTCGGTAGAAGTGCGAAGTGCTTTCAGTCCTTCCGCGACACGCAATCCATAATCCTTATCGCATTCCGTTAACATCGAAATCATTCGTTCCTGGATTTCCTCGCGGCAGTCTCCGAGCGCAATGACGAGATTTGAGATCAAATCATCTCGTTCCCAATCCTTCATTCTTCGATACGTTTCACCCGCCTGACCAAAGTTGTTTTCTCTCGAGATCTTGTTCCGTTGCAGCTTTCCTTCGACGTATGGTTCATATTCTTTTCCAGGATTAACCGCTTCTTTTAGTCCCCCAATCAAGGAAGGCTCATAATTCACGTGGGGATTTTGGTGCTCAGCGTAATCTTGCCTGAAATCCATTTGGCCAGCACTTTCATTGGTAGCAACGTGCTTTGCAGGCTTATTAATCGGTAACTGCAAATAGTTTGAGCCGACGCGATACCTCTGTGTATCTGAATACGAATATGTTCGACCTTGAAGAAGCTTATCATCAGAGAAATCAAGCCCATCCACAAGAACGCCCGTACCAAACGCCGCCTGTTCCACTTCAGCGAAATAGTTTTCTGGGTTTTTGTTTAATACCATTTTACCGACCTTGTGCCATGGCACATCTTCTTTGTACCAGAGTTTTGTAGGGTCCAGTGGGTCAAAGTCTAATTCAGGATGTTCACCATCTTCCATAATCTGAACGTAAAGCTCCCATTCAGGGAAATCTCCATTTTCAATCGCTTCGTACAGATCCTGTGTTGCATGGTTAAAGTTCGTAGATTGAATCTGATCCGCTTCTTCTTGAGTAAGGTTACGAATTCCCTGTACAGGCTCCCAGTGATACTTCACTAGGACAGCTTTTCCTTCTTTGTTCACCCATTTGTAGGCGTGCACACCAGATCCTTGCATATGTCGGAAGTTTGCTGGAATACCCCATGGTGAGAAAAGAAATGTTACCATCTGCATCGATTCAGGCGTTTGACAGAGGAAATCAAACATCCGCTCCATATCTTGCCTATTTGTAACGGGATCTGGTTTAAAGGAGTGCACCATATCTGGGAACTTAAGCGGATCGCGAATAAAGAAGATTTTTAAGTTATTCCCTACTAAATCCCAGTTTCCGTCTTCTGTATAAAACTTTACCGCAAATCCTCTTGGATCCCGCAGCGTTTCAGGGGAATGAGTCCCGTGAACGACGGTAGAGAACCTGACGAATACAGGTGTTTGTTTGCCAACTTCAGTGAATACTTTCGCTCGTGTATAGTTTGAAATCGGTTCATCACCCACTTTTCCATAAGATTCAAAATATCCGTGTGCACCTGCGCCTCTAGCATGCACAACTCGTTCAGGCGTTCGTTCACGATCAAAATGACTGATTTTCTCTAAAAAATCATAGTTCTCAAGTGTCGTAGGACCGCGATTTCCAACCGTTCGAACATTTTGATTGTCTGTAACCGGATGGCCCTGCCGATTAGTTAGCGTTTCATCTAATTCATGTTCTTCATTTGATTGGTTTGGATCTTTGTTCATTTCAAGCCCTCCTTCTCTATCTCGTTCAAATTATCTCCAAATAAAACTGGAGTATACTGTTTATGGAGTTAAATTTTGGTTATAGGCATGTTTGAATACGAACAGTGTTAAGAGCCTTCTATAGAAGTGAAACTTTGTAGTTATCTTAGTCGTAAAGAAAGAAAGCGGTTTAACTAAGAAAGGAGAAAAGGGATGCTTGAGATCATTTTAACGATTGTTTTTGCGATCGTTTTTATAATTGGGATCTATGTACAGGTGACAAGAAGAAAACGAGCAGGGTTAACCGGGGTAAAATCAGCTATTTCGCCCATTTGTTTTATGATTAGTGCTGCTCTTAATCCATTAGGGTACTGGTTCGGGTTCCTTGGTTTAACTAGTTTATTAGGTTCGATGCTGTTTCTATTTCTTGGGGCTTATTATGTTAAAGAGATGCAAGTGGAAGAAGTATCTAAAAAGGGGGGATGAAATGAACTGGAAATCTTTTTTGGTCATCCTGTTGCTCATATGTCTTACGACGATGACCACGGTCGCTATTTATTTTATTAATAATAGAACGACTGAGTTCAATATTCCGGTAATTGTCTCCATGGTAGCTGGAGGCATGTTTGTCATACTAGCAATGGTGAGAAGAAAACATAAGGAAGAAGGAAGACGATGAAGTACATAAGAGTAATGATCTTACTGATAGCTATTATGGCTACAAGCGGAATCGTTTGGCTCGGGTTTACAGGCGGCCATGAAGCTTTTTTCCGACTGTGCATCAGTATTGCCGTCTTCGCCTCTCTCTGCTTTGTTTATATTGAAGAGAAAAAGAAGAAGCAGAAGAAGATAACGCTAATTTTTATAGCGCTTAGTCTTATTTCAATTACTACCGGAATCATGCAGTTAATGAACTGGTAGCATTGCAAAATAAGCAAAAATAGCGTGCAAATGATCCTTTATCATACAAAAAGGACGATCCCCAAATGGATTCATCCTTTTTTACGTTCGTCTACTGTCCGTTTTGAAACTGTTGATCGATCTCGCGCAATAGATCATAGGATTCTTTTAAATGATCAGGAATCAATCTGCGCCCATGTTCCCACGCATTTTCTTCGATTTCAGAAAGAAGCTGTTGCTGAACTTCCTCATCTTCATACATTAAAATGCGAAGGTCGTGCCTGTGTTTCTTAAAGTCTAAATAATACCCAATTTCATGAAACAGAAGGATTAAAGCGATATTTTCTTCGGTTTCTTTTAGTTTAAAGTTCACTTTTGCTTGATAGCCGTTCATTTGTAAGTAGTTAAACTTAATCGTATTTGTCGATACGTTATAGCTCATTGGAGCGGTTAGCTCGTTGTTGAATTCATAGTTGATATCTAACTGATGCTCTTCTAGCGTGTCTTTAATGATTTTTTCGACGTCCCATATATATAACATGTTTTTATCACTACCTTTTTGTGAAGCTTTTGCTAATGCCCTATTTTAAACTATCCAACGTAATACTACCACTATTTATAATAGTTAAAACAGGTGAAGGGACATTTCAGCTGAAATGTCCCTTCAAAAACGTTAAAGAAAGATAAAATAAAGAATAAATAAGCCACCGAGCGTATACATAATCGGGTGAACTTGCTTCCATTCTTTTTTCGCGATCATCGCAAAAGGATAAAGAATAAAGCCAAGTGCAATCCCTGTAGCAACGCTGAAAGTAAGAGGCATCATAATGATTGTCACAAATGCTGGGATAACCACTTCTAATCGGCTCCAATCAATCTGCTTTACCTCAGTTGCCATAAGGGCCCCGACGATGATTAGGGCTGGAGCAGTAACTTCAGGTGTTATGACGCCAAGAATAGGCGAGAAGAACAGCGCAATGAAGAAGCAGGCTGAGATAACGACAGATGTGAACCCAGTTCGGCCACCAACGGCAACCCCGGCAGAAGACTCTACGAAAGATGCAGTTGTTGATGTACCAAAGATTGCACCGACAACTCCTGATGTTGAGTCCGCAAGTAGGGCACGTCCTGCATTTGGAATTTGATTGTCTTTCATAAGACCAGCTTGACTGGCAACGGCGATAAGAGCACCTGCTGTGTCGAAGAAAGCAACGAATAAGAACGTAAAAATAACGGCTAGAATCTCAGGTGTAAAGATATCTCCTAAATGCTGAAAGACCACGCCAAATGTTGGCTCAAGGCTTGGTACCTGTCCAACCACAGAAGTAGGAACTTGTACAAGGCCGATGATCATGCCAATTATCGTTGTAATCACAATTCCATAAAAGATTCCGCCGCGAATGCCGCGAATCAACATCATCAGCGTAATAATAAATCCGAAAGCAGCTAACGCGGTTGTTGGCGTTGTCAGCTGTCCAATTGAAATGAACGTTTCTTCATTTCCAACGACAATCCCTGCATTTTTCAGACCAACAAAAGCAATAAAAAAACCAATTCCGGCTGCAATGGCGTGCTTAAGGTCTTTTGGGATCACGTTAATAATTTTCTCGCGGATTTTCAGTAAGCTAAGAATCATAAAGATAATACCGGCAATAAACACGCCTGTCAGAGCAATTTCCCAATCAATTCCCATTCCAATGACGACAGAGAAGGTGAAGAAAGAGTTAAGCCCCATGCTTGGTGCGATACCTACAGGGAAGTTAGCAAGAATTCCAATAAGCAAGGAGCCAACAATCGCGGATAGAGCGGTGGCAGTAAAGAGCGCTCCTTTATCGATACCGGCTTCACTTAAAATAATAGGATTAACAACTAATATATAAGCCATGGATAAAAAGGTTGTTATCCCGGCTAACGTTTCTTTTCGATAATTCGTTTCCCGTTCTGTGAACTGGAAAAAGTTTTTCATGGTAGACCCTCCTGATTCAAATAAAAAAAACTCTGGCCAGAAACCAGAGCATCATCACAAGGAAATATGAAAAACTTCATAATTCCTTGTAGACAAGCCATTCTCGGTAGCTGGTAGAAACGTTCAGGCCCTATTCCTGAACTTATACAAGGTTTAGTCATATGATAAATTTATAACGAGAATCATAACAATGAAGAAAAGACGGGTCAATCGTTTTTGATAATGTTTCAGTATTCATTGTTTTCTAATTTGCATTACAAATATAAAAATAAATAGGTAAATGTTAAAAATTATGTAATTTGTAAGAATACAAAACATTGAAGCCTATTATATGGTAATGTAAATATAAGACAAATATAGAGGGAGAGCGCTATGTTGCTGCAGAACCTAGAAAACGAAATTCAGACGTTGCGAATGGTGCTTTATGATCTGGGACAAGAAGTAGATGACTACTCAAACGGGAAAATTCTCCTGTTGAGTAAACGATTAGACGAGAAAATTATTCAGTATCAGAAGCTGAAAAAATACAAGTGCCATCATTAATAAACTTTCCATAAAACGCGAAAAGGAGCATCCTCTACTATGAGGATGCTCCTTTTTGGGTTGTTCTATTTATTCATGTAGCGATCAACTTCCCATTGGCTTACCATAAGGGAATATTCGATCCATTCTTTTTCTTTTTCTTCGATATACACTTTAGAAGTATGGTCACCTAGAGCTTCCATCACAACTTTATCTTCACGAAGTGACTTGATCGCTTCCTTCAAGTTTGTTGGAAGTGTTGGCACATCATCTGTGTCTACTTCATAAAGGTTACGTGTTTCTGGCGCACCAGCATCAAGATCGTGACGAATACCTTCAAGACCTGCATGAATAACAGCAGCAAGCGTTAGGTAAGGGTTAGCTGTTGGATCCGGGTTACGAATCTCAAAGCGAGTACCCATTCCACGCGTTGTTGGAACGCGAATCATACAGCTTCGGTTAGAGTGAGACCATGCCACACTGACAGGTGCTTCATAACCAGGAACAAGACGCTTATAAGAGTTTACGTTCGGGTTCGTAATGGCTGCTAGGCCATTTGCATGGGAAAGGATACCAGCCATAAACTGTTTCATTGTTTTGGAAATGCCTTCTGGATCGTTTTCATCGTAAAACGCGCTCTCGCCATCAGTGAAAAGAGAAAGGTGACAGTGCATACCAGAACCATTTTCCCCAGCGATTGGCTTCGGCATGAACGTAGCATGGTAATCATGGCTTGTCGCAACGTCTTTTACAACGTTCTTAAACGTTTGGATGTTGTCAGCCGCTTTAATTACGCTATCGAAACGGAAGTTAATTTCATGCTGTCCTTGAGCTACTTCGTGGTGGGAAGCTTCCATTTCAAAACCGAATTTCTTAAGTGTACGTACGATATCACGACGTACTTGATCACCTTTATCTTTAGGGGAAGCATCGAAATAACCTGCGCGGTCATTCATTTTGCGAATTGGATAACCGTCTTTATCTAGCTTGAAAAGGAAGAATTCTGGTTCTGGTCCAACGTTAACCGTATAGCCCATATCTTCTGCTTCCTTCATCGCTCTTTTCAAAATGTAACGTGGGTCACCTTCGAATGGTTGACCGTCGGGAGTATGAATGTCGCAAATAAAGCGAGCGATACAATCCTGATCAACAGCGTCCGGTAGGACTTTGAATGTTTCAAGGTCAGGGAAGAGGTACATATCACTTTCCTGGATATCAGAGAAACCAGCAATGGAAGAGCTGTCAAACATTGCTTCGTTGTTCATAACACTTTCCAACTCTTCAATTGGAAGTTCAACGTTCTTCGTTTCACCAAGCATGTCCGTAAATTCAAGACGAATAAATTCGACTTTCTTTTCTTTTGCTTCCTTCATGATGTCCTGTTGAATACTATTCTTTGTTAATGTCATGGATTAAATAACCTCACCTTTAATTTTTTTGTTAGTGTTCATTCTAATGATATTTACAGATAATTGTGTTTTTATGTAAGAATTCCTAACATAAAAGTTCAACACGAAATGATGACTTGAATATGTGTGTATTAATAACCTTAGTCAGAGCGGAATAAACCACTATTTCTTTTGAAATTTTTACTAATTCATTCTGAAAACGTTAACAAAACCGTAGGAATAACGTTTCTAAAATACAAAATGATTAAAAGAATATAGACAAGTGGTAAGGAAGGTGCTATCATTCTAAATGATAATGAATCTCAATATCATCCTGGGGGGTACATACAATGAAAGTTACAAATAAGAGAATTACTCTTATTCTGATGTTAATGCTCGTTCTTATACTAGCTGCTTGTGGAAATGAGAACAAAAAGAGTGATTCAAGTGAAGGAGAAAGCAGTGAAGAGATGAAAACCTTCACGTTACCTGATGGGCAGGAGTTCGATATTCCCAAGAACCCAGAACGAATTGTAGCAACGGATTACGTTGGTTATTTTCTAGCCCTTGGAATTACGCCAGTAGGAGCTCCAGATCAATTTGTTCTTGATAACCCTTATTTCACAGAAGAGCAAATCGCTGACATTGAAGATATCGGCACGCCACCTTCAGTAGAGAAGGTAACATCATTAGATCCAGATTTAATTATCGTTACGGATCAAGAACAATATGATTTACTATCAAAAATTGCGCCAACTGTGCTTATGCCATTTGGAACATATGATTCTTTAGATGAAGAAGTAACTGCTATGGGAGAAATTGCAGGCAAAGAGCAAGAAGCGAAAGAGTGGATCAAGCAATTTGATGAAAAAGCAGCAGCAGCACGGGAAGAATTAGACGGCGTCATTGGTGAAGATGAGACGGTCGGAATTTATGAAGTGCAAACAAAGGATTTCTATGTATTTGGTGATAACTTTGGACGCGGTGGTCAGGTCATTTATGATGCTCTAGAATTAAAGGCCCCTGAGAAGATTCAAAAGGACGTCATCGAAGGCGACAACTGGAAGAAGATATCACTTGAAGTATTACCCGAATATGCGGCAGATCATATGTTTTATACCGAGTATGCCGCTGAGGATAATCAAGATGTGCTAAAGGAAACGAAAGAAAGTGCTCTATGGCAGAATCTAGACGCTGTGAAGAACGGTCATCTCTATGAAATGAAATTTGAGGACATGTATTATTATGATCCAATCGCAGTAGAAGGACAGCTCGATTTGATCGTCAACAAGTTAAAAGAAAATAATAAGTAAATAAGAAGTCCTGGTGCCAGGCACCGGGACTTTTTTCAATACATAAAGCAAGGAGTCTTCACATGTCTAAGAAAGCTGAACCGATGGCAAATACAATAGAAAATCAGCTCGCCATTCAATCGCGACCCGTCACGGCGATGCTCATTCTTGTTGCAGGAAGTGCGGCCCTCATTCTGAGTCTAGGACTATCGATCGCACTTGGAGCGGCAGATATTAAGTTGATGACAGTCTGGCAAGCGATTTTTCAATTTGATGCAACTTCAACAGAACATTCGATCATTCGTGAGTTTCGAATGCCTCGCTCAGTTGCCGACATCTTAATTGGCGCAAGTTTCGCAGTAGCTGGAGCGATCATGCAGGGAGTGACTCGAAATCCTCTTGCTGACTCCGGGTTACTTGGATTAAATGCAGGGGCAACCTTGATGATTGCGCTTAGTTTTGCCTTTTTCCCGGGTCTTTCCTATACCAACCTGATGTTCTTTTCTTTCGTTGGTGCTGGGATCGGGGCCACACTTGTTTTCGGTATCGGTTCTCTCTCTCGAAATGGTCTATCACCGATTCGTTTAGTCCTAGCAGGGGCTGCGGTTAGTGCACTTTTTACCGCAGTTAGTGAAGGCGTTGCCATACATTTTCAACTCTCACAGAATCTTGCCTTTTGGTTTGCTGGAGGAACAGCTGGTTTGAAATGGCCACAAATTCAAATTTTATTGCCTTGGATCGTGATTGCGCTTATTGTGGCACTGTTTCTTTCCAAGTCTATTTCGCTACTCAGTCTTGGGGAAGATGTGGCTGTAGGTCTTGGGCAGCGCACAAAATTAATCAAAGCGCTTGCTGCAGTGGTTGTCCTCGTGCTTGCCGGAGCTGCCGTATCAGCAGTTGGACCAATTGGGTTTGTAGGTCTTGTGATTCCTCATATCGCAAGGTTTCTTGTTGGTGTCGATTACAGATGGATTGTCCCATGCTCGGCTGTTCTTGGGGGTTTATTTATGATTGTTGCTGATATGGGAGCTAGGCTGATTAACGCGCCGTATGAAACACCGATTGGTGCTATTTTCGCTCTCGTCGGTGTCCCTTTCTTTCTTTATGTAGCTAGACGTGAAGGGAGGGAGTTGTGATGAATATCGACTCTTTATTTCATGTACAGCGGAAAAGAAACCGCAAGCGCTATGTGATAATGGGTATTTTCCTCTTCCTCATCATTGCGACCTTTTTTATTAGCTTAAATACAGGATTAACGAAATTAAGTCCTGGCGAGGTAGTGAAAACGTTGTTTGGCAGTGGTACAGAGAAGCAGTCGTTAATATTATTTGAATTTCGCTTGCCACGAATCGTTATTGCCATTCTTGTCGGCGCCGGGCTAGCGGTATCTGGCTGTATCCTTCAGGGGATTTCACGTAATGCTCTTGCAGATCCGGGAATACTCGGAATCAATAGTGGGGCCGCTTTAATGGTTGTTCTATTTATCTCCTTTTTCCCAAAAACGACGGATGCGCCTATTCTCCTTATGCCGTTTCTAGCGTTAATTGGCGGGTGTATCACGGCAATCATTATCTATGCGCTTTCGTACAGCAAAAGAGAAGGGTTAATGCCACAGCGATTGATTTTAAATGGGATAGCTGTCGCTGCAGGGATCAGTGCTCTTATCACGATTTTAACGCTTCGGATGGATCCATTTGATTATCAGTTTATTGCTGTTTGGCTTGCTGGGAAGATCTGGGGAACAACGTGGGTTCATGTTCTTACGTTACTACCGTGGATCATTGGTTTATTTACGTTGATTTTCTATAAAGCTAGAACGCTAGATGGATTGAATTTTGGGGAAAAGCTTGCGACCGGGATGGGCGTGAAAGTAGAAAAAGAGCGTTTCTTGCTCCTTGGCACTTCGGTTGCACTTGCGTCTGCATGCGTGTCTGTTAGCGGAGGGATTGGTTTCGTTGGTCTTGTTGGACCACATCTTGCACGACAGTTAGTTGGAAATGATCATCGCTTCCTATTACCACTGTCGGCACTTGCTGGTGGACTTGTTCTTTTAGTAGCTGATACTATTGGTCGAACAATCCTTGCGCCGTCTGAGATTCACGCTGGGATTATGGTTGCAATTATAGGTGCCCCGTACTTTTTATATTTACTTGCTCGAGCAAAAGCTTAGGAGGAACGCGATATGGAGACGAAGGAATTGTATGATGTTACGATCATTGGTGGAGGTCCAATCGGGCTATTTACTGCTTTTTATAGTGGGATGCGCGAGCTGAAAACGAAGGTCATTGAATATCTTCCTCAGGTCGGTGGCAAGGTGACCTATTTTTATCCAGAGAAAATTCTCCGAGATATTGGGGCAATTCCTGGCGTATCCGGAGCAGATTTGATCAAGCAGCTTGAAGAACAGGCAAGTACATTTGATCCGACAATGGTGTTCGGAGAACGTGTGGACGATCTTGAGCGAGCAGCGGATGGTACGTTTATCCTGACGAGTCATAACGGGGAACGCCATTATACCCGAACTGTTATCCTGGCAATTGGCCACGGTACGCTTGGGGTGAAAAAGCTACCGGTTGATGGTGCGGAGCATTTTGAAGGGGCGAATCTTCATTATGCAGTTGATCGAGTGGAGGACTTCCGAGGAAAGCACGTGATGATATCTGGAGGAGGCGACTCGGCGATCGATTGGGCGAATCGACTTGAACCGATTGCAAATAAAGTAACGATTGTTCATCGCAGAGAGGCTTTTAGTGGTCATGAAAGTAGCATTACAGAAATGAATCGTTCAGAAACGTACGTGAAATGTTCTTGCTTCGTATCTGACTTGATTGGCAAGGAGAACATCGATAAGGTCGTTTTGACTCATGTCGACACAGGTGAAAAAGAAGAAGTGGAAATCGATGCGCTTCTTGTCAATCATGGCTTTGATCTTGATTTAGGTGGCATTCAAAACTGGGGGATGACCACAAGCGATGGAAAAATTGTTACCGATGCAAAAATGGAAACAAGTATACCTGGAATTTTTGCAGTAGGAGATATCGTCACATACCCCCACCGTTTAACGCTCATTGCAGGCGGTCTTGCGGAAGGACCAAAAGCATTGAACAGTGCGAAGGCCTATCTTGATCCTGAGGCAGAAGCCATGGCGATGTATTCGACGCACCATAAAGATTTTGTGGAAGTTTAAGCGGAAGGAGTGAGCGTGGTGATTGAAACAGAAAATCTTAAAATCGGTTATCAGGAAAACATCATTGTGGATCAGTTGAATCTATCTATACCTGAAGGAGAGATTACGGCTCTTGTTGGGGCGAATGGATCAGGAAAGTCGACCATTCTTAAAACACTATCCAGATTAATGAAGCCAAAAAGTGGAACGGTTTACCTGGATGGGCGGGCCATTCATGAACAAAAAACGCGCGACCTTGCTAAGGAGTTAGCGATTCTCCCGCAAAATCCTACCGCTCCAGAGGGGCTCACGGTTCTTGAACTTGTGACGTACGGTCGCTTTCCTCATCAAAAAGGCTTGAAAGCTCTAACGATTGAAGATAAAGAGAAGATTGCCTGGGCAATCGAAATGACGGGGATTGGGGAATTTGCTAACCGTCCGATTGATCAACTGTCAGGTGGACAGCGCCAGCGCGCCTGGATTGCGATGGCTCTTGCTCAGGATACGAAAATTCTTTTTCTAGATGAGCCAACAACGTTTCTCGATATGGCGCATCAGCTTGAGGTGCTTGAGCTTTTGCAAAAGTTAAATGTTCAAGAAAAGCGAACGATCGTCATGGTCGTACATGATTTAAATCATGCGAGTCGTTACGCAGGTCATATGGTGGCGATTAAAAAAGGAAAAGTGATGAAAACGGGAACACCAATTGAAGTGATGAAGTCCAACATATTAGAAGAAGTTTTTGGCGTTCGAAGTGATATCATTTATGATCCACGATCAGGTCAGCCGCTCTGCTTACCGTATGGACTATGTACAGAACACGTCTATGAAATGTCGAATTAACCTGCTCCTTACGATGGAGCAGGTTTTTTTGTGAAAGGATCATCTTCTTTTCTAGCGAATACGTAAATGAAACTCGTATTTAGGTCGACCATTCATAGGAGGACGTTATGATTAAGGAAATGAAAACGAAAGAACAATGGCATGAAGCATTTCAAGTGATGCAAGAGCTTCGTCATCACTTGGATGAGAAAACTTATCTTGATTTAGTAGAAGAAGCCCATCTGAAAGACATGTATCGACTCTATGCGCTTTATGATGGAGATGAACTTGTAGCGGTTACTGGATTTAAGCCAATGATTACGCTCTACTATGGAAGGTTTGTCTGGGTTTGTGATCTCGTCACAAGCGAACAGCATCGTTCAAAAGGTTATGGAGAAAAGCTTCTTGCGTTTGTTGAAAACTGGGCTGTGGAGAACGGGTATCAATCTGTGGCTCTTTCTTCCGGTGTTCAAAAGAAAGAAGCCCACCGTTTCTATAAAGAAAAAATGTCTTATGATCAGGTTAGCTTTGTGTTCAAAAAGGGGTTAACTCCGTAGAAGCATGATCTTAACCTATAGCTGTCGCCTGGTGCTATACTTGGTGCAAGACAAATGAAGGATGTGCGTAAAAGTGAGAAAACTAGGTCAAAGAGATTACGAGATCTCGCCAATCGGACTTGGAACATGGCAGTTCAGTCAGGGGAGCGGCTTAATTGGCAGTTACTTTTCAACGATATCAGAAAAAGATATGGACGCGATCGTGAAAATGAGTCTTGATGGTGGGATTAACTGGTTTGATACAGCAGAAGCTTATGGAAAAGGGAAATCAGAAGAAGCCTTATCTGGCGCGTTAAAACGACTTGAGGTTGAAGAGAAGGATGCGCTCATTGCGACAAAGTGGTGGCCGTTTCTTCGAACAGCTGGTTCTATTTCAAGCACGATTCAAAAGCGAAAAGATGCCCTACATGGACGTCGGATTGACCTTTATCAGGTGCACCAGCCGTTTTCTTTTTCTTCTCCAGAAAAAGAGATGAAGCAAATGGCATCACTCGTCAAAGAAGGTCATATTGGCGCAGTGGGTGTGAGTAATTTTAATCGAGATAAAATGGACCGAGCCATTCAGGAATTGAAACGTCATGGTGTGAATCTTGCATCTAATCAAATGAAATATAGCTTACTCGATCGACGAATTGAAACGAACGGGGTGCTGGACCTTGCTAAGCAAAATGGCGTCACGATCATTGCGTATTCTCCGCTTGAGCAGGGGATTTTAACAGGAAAGTTCCATCAAAATCCTGAACTTGTCGCAAACCTCACAGGTCCACGTAAACACATGTCTCAATTTAAACCGCAGGGGTTAGCTAAAACACTGCCGTTAATCAATTTATTAAAAGAGATAGGTCATTCTTACGGCGTCGGAGCTGGTCAAGTTGCGTTAAACTGGCTAGTTCATTTTCACGATCAGACAGTTGTAGCGATTCCTGGCGCGTCGAAGTTAAAGCATGCCGAAGATAATGTGAAGGTGCTTGGGTTTAAATTAACGCAGGATGAAATGAAACGAATTGATGAGGAATCAAGGAAAGTAGCGAAGATGTAAAGGGGAAAAAGGCCGCAATCGAATGAGATTGCGGCTTTGGTCTGCTAGTCCTTATCTACTAATTCAAAGCCGATGTAGCCAAGAGCAGCTTCAAGGTTTTGAACAGTTTTAAAATGAAGAAGCTGTTCGTTGGCTACTTCCTGTTGAGCGATAGCGGGTGTAACCCCCGTAATAATTGTTTCGATCCCCATCAGTTGAATGGATTTAAACAGGTCTCCGAGAATCAATGGAAAATAGCCGTCAACAATTTTTAAGCCTGATAATTCAACAATAAAATGATTGATTTGTTGATTAGCTCCATATTGAAGGACTTGTTGAATGATGTTCTCCGCTCTTCTTTCATCGATCACTCCTTGCAACGTTAAGATGGAAATCCCCTTTGTAATAGGAACAATTGGAACGCTCAAGAAATCCATATTATACTTTGTTTGATCGAGTTCGATTATATAAGAAAGAATTTCAGCCATTGATTTTAAATAAGAAATATCATCTTCACTAAATGACTTCTCTTCTTTATCCATCACACAAAGCGTCCCGAAAACTTTTCCCTTGGTATCCGTTAGTGTAACGCCGAGAAATCCTTTTACCTTTAGTTGTGAGGTAACTTCTAGCTCCCGCGTAAATTCATCATGTTCCAAGTTAGGCGTATGCATGACGCTACCCTCATTATTAATAATTAACCGACAATATGTATCACTATACTCGACAGCGTATCCCTCTGGTATAATCTCTTCCTTTTCGTTGAAAGAACTTACAACGGTCATAGCATTTTCTCCACGCTTCGTAACATAAGCTGTATTCACATTTAAACGATCGCTGATTAACTAAAATAATCGTTTAGAAGCGTTTTTTAGTGAATAAAACTCCGTAGAGTCTAAATTATATTCATTCGTCATAGACAATAACTCTCCTTAAAACGATTATATGGCATTTACTCGTATCCCTTATATTCTATAGTAAGGAAAGGAATAGAAGCAAATAGTTGGAACTTTCTATTAGGTCAGACGTAAAACTAGTAGGGAAAGGAGAGATTGCGTATGGAAAAAAGACCACGAATCAAGATCGATAAGACGTTAATTCAGAAAGGGTTTGATTTGGCGGCACTTACGTTTCTTTTTCTAAGCATCGTCTATCTTTCGTTGGAATGGTCGGGAGTACCTAATCGCGTTCCCATCCATTTTAATGCGACTGGTGAAGCGGATAATTGGGGTTCAAAGACGGCGATCATTCTTTTCCCAATGCTTGGTATTTTGATCTGGGGATTTTTCACTGTTCTTGAACGTTATCCTCATAGGTATAATTATGTGGTGAAAATTACAGAGGGCAATGCAGCTCTACAATATCGAAGTGCCGTGGTACTCATGCGTTTTTTGAAAAATACGATCGCGCTTTTGTTTGCTTATTTAACAGTGGAATGTGTGCAGATTGCAAAGGGGATTGAAGAAGGTCTGGCTTGGTGGGTGATGCCTCTCTTTCTTACGATGATCTTTAGTGCGATTATTCTTTATATTGTTCATTCTATTAGATGGAGATAGAGGATAATCTGCGAAAGCGTATACAGTTCAAAATCATGAACAATTTGACGATTTTCCGCTTGAATTCCCAAAAAAATCTGCGGAAATTGACCTTCTGTGTATGATATAGTGGAGAAGAAGTTTAAACTAAATACATACGTATGACATTCATACAGCTGATATTGTAAGGTTATCTTATGGGAGTGTTATTGTTCGTAAGATAGCTGAATCAATCGTGGAATAAATGAAAGATAAAGGAGCTACGCTATGCTACGCCAGGAAGAAGATGTGAAAGTGTTTGCTTTGAACTCAAATCCTGAATTGGCTCAAGAAATTGTTGAGACGCTAGGAATTCAAGTTGGAGATTGTTCTGTTAAACGCTTTAGTGACGGTGAAATTCACATGAACGTTGAGGAAAGCATCCGTGGTTGCGATACATATTTGGTTCAATCAATCGCAGGCTCAGGAAATGATTACTTAATGGAACTTTTGATTATGATTGATGCATTAAAACGGGCATCTGCTAAAACGATTAATGTTGTTTTACCTTATTACGGGTATGCAAGACAGGATCGTAAAACAGGACCAAGACAGCCGATTACGGCAAAGTTGATTGCGAATATGTTAGAGCGTTCTGGCGCAACTCGCGTGTTAACCATTGATTTGCATGCCAATCAAATTGAAGGCTTTTTCAATATCCCAGTTGACCAGGTTTCTGGTATTCCAATCCTTGCTGAGTATTTTGAGAAAAAGAATTTTGAAGATGTTGTTGTTGTGGCACCTGATAACAGCAGTGCCCTTCGTGCTCGTAAGCTTGGATCTCTGCTTGATGCGCCAATCGCCTTAATTGATCGTCGTTCTTATGACACAGGCGAGCCTTCTACGGTAAATGTGATCGGAGACGTTCGAGGAAAAACAGCAATTATCATTGATGATATGATTGATACCGGTAAGAACGTAACGTTCACTTCACGCATTCTGCAAGAAAACGGTGTGAAAGAGGTGTACGCAACCTTTACACATCCGGTTCTTTCTGGTCATGCAACAGAGGAAATTGCGGATTCGACGATTAAAGAAGTTGTCGTCACGAATACGATTGCTCTTCCGGAAGCAGAAAATCTTGAGAAAATTACGGTTCTTTCAATCGCTCCTCTTTTGGCGGAAGCGATTCGCATTGTTCAAGAAAAGCTTTCCATTACTCAAATACGATAAGAATTTGAAGGGAACTGATCACTCAGTTCTCTTTTTTTTGTAGCTTTAAAATGAGGTGAAAATGGAGTGACTCTGGATAGTGAGCCACTCCTGTTATCAATTTGAATTAAACTTGCCTGAATAATATAACGATCTGGTGCAGAGCCGAGGTAATCAAACGGATAGCACGTGGTGAGTGTGAGAGTGGGGGAATTCTTTTCCACAATGACGCTACGATCATGCTCGTCTGTAATCCACGTTTTGCGGATTTGATATTCATACGTTGTATCGTCTAATGTAAGGTAGAGACGATCACCTTTTTTTAGTTGGTCAAGACCGTCAAAAACGGTATCGCGGTGTCCTGCAAGTGCGGTGTGGCCTGTTTGACTTGGTAAAGTTGTGAAATCTGTGTCATACATACCAACTCCCTGTTTAAGCGTTTGTTCATCCGTTCCCCAGTAGATCGGGTAAAGGTAGCCTAATTGAGGGATCGTTAGTTCACCGATTTTTTCTCCGGTTTTCACTTTCATCTGTGGCGTGACGTCACTTGTCTGAACCACTTCTTGATTCACTGTCTGTTGATAATCGGTTTCCTCCCAGTCTCTTGAAATAGCTTGGGCTTTCTCAGGTTGAAAAGTAGCAGCACTCTTCTGAGTCCACCATTCATATCCGCTCCAGCCAGTTACAATCATGCCGGCTAAAATGAATAGAATACTGAGTTTCTTAACCACCAACAATCACCTTCTTTAGAAATCGAGATAGGCGATTTCCGCCTATCTCGTTGGGATGGTATGTGCCTTAAGAATGAACGCGTCTTTTTAAAAGTAGGAGAGAACCGAATGCTACAATGGCAAGTCCAAGCAACATATAAACCGGATAGCTTGTCGCTGTATCGGCCATTTCAGCGCCTTCTGTACTGTCAGCTACTTCTGAGCTGTCTTCTTCGCTTGTCATTTCTTCATCGGAAGCTGCGCTATCATCGCTGGACGCTGCTTCTTCGTCAGAGGAATCGGAGCCACTGTAGGAATGAGTTTCACAAGCTTCTCCATCATTATCACGATCAAGGTCGCTCGGATCTGCATCAGGGTCGTTGCTTTCATAATAATTTTGCGCTTCTTCTTGAGAAGAGAAGTCTTTACAATCCTTGTCATCATCTGCATACCCTACGTTTGTAAATCCAAATACCAATAAGAAAGTTGCTAATAAAGAAACGAGCTTTTTCATCTTCTTCCTCCCCGGATTAAGTATTTTTTTGCCATCCCTTGTTATATGGTAACAGTTACCAAAGGAAAGATCATGTTATTTGTCAGAATAAATAGAATAAAGAGAATATATTACTATAGTAAGGAAATGTATTTCATAAAAGTATGTGAAAGTAAGATATTTTATTTTTAAATTGAAGAACTGAAAAGAGGGAGAGGGGAAACATACCTCTACAGAGGTGTGGAGGAGAATAGTGGGGATATGTATAAGGGGATCTCAGAAATTTCCGATCCAGGAACGCACAAGCTGAAAGTTTATATTGAGAAGGGGGAAGAGCTTCATGTGCAACCCTATGTGCTTGAAGTCGCGGAGAAGTAGTAGTTAAAGAAAAAGGCGCAGAGGATTTTCTCCACTGCGCCTTTTTTCGACATTTATTGAGCTCAATCGGGTGGTGACAGGCACGCTTATCCCTTCAGCACTTGATCAATTGCGTGAGCAACGCCGTGCTCGGTGTAGTCTTTTGTGACCCAGTTCGCCGCTTCTTTGACGCGGTCTTGAGCATTGCCCATTGCAACGCCAAAACCAGCTTCGCGGATCATCGCGATGTCGTTCATGCTATCTCCAACCGCCATTACATTCTCCATTGAAAGGTCAAGCCAATCACAAACTTTCATGAGGGCAGCAGCTTTATTAACGCCAGACGGATTAATTTCAAGATTTGTAGGGCTTGAATTCGTCACTTCAAACGCCTCATTTGCCATCACTTCATCTGTAATGACCTTGCGGATATTATCATCTTTAATATCAAAGCCAAATTTCAACCACGCGTAGTCATTGATTTCGCGATCAAATGGTTTTTGCGTATTGAATACGCCTTCTGTTGTAGAAGACCAGAAATACACGTCATGCTTTACTTTTAATTCCCACAAACGCTCGACAAGCTGATAATCAAGGTGCGTGCTGTCGACGAGGTTCAATTCCTTATCGTAGATCTGTCCGCCGTTTACCGTAACCAGGTAAGCAGAATGACCAAGCTGTTCTGCAATATCACGACAGAACGGTAGTGAGCGCCCTGTACTTAATACGACATGAAGGCCTTTTTCTTTCGCTCGTTGAACAGCAGCTTCGTTTTCCTCTGACACCTCTCCGTCATGATTGACTAGTGTGCCATCCATATCTAATGCAATTAGTTTGATCTCTTTTTCCATCTCTACCACTCCTATTTTTATCTACTCTCAGTTTAAACTAAATTGGTGTCGAACTGTAGTATTTGCAACTTGGAACTTTTTTCAGATTTAACGATTATACCATAGATCGCCTGAATCATTTTTTTGATAAAAAGAGTCTGTGAACGAGATTGCTTCAGCTGATTAATTGAACCGAAAAAAATTTAAAAGGAATTTCCAAAAATAAGTTTTACCGTATGAAATTCGAGGAACTGAAAAAGTGGACTGTTCGAATCACCAATTTGGTGAAGCAGCTGCCTCAGAAGCTGAGGAAACATATCGACCAAAGAGGTGAAAGAAAATGAATCCAGAACAAATCGGATTCGCATTGTTGTATATTGGTGTTTTCCTACTTGTAGGAAAAATCATTCGTTTAAAAGTAAAGGTGTTACAGAACTTATTTCTCCCATCATCCATTATTGGAGGGTTTGTCGCGCTGCTTCTCGGCCCACAAGTGCTCGGGAAGATTATGTTAAATTTCGTTTCGGAAGATCATTTTCTTGCGAGTGGAATTATGACAAATACAATTATAGAAGTATGGTCTGCGTTACCAGGGTTAATGATTAACGTTGTCTTTGCCTCACTATTTCTTGGCGCAACGATGCCGAAGCTTCGTGATATATGGACGTTCGGTGGACCTCAGCTAGCATTCGGCTGGGCCATTGGCTGGGGCCAATATGTAATCGGGCTACTCGTAGCCATTTTTATTCTTACACCGTTTTTCGATATTCCAGCGATGGCTGGGGCATTGATTGAAGTTGCGTTTGAAGGTGGACACGGTACCGCAGCAGGGATGGCAAGTACGTTTGAAGAGCTTGGCTTTGAAGAAGCTTTTGACCTTGCGATCGGTCTTGCGACAGTAGGTGTTCTTTCTGGTGTTGTTTTCGGTATTATTCTCATTAACTGGGCAGTACGTCGAGGCAAAACGAAGGTGATCAAAGACGTGAACGGCTTTTCCGACCTTCGTAAACAGGGAATCATGGAATACCAAAATCGTGAACCAGCAGGTAAAATGACGACTCGTCCTGAGTCGATTGAACCGCTCTCGTTTCACCTCGCTATTGTTATGATTGCGATTTTAATCGGTTGGTTGATCCTTCAGGGGTTAATCGGACTAGAGAGCATCACGATCACAAACTGGACTGGCTCAAGCTTTATGAAGTATATCCCGCTCTTCCCGATCGCGATGTTCGGAGGGATTATTCTTCAAGTCTTCTTCAGCAAAAAAGATAAATACAACCTTGTCGATCGTCGTATGATCAATCGAATTCAAGGACTTGCGCTTGATGTGTTAATCATCACTGCTATCGCGACGGTGTCGCTCGACGTGATTGGTGAATACCTTGTGCCATTCCTCATTCTTGCGGTTGCAGGAATCAGCTGGAATTTATTCGGCTTCCTAATGCTTGCACCGAAGATCATTCCTGACTACTGGTTTGAACGAGGCATTGGTGACTTTGGTCAATCGATGGGTGTGACGGCAACTGGCTTGCTTCTTATGCGTATCGTTGATCCTGATAATGAATCGCCTGCATTTGAAGCGTTTGGTTACAAACAGCTTGTTTATGAACCATTCCTAGGAGGAGGGTTAGTTACGGCATTATCCGTTCCGTTTATCGTGCAGTTCGGTGCGGTAGCAGGACTAATCTTCGCTGTGGTCATGGTTATACTCGGGATTGTATCGGGTATTTATTATTTCGGTAAAGGAAAGCATATTAAAAATAACTAAAAGATGACGCCATTTCTGACTTCAGGAATGGCGTTTTCGTTTATGAAATGGAAGAAGTTAGTGTTTTTTTAAGAAAGCAGAAGGGAAATTACGTTATGAAAAGAAAATGGTATAGAGTATGATCGGACTTGGATTTCGTAGGGAGGGATTCTTTGGGTACACCAGAACTTAGTCGTGAGGACTTGAAACTCACGGAATTAAGCTATGTAAAAATAAACGCGCTAATTTTATTAATGATTTTACCCTTATCGATGATTGGTTATCAATTTGCTGTTTCGAATGAGGAAATGTTTTTCGTCTATGAGTGGTCGCTTGTTGTTCTAGTCTTGATTTCTTTTATACTTGCAGGAGCTACGAGTATCATTTACAACAGTTCTAATACATGGCTTTCTTACGCCATTCTTAGTTTTGACCTCCAATTTACTGTTTTTGGTTTATTTATGGGGCCATACACCTCTTATGAACTCTTCTTTGTTTATTATCTTTGTTCAGCGATAGCACTAATCATTTTTATCATAACACTAAAAAAGGTGAAGGTAGTTCGATATCTTATTGTCATTTTAATCATTGTCACGGTTCTTTTAACGAGCTACATGGTGCTGCTTCAAAGCTTGTGGGGGACGAATTGGATGTAAGAAAAAGATTCAGAAAGGGTGTTAGAAAATGGCGACAGCAAAGGAAAACTTTCTAAGGGCGTTCAATGAAGCTTTTATTAGCGGCGATCGTGACGTTGTGCTCGCGAGTGTGACGGATGATGTCCAATGGCATCTGATTGGTATGGAGAAGATCGAAGGGAAGGCCGCATTTGAAAAGGCATGGAATCGTATGCCTCCACAAGATGAAGCGAAACTTACGATCGATGCAATCATCACCCATGGTGTTACTGCAGCAGTGGAAGGGAAAATTCAGGTGGGTGAAAAAACCTACGCCTTTTGCGATACGTATCGTTTTAATCAATTTAAAGATGGGATAATTAAGCAAATTCATTCTTTTATCATTGAAGAGCGGGAGGGGATCTGAAGCATATGTTGAACAAATCATGGGTGAACAATCTGCTCGGGTGTTTGCTACTTCTTTCATCCGGGAGGTCTTTGGATTCGCTCATTCATAAAGGGTACGGATTATTAGGGTTTAATTTAATTTCGTTTATCGGATGTCTCCTAGCAGGTTTCTATTATTTCTATGAAGGCTATTGTCTTTATAAGAAAAATCGCAGTGAAACGATGTAAGTTAGTCTAGTAAAATAGTACAAAATTCGACCTGATTTATTAGAATCTTCTAAACTATTGTTTAAACTTCGTAAAAATCGGTTAAACTGTAATTAATCGCATAGAAACTAGAAACGTTTCTATCAATATGAATGGAGGATTGGATGATGGAGAATCGAAAAGTCTACCAAAATCAGATTTCGGAAAAGAGACAGGAAATGGTCGCGCAACTACTCGAACACATCAATGCTTCCAGTATCGAACAAAAACAAGCTATATTAAAAAAAGAAATTGACCAGGCACTCGATTGTCGCGACCGTGAAACGTTTATGCAGTTAACTGATCGTCTTAATTCACTCACATAATGAAAAAGTTGGTATATATGTTAAACCGCTTGCTTATAATCTAGTAATCAAACACTCAGGAGGAGATGTTGATGCTAGATTTAGCGGCGGTTTTTTATGTTGTGATGGAATGGATGAATGAAAATAAAGGGTACAAGCTCCAATCCGTCTTTCTTTTCGGCGGACTTGGTCTATCATTTGTGACATATTTTCTCTGGTTCATAAAAAAGGGCTATAAAACGGTCGAAAGCGTCAAGAACGGATGAGTTGAGTGAGTATTTCGTCGTGTGGGAGAGTTCGATTTCCGCGATATTTTCGTTAATTCCGCGAATCGGACGATGAATTCCGCGAAAACGTCAAGTAATTCCGCGAAAAACTCATTTATTCCGCGAAACGAAAAAAAGACACCCTGAGGGGCATCTTTAAAAAGGGACGGTGATCGATTGGCCCTTCGTGAGCGTTTCTTCCTTTTTATCGAACACATCACTTGTTTGAATTGTTATGGCATTCAGTTGCTCTAGGTCAGTCGTATTTAGAACAAAGCCAAGTTGCCCGGTTTTTTCTTCACCAGATGCGTAATCTCCGTAAAGGTTCTCTAGATAAAAGTCATCATCGAATCCTTTCTTCTCACCGTCACTCGTTTCAAGCGTTGAAACTGGAGCAAAGTTGACTGTTTTATCCGACGTGTTCTTTACATGGATGCGAATCTTTACATAGTTAAATTCCGTTTCATCGTTGGAATAGCCATGAAAGAAATCGATTAAGTCAGGGGAGGGCGCATATGCCATTACCTTCACATCTGAAACGGTTAACTCAACATCCCCAATCGTCGTTTTTTCGTTAAAGTCAGAGCTTGCTTTTAACGTAATAGAGCCGTCCGCATCCTGATAAGTTTGGCCAACTTCAGTTAGTGAGCTGTCATCAGGTGCCTGTGGACTATCGATTAATCCTTTGTTTTCGTTTTGATCTGCATTTGTTTCATCTTCTTTTGTCACGGTTGTCGTGTTCTCTGTTTGTGAACCAGCTTGTTGGTTCGCATTGTTAGCGCACCCCCCAAGAAAAAGAGAGGCAGTACATAGGATGATCAGTACGTGCTTCATGTAATATAACCTCCTCAATCAGAAAGAAAACTCCCGCTGCTTTTGGAAGCAACGGGACGTTTTTTTACTTGTCTTTTTTGTGATCATCGTCCTTTTTCCCATGATCTTTTTCTTGTTTTGCGTTAAGAAGATCCATCACCAATTGACCTGTTTCATTGTTATCATGAAGGCCGGCGAACTTTTCGGATTGTGGGCCGTACGCATAGACATTCACGTCAACACCTGTATGTCCGCCAGTTGTCCAGCCAGTTCCTGAGCGGATGTCAAAGATCTTTTCAATCGCATTATCAATTTCAACCACGTCGCCTGTTTCAGTCGCTTTTTCGACAGACGCGATTTCCTCAGATGTTAAATCAAGATCGATGTTTTCAGTAAGTGTTTTTTCCACATCTGCACCTTCAGCAATCTGTGCTGCCATGTAATCAGGTGTCTTTTTGGCTGCTTTAAGTGGAGCTGGATCCCACTTGTATTCTCCGTCGCGGCCCATCGCAAAGCCACCGGTAGAGTGGTCAGCTGTTGTGACTACGAGCGTATGCTTGTCCTTTTTCGCAAATTCAATCGCCGCTTCATAAGCTTTCTCGAAATCTTCCATCTCACTCATTGCCGCAACCACATCGTTATCATGACCAGCCCAGTCAATTTGGCTACCTTCGACCATAAGGAAGAAGCCGTCTTTATCGTCATTTAGGCGCTCAAGAGCAGCGTCAGTCATTTCTTCAAGAGAGGGAGCATCTTCCGTACGATCAATCGCTTTGTCCATGCCTTTAGGTGCAAACAGGCCAAGGATTTGTTCGTTATCGTCTTGTGCTAGCTCGTCCTTTGAAGTGACATAGCTGTAGCCGTCATTTTGAAATTCTTCTGTTAGGTTGCGATCCGAGCGCTCGAAGTAAGAAGTTCCTCCGCCAAGCAATACGTCCACTTTATGCTCTCCATTGATCATCTCATCATAATAATCGTCTGCAATGTCATTGTAGTTATTCCGCGATTCATCATGAGCACCGAATGATGCTGGCGTTGCATGATTAATTTGAGAAGTAGAAACAAGTCCAGTAGCCTTGTTCTTTTCTTTTGCTTCTTCAAGAACTGTCTTAACTTCATTTTTATCCATATCAACAGAGATCGCGCCGTTGTAAGTTTTGATTCCAGCTGCCATAGCCGTACCCGCTGCCGCCGAGTCCGTTACACTCTCTTCTGGATCCCATGAATAGGTTTCTTGAGCGCCAACGAGAGATTCATCGAAAGCTGTCTTTTCCATATAAGGCGTAGTTTTGTCATCCATAAAAGAACGGTACGCCGTTGTATAGCCCGGTCCCATGCCGTCACCAATTAAGAAAATGACGTTCTCGATTTCATTTTTAGGGTTTTTACTTTTTTCGGATTTTGCTTCTGTGTCAGTACCAATTCCTGCAAAACCTGCTACAGCTAGTGATGAAATCACAGCGAATGGAATAAGCTTCTTTTTTGCATTTTTCGTAAACAATTTTAGTTCCCCCCGGCTCATTTTTTCTCACAAAACATAGTTTACTTGATTAACTTGAAGTGAATGTTAATCGATTGTAATGATCGTTTTAAGATAATAGGGTCGATTGTCACAGTCAAAAAAAGTAGGTTATCTCGAAGGATAGTCATATTTCTTTTCAAAATAAAAGTCTAGTGTTTCTTACTATGATCGTAATGATAGCGAAACCATTTTACAAGTGTAGATGGATAAATTAGGTAATAAGAGCGAGGGGAACAGATGCGTTTATTGGCAGGAGAAGCATTTTGATGTCTATTCTCACACGACCTTTTTCACAGAAGAAAAAAAGAGAAGATTGAAACAGCGGTCTTACGATTAGGCAATACTTCTACGAAACTGTTAAAATTATCATTATAATGAAAAAATGAAAAGGGGAGATTGGATTGGACTTAGTTATGAATGATTCAGTAATCTATGATTTTAACAAAACTCATAAGCCTGTGAAGATTGTACCATCAGGAACTAGCGTTCAAATTGTGACGTATGACTGTTTTGAGAATCAGCTTCAAACGGAGGAAGATGAGATTACGGGAATAGATTGGAACCGAGTTAATCCTGCAACTGGCCCAATCTATGTGAAGGATGCACTACCTGGAGATGTATTAAAAGTTTCGATTGAAAAGATTGAAATTGGGGATCAGGGCGTCATGGTCGTTGGGCCGGATCTTGGGGTTATGGGACATCGTTTAAAAGAAATGGAGTCAAAGATGATTCCAATTCAAGATGGGGTTGCTCGTTTTAATGATATTAGCATTCCGTTAAATCCGATGATTGGTGTGATTGGCGTAGCACCAGAAGGCGATGGTGTTTCATGCGGCACACCTGGTGCGCACGGCGGAAATATGGATAATAAGATGATCAAGGAGGGAGCAGTGCTCTATTTTCCAGTGTTTGCGGAAGGAGCTCTGTTCGGATTAGGTGATTTTCATGCAGCGATGGGGGACGGTGAAGTGAGCGTTTCAGGAATTGAAGTCCCTGGTAAAGCAACGGTGAAGCTTGAAGTGATCAAGGGGGAGTCACTCGTTCAACCGATGCTAGAAAACGCTGAAGTTGTTACCCAAATTGCTTCAGCTGCCACGCTTGATAAAGCGGTAACACTTGCAACCGAGCTAATGGTCGATCGCGTTGTGGAGAAAAGCGGAATGTCTGTTAGTGAAGCAACCATGCTTATGAGTGCAATTGGACAGGTTGAAGTGTGTCAGGTAGTGGATCCACTTCTAACGGCAAGATTCGTTGTACCAAAATGGTTAGAGCAGCAGCTAGGCGTACGCCTTATCTGATTCGACATATGCTGACAATAGTTCGGGTGGTGCCTGTCACTCGCATGAGATATACTTGGTGACGCGGGACACGGTCGGGACGCGGTGCCTGTCACTTGTCGAATTTGTCGAATTAATTGGAGGAATAGAATTATGATTCGTTTTGGAGTTATTGGAACAAATAAGATTACGGATAATTTTCTTGAGGGGGCGACTGAGCTTAGCGATTTTAAGCTTACGGCGGTCTACTCTCGAACAGAAGAAAAGGCGCAGGCATTTGCTGAGAAGCATGGTGCAGAGGCGACGTTCACGAGTCTTCAGGAAATGGCGAATAGCGCGCCCATTGATGCAGTCTACATTGCGAGTCCCAACTCGTTACATGCAGAACAATCAATCATTTTCATGAACGCTGGGAAGCACGTGCTTTGTGAGAAGCCGATGGCGTCAAATAAACATGAAGTCTTACAAATGGTCGAGACTGCCACGCGTAACGGCGTTCTTTTGATGGAAGCCATGAAATCCACCGTGATGCCGAACATGCAGATGGTGCGAGAGAATTTGCATAAAATCGGTCAAATTCGTCGCTTTGTTGCGAATTACGGCCAGTATTCGTCGCGTTATGATGCTTATAAAGAAGGAACGGTGCTAAATGCATTTAACCCTAAGTTTTCAAATGGGTCACTGATGGATATCGGCGTATATGGCGTTTATCCTGTCGTATCCATGCTTGGCATGCCGCAGTCGATTAAGGCAGAAGGCGTCATGCTAGAGTCGGGCGTTGATGGAGAAGGCAGTATTTTACTTGGGTATGAAGACAAAGAAGCGGTGATTATGTTTTCAAAAATCACAGATTCTCATCTTCCATCCGAAATTCAAGGGGAGAACGGGAGTATCCTCATCGACAAGATCGGTTCACCGATGGATGTGAAAATCCATTATCGAGATGGATCGATTGAAGACCTGTCGCAGTCGCAATCCCATACGATGATGTATGAAGCGAAGGAGTTTATTGAATTAATCCAGGCTGGTAAGGATCATTCTTCTATCAACTCACATGAAAATTCTCTAAATTCCATTGAAGTCATAGATGAAGCACGGAAGCAAATTGGGGTCGTTTTTCCAGCCGATCACCAATAAAATATTAGAGTGAAGTTTATCTCATGCCGTCACGCGCGTTTTGCGCTAGTGACGGCTTTTTAAATACACGTAGTAAAAAAAGAGTAAGCCTTTTCATCCAGCCCGTTTGAACTAGTTTCAAAAGGGTACGATATTAATAGAATAGAAAAATATGGAGGGATGAAATTGGCTAGTAAGTATGGAGAAGTTGTACAGGAGTCGTTACATGCACTACTAGAGGATCAATCGTTTTTACCAAATTTCAAGGATGAAGATCGAGAAAATGCGTTCAAATCCCTTGAATCGATTCTCTCAACACCGAACCAAATTCAGAAATCATTTCTCCGCGTTCCTCTCGAGAACGGTAAGATTTTACGAATTCCTGCTTTCCGCGTTCAACACAATAATGCGATAGGACCTTATAAAGGTGGGATTCGCTTTCACGAAACGGTTGAGGAAGATGAAGTGATCAATCTTGCGACGTTAATGACGTTAAAAAATGCGCTTCATGATGTTCCGTTTGGCGGGGGGAAAGGTGGCGTTGTCATTAACCCACGCGAATTTTCGGAAAAAGAACTACATACGATTTCGAAAACGTACGTTCAAAATTTTAGCGATATTTTAGGCCCTGATAAAGACATTCCAGCACCAGATGTTGGAACGGGTGAACGGGAGATGGACTGGATGATGGGTGAATATAAAAGCATACATCCGGGGCGCCCGTATCGCGGAAGTTTTACAGGAAAGAGTCAGGTGAACGGTGGTTCGCTAGGTCGAAGAGAAGCGACAGGAAAAGGCGTTTACTATACGCTTCGCTACATGCTTCATAATTTTGTTAAAGAAAATGAAGAATGGTTTAAGAAAAACGATAATCGCTTTGCCAAAACAGCTCTCGAGCATTCAAAGCGCCCGTTAACGATCGGGATTCAGGGATTTGGAAACGTTGGGTCCGTTGCAGCGCTTGAATCGTATAGTTGCAACTACCTGAACACAAAAGTGGTGGCAGTAAGCGACCGGAACGTTACGCTTTATAATGGTGATGGCCTTGATATAAAAGCACTTATTGAATTCACATCCAATCATGGAGGAGATTTACCAACGACGGATGAAGCGCTGACCGAGCATAACATTAAGGCAGACATTGAAGGTCGTGAAGATGTGCTTTATCTCGATACGGATGTGCTGATTTTGGCAGCGCTTGAAGATCAAATTCATGAGGACAATGTTGATCAAGTAAAAGCGCGCATGATTGTGGAAGGTGCGAACGGCCCAATTACACTTGGAGCGGATCGAAAGCTAAGTGAAGATGGTGTTCTAGTTATTCCAGATATACTTGCGAACGCAGGTGGTGTCATCGTTTCTTATTTCGAATGGCTTCAAGGAAGGGAGACGCAATTTTATAGTGAAGAAGAAGTTTTCTCTCTTCTTTTTAAAAAAATGAAGGAAACGATGGATGAAATATATCCACAGTTTTTCAATGATCCATTTGCGCTCAGACAGAATTGCTACATCCATACGGTGATGAAGCTTTCAAATATTCTTTATCGTCATGGGAAGCTCTACTAAGGCGAAAAGCCCTCTTCCATTGAATGGAAGAGGGCTTTCCTTATGGGGATTAAGATGCAGGTAGCGTTTCTTTAAACTCTGTCAGTTTCATGATCGTTTCATCAATTAGCTCGGTCATTTTATCCGTATCAGGCTCATCTTTTTTCCCTTCATCAATGAGAGGGTAAAGGCTTTCTTCAATGTTTTTGTATTCATCCGGGAATTCTTGTTCCACTTGAGCTTCCATCTTGTCCCAGTTTTCCTCAAGCGTCATCGTCTGATCATTAATGGCTTTGACATCATCGTTACTATTTTCGAGTGTGGTTTTAAGTTCCTCCAGGTTCGATAATGCCGTATCAACGCCAGCTTCAAGATCGATCGTTTCTTCTGAACCGCTATCGCCCGAGTCGTTCATTCCTTCATTTGTTCCTTCGTTCGTTCCTTCATTTTCTGAAGCGCCGTTTTCTTCCATGCTTGAGTTATTTGTGGCTTGATTACCAGTGTTATCCTCAGCACCGTTTGATCCGCACCCAGCTAGAAGAGAACCTGAAATGATGCAGGAAGCAAGAAGAATAGGGAATTTCTTTTCCAACAATATCCACTCCTTTCAGTTACAATTATTGGTTCCCAGTAAGCGTTTTATTCAAACGAAGTCAAAAGTTGTGTTTTTTTTTCGGAAGATGGAATGAAGGAAGATCGTCTTAGGACAATTCGGATGTTTTTTTCAAATGACAAGATTGTCGCTATGATCCAGGGGCCTTAATGGCGATTTACTTAAGTGCGCTGCACCGTTTGGGGTACAATGACTTCTTTTCTCAAAGGAGCTCGCCATCTTTCTATATCCTATCGTTCACCCCCCTCAACTACTATCTTGAGAAGGAAACTGTTATAATATCCAACGAGGTGACAAATTGTGACAAATTACGGGAGGTGACAGGCACCATCATGAAAGCAGTTCAAGTAATAGGTTATGGTGATGTAGATCAGTTAGAAGTCGTAGAACGGGAGATTCCTGTTCCGAAAGAGAATGAGGTACTCGTTAAGGTAAAAGCATGCGCGATTAATAATACGGAAATTTGGATGCGAGAAGGGGCATATGGAACAGGAACGAAATCAGGATGGCGTCCTGAAGGTGTTCAGTTTCCTAGAACACCAGGATCGGATATTACCGGTACGATTGTGAAAGTCGGTCAACAAGTGAAGGAGGGGATGATCGGAAAGAACGTCGTTCTCTTTCCTTTTACTTCGAGCGGAGAGCCAGGGTCTGAACATATTTCAGAAGATATGTCTTTCATTGGATCAGAATATGACGGAGGATATGCGGAATATGTTGTATGGCCAGCAGAACTCTGTTTTGACATGCCTCTTGCTGACTATACAGAGAGTGCCGTATTCTCTGTTAGTGGGATGACGGCCTGGCATATGGTTGAACAAATTCAGCCTAAGCAGGGCGAGACCGTTATGGTTACAGGAGCAAACGGTGGAGTAGGTTCTCTGAACGTTCAAATAGCGTCTCGTGTATTTGGTGCTAATGTGATCGCGATAGTAGGCGATCTCGCTTTGGAAGATCAGTTGAAGAAGCTTGGGGCAACGCACGTGTTTTCCTACAAATCGGATCAGCTTGCTGAAGAAATACTTGAAGTGAATGGTGGACCGATTGACTCAGTGTTAGATGTTGTTGGAGATGCGTTGTTTTCAACTTCTATTTATGTTTTAAAAAAGGGCGGCAAGTTTTGCACTTCTGGCTCTGCTGGGGGACAGAAAACAGAACTTGATTTTAGAACATTGTATTTGAAGCACATAACGCTCTATGGCTCTGTTCTTGGTACAAGAGAAGAATTTAAACGGATGCTTGAAGCGATAGCTGATGGGAAAATCACACCAGTGATTGACCGAACGTTTCCATTAGAACAAGCGAGAGAGGCTCAACGTTATTTTAAGAAAGCGGGTAAACTAGGAAAAATTGTGCTACTTCCTGAAGAGTAAGTTGAACGATTGAAACCCCTATCCACTATTTGGAGGTAGGGGTTTTCTTATGTCAGGTAGGTGAGTGCGTCAATAAAAACGAAGAATGGCTCACCACTTTTAGGGAAATACAGGAATAAGCGATGCGGCTAACGAATATGTAGTGTATAAAATCATAGAGGTGATGGTGTGAAGAAAAGGGGTTTCTTCAAACTTTACTCGATGCTTTGTCTGCTTAGTGTTTTTGGGTATTCCTACTGGGCCATTTCTTGGACGGCAAGTCAATTGCCGGCACTTTCGACTTGGAAAAGCCATCTTATTTTCACACCGAGGACGGTTGTAGCTTCTAAAGACATTTATGAAATTGATATGTTTTTGTATGCACTTAAAGTAGTGCCTCTAATGGCAAGTGTTTGTCTTCTTTCTTTGTTGATGATGATTGGAATTGGGATATATTATGTGAAAAAGCAGCTGTCGTATGTTGGGGAAAAGAAGATCACAAGTTCATAAGGAATGAAGAGTGGGGCAGATGCCTCACTCTTTTTGTTTTAGGAAGATGAAATGCCTCGTTCCGATAAGTTCAGAGTTGTTCGACTATAATTGATGTTTTTGAGCGAAAGCGGGCGGTGACAGGCACTCGCGCATTTGCCTAAATGCCAATAAAATCACTAATAAAAGAAATTGGTTTTATTGCTTATTCAAACGGGTAACATCATTCGGGTGAATTCGAGTAAATGTGGGTGGTGACAGGCACCCAAGAGTCGACTTTTGTCGATTTAGATTTGCCAGGATTGGACATAGTAAAACAGACAGAAGATTTTTGAGGAGGCAAATCAGCTATGATTAGTATTATTGTTGGTCTCGCTCTCTTAATGCTCCTCGCTTACCTTGGATGGTCGATTATTTGGATTGCGCCATTGGTATCTGGAATTGTTGCATTATTGAGCGGAATGAATATTCTTGAATCCTATACAGGAACGTATATGGAAGGATTCGTTGATTTCGCGAAAGCGTATTTCCCAATTTTCTTATTTGGAGCGATTTTTGGGAAGTTAATGGAGGACACTGGGGCAGCGCAGTCCGTTGCTTATAAAATTTCAAACTTAATCGGAGAGAAACGTGCGATTCTTGGGATGTTGATCTCAGCAGCGATTCTTACATACGGAGGCGTTAGTCTCTTTGTTGTTGTATTCGCCGTATATCCACTCGCCGTGGCAATGTTCCGCCAGGCTAACGTTTCACGTAAGCTTCTTCCATCAACGTTTGTGCTAGGTGCTTTTACATTTACGATGACTGCACTGCCAGGTACACCACAAATTCAAAACATCATTCCGATTAATACGTTTAAAACATCGACGATGGCAGCGCCGATTCTTGGAATTGTCGCTGGTTTAATTATGGCAGTAGGTGGTTATTTCTATCTGAAATTCCGTGAGAAACAGCTCGCGAAGAATGGTGAGGAATTTACTGAACCTAAAGGGTCAAACGAAGTAAAAAGTATTAATGAAGATGAGCTTCCGAACTGGATTTTATCTGTGATTCCGTTAATCGCTGTTGTAGTGACGCTAAATGCATTTGAAAACTTAAGCATTTTGATTGCACTTGGCATCGGAATTCTTCTCATCATGCTCTTTAATATTAAAAATTACAAGCAGTTCATTAAAGCGATTAATGGCGGAGCATCTGGATCTGTAATGGCGACAATCAATACAAGTGCTGCCGTTGGTTTCGGCTCAGTCGTTACTGCTTCACCTGGTTTTGAAGCAGTGAAAGATCTGATCTTCGCGATTCCACTTAGTCCGTATTTTTCAGAAGCCTTTGCTGTTCAGCTTTTAGCGATGATTACAGGTTCAGCTTCTGGTGGTATGGGAATTGCGCTTGAAGCGCTCGGTAGCGAATACTATGACATAGCAATTAATAACAACCTTAGTTTAGAAGCGTTCCACCGCATCACAGCCGTTGCTTCTGGGGCATCAATCCTGCCGCATAACGGTGCTCTTCTTACGTTATTTACGGTTACCGGACTAACGCACAAAGACTCCTATAAAGATGTATTTGTGGTTGGTTTAATTATCCCGATGATCGCAACGATCGCCATTATCTTCCTCGCGATGATGGGCATTAACTAATTCATCCGATCATACGAAAATCCCCCGTTCACCGTTATCATAAGGGTGGGCGGGGGATTTTTTGTGCTTATTGAGCGGTATAACCACCATCGATAACAGCAGCTTGACCTGTAATGCTTTTCGCTTTCTCACTAACTAGGAAAATGGAGTAGTCAGCGACTTCTTGTACTTGGATTAAACGCTTCTGAGGAACGAGTGGATAAATGACTTGTTCTAACGCTTTCTCTTTTTCGATATTACGTGTTTTCGCAAGGTCTTCCAATTGATTTTGTACGAGCGGTGTATCAACGTACCCCGGGCATATCGCATTTACGGTAATGCCGTAGTCTGCGCCTTCAAGTGCTGCTACTTTCGTAAGGCCAATGACGCCGTGCTTTGCGCTGTTGTAACCTGCTTTTCCAGCAAAACCGATCAATCCATTAATGGAAGCCATGTTTAGGATACGGCCATATCCTTGCTCTTTCATAATTGGAAAAGCATATTTGATGCCGTAGAATGGTCCCTTTAGCATAATATCAAGAATTAACCCGTACTTTTCACTTGGGAACTCTTCGATTGGCGCCACATGTTGGATTCCTGCATTGTTAACAAGAATATCAATACGTCCAAATTTCTTGACGGTTTCTTCAATAGCGTTCTTCACATCTTCTTCTTTCGCAACGTTCGCAACAACGCCTTCAACCGTAAAGCCTTGAGATGTTAAGCTTTCAACAGACTCCTTAAGGGTGTCTTCATTAATATCATTGAGCATTACCTTAGCTCCGGCCTTCGCGAATTCAGTAGCGATCTCTAGCCCAATTCCTTGACCAGATCCTGTAATTAACGCACATTTTCCTTCAAGCATAGTTGTGTCCTCCTTAAGTATCATCAGCTCTTAGGATACCCAACTTTCCTCAAGATATTTCGACTTTTCCCTCCATAAACCGGGTGGTGACAGGCACCATTAAAAAGGCCCTCTCCCGAAGGGAGAGGGCCAGACGCGTTATTTAATAATTTTTTGATCTCTAGCCATTTCCCTCGCTACTTTTGGTGCGAGCCAAACCATTGGCAGAAGGATAAGCGAGACTGGAACGGCTGTTACAACAATGAAGTTCTGTAACTGCGTAATGCCGCTGTCTCCTGTAATAAGAAGAATGACTGCGACAGTTCCCATTAGAATTGCCCAGAATACGCGAAGCCATTTTTGTGGATCGCCTTCGCCCGTAACGGCCATTGCAATTGTATAAGACATTGAGTCACTTGTCGTTACAACGAAAAGAATCGTTAGAATCAAGAACAGTGGTGAAACAATACTTGCAAGCGGGAATTGCTCTGTAATGGCGAACATTGCTGCTGGATTACCAGCTGCATTCAATGCTTCTGAGATCGAACCAGGATTTGAAAGTTCAAAGAAAATTCCAGATCCACCTAGTACGGTAAACCAGAACGTTGAGATAACCGGTGCAAAAATCGAAACGGCAATAATGATGTCTCGAATCGTACGTCCTCTTGAAATACGACTAACAAGAATCGCCATCATTGGACCGTATCCGATAAACCAGCCCCAGAAGAAGACTGTCCAGAATGAAAGCCAACCGGTATCACCACGGAATGTGCTCATCGTAACAAATTGATCGACATAAACACCAAATCCAGAGATAAAGTGATTGAAGATAAAGCCACCAGGACCAAAGATGACGATAAACGCCATTAATCCAATCGCAAGACGAACGTTAAAGCTACTTAAATATTGAATTCCTTTGTAAAGTCCCGTAACTGCTGAAATCGTTGAAACAATAACGACAGCTAAAATAATCGAAAACTGCGTGCTGAATTGATTTGGAATGCCGAAAATTTCTTGAAGACCATAGCTTGCTTGTAAGCCTAAGAATCCAATTGGTCCAATTGTACCTGCGGCAACCGCGATAACGGAAAACGCATCAATCAGTGTACCAAACCAGCTGTGACGCAACTTTTCACCGAAAATCGGATAAAGAAGCGTACGCGGCTTCATTGGCATGCCTTTATGATAATGTCCGTACATCATCACGACGGCACTGATCGTACCTAGAATCGCCCAGGCAAGGAAACCCCAATGCATAAAGCTTTGGGCAAGTGCAGTATCAATCGCACCTTGAGTTCCAGCTTCAATTCCTTTTCCATCTTGAGAAGGGGGAACAGTTAAGAAGTGGTACATCGGTTCTGCCGCTGCCCAAAACACACCGCCACCGGCAAGTAGCGTCGCCATAATAATGGATAGCCACTTATATAGGCTAAGCTCAGGTTTATCCAAACCACCTAATTTTATTTTTCCGTATTTAGAGAAGGCCAATCCAATCCCTACAAAAAATGTCGCTAGCATTAAAACTTGCCAGAACCCACCGAAAAACCTCGCAGACCAGGCAAAGCTTGAGCTAACCAAGTTTTCAACCAATGAAATATCAAAAAGTGCAAGAATGACGAAGAGGATCAAAACCCCACCGCTTATTCCAAAGACGGGCCAATCAATACGCCCAGTTTCTTTATTGTTCATATAAGACTCCTTTTATCGCTTTTTAAACACAATTACTTACTCTACCACTACCGTTAGTATGGTGTAAAGAGAGAAGTTTTAATCTGCTTCATTACTTAATAATGCTAGGATAAATTACCAGGTAATCGATTCCATCACCCCCCTTTTCTGTAAAATAAAATCGAAATTAGTCGAATTGTGTTTTCGATTTTTAAATACCCCATGTAAATAAAATGAAACCGGAAAGAATGAGGGATTCTTTCCGGTTTCAAACGCGTAATATTTTATTGTTTATGGAGATCATATGAAAGATCTTTGAAAAGCGAGTGAAACTTACGTTTGATAATGTTGATAAAGGATATTTATTTCGACCAGTAACCATCTTTCAAATGATACCCAAGGCGCTTCATTCTAAAATAATAAAGCCCGAGAAGTAGTACAAAACTAAAGAAAAAGTTAATGAGGGTGAGAATAAGAGCTGTTATTAAACCTGAGTCGTCACGAACGTAATTACTTATGAAGAAAAGAATAAACGCAGGAATTCCGAGCAGCCACGGATGTTTCTTCATGTTGAATTTTCGATCGGTAGGTGTAAGAAAACTTTCGTCTGAGTGTTTGATGGTGTGCCTTTCCTAACGGATAAAACGATGAGTACTGCAAACCCTACCATGACCCCAAAACTGAACTTTTTCCAAGTGCTGACCATAACGGGCATCCTTTCTTAGTTGTTAATTAATACCTGTTTACATCGCAATATAAACCAATTTTTTACATAAAAAAACGCCCGTGACGGACGATTTTTGAGGGGATAATTCAGATTAAAGTAAAATCAAAACTAAGTACGGGTACTAACACAACTTTACGAAAGGTTAAATCTGAAAATCGAGGCGTGAAGGAAACGTTACTGATTAAACGCCACATAAAAAGGATGATGTTCTTCGTTTAAGCAATATTCCATGCGCTGACGGAAATTTTTCCAAGTAACCATTTCAAGTGCTTGATCAATAGGAAAGAATCCAACTTCGAGACTTTCAGAGGATGTTGTGAGTTTACCCCCAACATAGTTAGCAAGAAATAGGTTATTCGAAATAGAAGACTTCACGTTTTGAAACACGCCGCAAAATTTAACAATTTCAACATCAGCACCGGACTCTTCTTTCGCTTCTCGAATTGCAGCGTCGTGTAATGATTCGCCTTCTTCTACTTGACCTCCAGGGAATTCCCACCCTCTACGTGGCCCTTTTATTAAAAGGATTTCATCTGCTTCATTTAAAATAATGGTAGCTGCTGAAACGATGTGTTTTGGAGGATGATACGCGTAAGGTTCGGCTGTTGACGTTAGAAAGTCCTGGCTGCTTTCAAGATAAAGGTTCCCTAGATCTTCTCTACGTTGTTTCGCCTTCTGATGTAACGCGCTTTTTCGAATTTGCTTTTCGATCTCTTCATAGTGATTCATACTCTTATATTGCCAGGTCGCGGTTATTTCATTCTGGGTTTCGTTAACCCAACGCCCAACCAATTTGGCGCCATGTTTTAGTTGATTTGGATAAAGATAAGTATGGAAAAACGCGTTGAATTCATCTAATTTTTCAGGTTGGATGATATAGGTTTTTCTGCGATAAATCATTTTCTCTCGCTCTCCATTTCAAAAGGATTTACTTTAGCTATTATGTCAAATTATTAATATTTTGACAATTAATGTTTGCATCTGGTTTATTGGCGGATTCCAAATCGCTCCTGTAAGCTGAACATATCTAAAGACGAAGGAGAGGATAACATGCCAGATTTAAAGAATCGAGTGGTATTAATCACTGGGGGAAATCGAGGCCAGGGAAAAGCAATTGGTGAGCATCTTGCTTCATTAGGAGCCAAAGTGATCATTGGAGCGCGCCGCTATCAAGACGCTGAGAAAACAGCAAGTTTGATCGGGGCTTATCCTGTGCAATTGGATGTAACGAAAGAAGATCATTGGAATTCAGCACTTGCGGAGATCCAATCCGAATTTGGTCAGTTGGATGCGCTTGTAAACAATGCAGGAATACTAAAAAGAAAACCATTTACAGATTTAACGGTAGAGGAATATCAAGAGTTAATGAACGTGAACCAACTTGGTGTGTTTTTGGGAATGCAAGCCGTTGTTCCGTTAATGGAGAAACAGCGAAAAGGGGCGATCGTGAATAACGTATCGATCTCAGCGTTTGCTCCGATCGGTCAGTCTGCTGCTTATGCAGCTACGAAAGCAGCTGTCGTCGCGATGTCTAAGGCTGCGGCAATCGAATTAGGTCCGAAAGGGATTCGGGTGAACATGATTCATCCGGGAGGAGTAGAGACGGAGATGGCGACACAGGGAGAGGGTGTGCCAGATTTCTATCAGACGATTCCATTAGGGCGTATCGGACAGCCTGTTGAAATCGCCAGAGCCGTAGCCTTTCTTGCTTCTGATGAAAGTTCTTATTGTACGGGAACAGAAATCGTGATTGATGGAGGAATGACGCTCGGATCAGCTGATGTATAAGGAAAGCTTAATGTAACGAGGCCAAGAGCATTTGTTGCTCTTGGTGTATTAAAATTTTGAACATGTTACTTTTTGCAAATCAGTTGAAACGTCATCATAGAGGGTGATCTTTTTTGAAATCCGTTTTAAATAGTTCTGCTGTCGCTTTACTTCACGTTCTACTTTTGTTTTATGGTTATTAAGAAGAGTTCTTCTTTCTCGTATCGTCGAATCACCCTGTTTGTAGAGAAGAACGTATGTTTTTATTTCAGCAATCGGCATGTTGGTGGAACGAAGAGCAAGAATGAAATGAAGCCATTCTAGGTTGTTCTCAGTATATCTGCGAACGCCATTTTCATCGCGTTCGATAAAGGGAAGAATCTCTTCCTTCTCATAGTATCGTATCGCTGAAGCAGACTGCTTTGTCAACGCGGTTATTTCCTTCATCGAATAGTATTTCATTTTTTTATGCCTCCATTTAAGTCACTTTATTTGTGTTAAACCGCACTTTAACCTATAGAGTGGAGTTTATCAATTAAAACGATTGATAATTCAACTGTGGAGGTTTTATAAATGGCAAAAGAAAAAGTCGTCATCATTACTGGAGCATCAAGCGGTATTGGAGAAGAAACAGCAAAGTTACTCTCTGAAAAAGGAGCAAAGCTCGTATTGGCAGCTCGTCGTGAAGAACGATTGAAAGAGCTAAAGCAGAAGATTGAAGACAACGGGGGAGAAGCGATTTACCAGGTAACAGACGTAACGTCATCTGAAGAGGTGGAGTCGCTCGCTCAATACGCATATGATACGTTTGGAAAAATCGATGTCATTGTGAATAACGCTGGTTTAATGCCACTCTCCCTTCTACACAAGAAGAAATACGATGAGTGGGATAAAATGATCGATGTTAATATCAAAGGTGTACTATACGGTATCGGAGCCGTTCTTCCTTATATGAGAGAGAAAAAGGAAGGGCACGTTATTAACATTTCTTCTGTAGCTGGCCATGAAATTTCACCAGGAAGCTCAGTCTACAGCGCTACAAAATTTGCTGTAAGAGCAATTACAGAAGGTCTAAGAATGGAAGAATCTGTAGGGAATAATATTCGTGCAACAATTATTTCCCCTGGAGCCGTTAGCACAGAACTTACTGAAACGATTACCGATGATGATGTTAAATCATCCATTGATGCCGTTTATAGCGGTGCTATTAAAGCTGACAGCATTGCTCGTACAATTGTTTTTGCGATCGAAGAACCTGCTGAAGTGGCAATCAATGAAATCCTTGTTCGTCCAACAAATCAAGAATGGTAAGAAGAGAGAAGGAGAAGCTAACATTAGGCTTCTCCTTCTTGATTTTTTTCTGAATTCGGGGTTACAATGGGAAACTGAGACTGAAATACAATGTTCGGTCTTTTACTGTACGAATTTAACGATCTCATGAACTAAACTTGAAGGTATGAAACGAGAGGTATGTGAGCGGACATGAAGCTCATCTCGTTCAACACAAAACGGTAAAACCATATACAGGTAGCAATGATCTGAACAATTAGCGTCAGACATAAGCCGAAAAGGAGAAAAATTCCTTTTCGGCTTTTTTTGTGTCTTTATACCTGTGGTGAATGATGAAAAATGAGAGGAGGTTGTTGATGTTTACTTTAAGTGATATTCCTATGTTCTTTGTTAATTTCTTTATTATTCTTCCGATCGTGACATTGGTGCATGAGGCTGGACATGTGCTCGTAGCGAGATTATTTGGGGGAAGGATTAAATTCTGCATTGGTACTGGGAAGAAAATATTCGATATTGGTCCATTGGAGGTACGAAAGAAATATTTCATGGAAGGGTGGTGTCAGTACGAGAAGTTAACTTACGATAAGACATGGGCGCACGTTTCGATTTACCTTGCGGGAAGTGCCTTTAATTTACTTCTTATTCTGATCATTAACTATCTGATTCTGACAGAGGTGCTGCCAAAAGCTCTAGTGTTTAGGCAGTTTGTTTATTTCTCGTTTTACTTTATTTTCTTTTCATTAATGCCTTATAAAAATGAGGATGGGAAACCAAGTGACGGAATGGCAATCTATGACGTCATTCGCTATGGCAAGGCAGAAGACCCAATCGACTAAGTTCGACAGGAAACGAGCGGTGACAGGCACCGCTTACTTCTCTTCATAGAATGTTATCCGATTTAAAAACGGGTCCGTGACGGTCATTTCGATGGTTTTCCATGAGGTATGCCTCATCCCTGGATTGGAATAGGCGTATTCTTTCTGTGATAGGGTGTGATGGTAGTCTTCGACGTTATCAAGCTTTACTCGTATAGAACTTCCTGGTGAAGCATCTCCATGATGTTCTGTTAAATGAATTAGGGCGTTATGAAAAGAGACTTGAATGTATTCAGGCATATTTTCTTCATATTGATGCCGCCAATCAATCTTAAAACCTAAGAAATCGCGATAAAAGTCAGTGGCTTTTTCCGTGTCAAAGATTCGAAAAATCGGTGTAATCATGAGGAGAAAGAACCTGCCTTTCCTTCATAGTTTTCAGCCTATTTCATCTGTAAAGCGAAAAGCGATCCGACTAAGAAGAATGGATCTAGCTTACTCTTATCATATAACGAATCCGTACCTTAAAAAAGGGGTTGTAAAAAAATGGGTAGGAATATGAAGGGTGTTTTATTAACAAAGGAATTGGAACACAGGGTCTTTTGGATGATCACTAGCCCGACGCATATGCGTCGAGCTAGTGATCAATACCATTATGAATCGATCCCATTTATCTCATAAGCAGCTCTTAGCCCGGATTCAATCGCACCTTCCATCCACCCGTGAAAGGAGGAAGTATGTTCTCCAGCGAAATGGAGCTTTCCTTCAGGCTGTTTGATAATTTCACCAAGGTTGCTTTCTTGACCAGGGGTGAAAAGGGTAAAGCAGCCGGAAGAATAAGGATTTTTACTCCAATTAAAGGGAACGGCTTTGATGAACGCTGTGTACACTTCATTTCCATAGATTTTGGCTAGATCTTTAAGCAGTATACGGGTTAGTTCTTCTTTCGGTAAACTGCCCCACAGCACGGCGTCCTCTCCCCAGCTATAGCTTGCTAATAGGACAGCTGATCCACCTGACCCCATTCCTTCCCCAGGTACATAACTAAACCGAATCGGTAAATCCGTGAGTGCATTCCCAACGTTGTTTTTTTCCCAAAAGCGATGGCGAAATTCAATTCCAATTTTAACAGCTGGGACATTGATCAGTTCACGAATCGCCTGCCATTTTTTAAATGAGACGGAATGGTAAGGGGCAATGTCGATAAATTGAAGTACGGAAAAAGGGACGGCTACAATCGCAAGATCTCCTTTAACGCGATACCGCTCATTTGTTTTAGGATTCAGCGTTGTAACTGAAACGCCACGATTAGACTGCTTTATTTTAATCACTTTTTGATTGAGGTAAATATGATCCCTCAGTTCTTCAACAAATGAATAAGGCAGCCGATCGTTGCCGCCGTCAATTTGATAGAACTTTACTTCTTTGCTGAAAATCGGATAGATAATGTCTGTTAAAATATCCGTAAATGCGAACTCAGGAAAGCCTTCAATCCCAAGCATGACGCCGATCGAGCGAATGGCATTGAGGGATAATGGTTTCCCAAGCGGATTGTAGTGAAGGAATTCTCCCATTGAATATTCCCCATATTTGGCTACCAACTCTTCTTGTTCTTCTTTTGTGCTGGCTTTATAAAGGTCGATAAACGGCTGGGTGGCTTCAAGGAAAAGGGCTGTAGCTGTTTTCCCTTTTTCACTTTCTTCCACTGGAAAACGAAGAATGTCAGGGTTTTGTTCGTATTCACCTCTAGTCGTTAGCACATTGTTAACGAAAATAAGATCTTTCGAGGAGTCGTTTAAAAAAGGATGAAGGGGGAGGTGGAAACGACGAATGTATTCGTGTGCGAGGGCATGGTTATCGGGGATTCTCATTGCGCCTGCGTCCATATATTGATTCATCGAAAACGGTTTTCGTAACGTATAAACGCGGCCACCAATGCGGTCGTTTCCTTCTAAAATCGTCACGTGATGACCACTCCGTTTCAGCAATGACCCCGCTACCAGCCCTGACAGGCCGCTTCCAATAATAATCACATGTTTAGGAGGACTTTTTCCGGGTAACCCATTTCGAATAAGAGATAGTAAATCTTCTGGATAACGTAAAGAAGAAAATGGTTTGGCCATGTTTTGATAGCCTCCTTGTCTAGTAAACGTCCTTGATAACCAGGATAAGGATTCACCTTATTAATCTATGTCTAACAAAAAAAGGATATGAAATGTGAAATTCTTCTTTCAATAACGGAGAGAATGGTTAGAAAGAAGAACCGTTTCCTGGGCGCAAACATAAACTACAAAAAAACAAAACAGATGCGGGACGTACTTGTATTTGAAGGAGGAACGACATGAACCGGCAGAAACCTCTAACCTCACTGTTTACGAAGCGAAAGCCGAATTTTCTTATCTTAATGGTGGATGAAGAACTCTATCCGTCAGTCTATGAACCGGATGAAGTGGGAGCCTGGCCGAAGAAAAATCTTTTAATGCAGGAACTTTTGCTTGAAAATGGATTTGAATTTAAGAATCACTATATTGGCAGCTCCGCCAGTTCTCCTAGTGAAATGACGCTTTATACAGGGCAGTATCCTTCCCTGCATGGGGTAACGCAAACGAGTTTCTCGGCGAAAACGCAATTCAATCATGATATCGATTCGAATCACGTTCCAACGATGAGAGATTACTTACAAAAAGCCGGATATCAAGCTTACTGGAAAGAAAAATGCTTCGCTTCAGTTAAGGGCATTCAAGTGGCTAATCAGAGCACCGCAGCAGCAACTAACGAGGAAAGTGTTTCCGATGTGGTGTATGCGGATGAAGTTATGGCACTGCTTCAAAAGCTTGATAGAGAAGAAACGGAAGAATCAAAGCAGTGGGTGATTTTCAGCTCGTTTCTTTCAGAACAAAGTCACGGTCAGGTGATGAAAGTATTTCAGACGTTAAAGAAGACGACGTTTTATAGGAATACGATCGTTCTCTTTCTATTGATTGAGGGGCAAGGGTTAGGAGCGGATGGAAAGCGTAATGAAAAAAGAAATAATGTGTTTGAAAAATCGATTCATGTCCCCTTGATTGTTCATAGTCCGGCGCTCTTTAACGGCAAAAAGAGCACTACAATGCTAACCAGTCATGTAGACGTACTACCGACCATGTTAGGGCTTGCGGGAATTGATGAGGAAGAGATTCAGACGTTGCTTAGCTTTGATTATACGGAAGTTCGTCCGCTTGTCGGAAGAGATCTTACTCCGCTCCTGTCGGGGAAGAAGCGATTTTACCGGGCAAATGAACCGCTTTATTTTATGACGAATGATGATGGAAGACGAGGACTTAATGGTGCTCCTGAAGAATCAGAGGAATTAGTTGTCCAACCGAACCATATTGAAGCAGTGATGACAACGTTGCATACTGGCGACGAGGATCAGAAGGAAGTTTGGAAATACGCTCGTTACTATGATGATCCACAATTCTGGAGAATTCCTGGCGTGTCAGATGTGACCGTCACTCAATCGAATTCTGTTCCATCTGAAGTGGAGGAACCATTATCAAGATGGGTAACCACTACAAAGACGACTCCCGCTCCGGATGAATTTGAGCTATACAACGTAACACGCGATCCGTTAGAAGAAAAAAACCTCGCTCATCCAAACTTTGAAACACCTGAATCGAAAGAAAATCAAAAGGTTTTATCGCTCATACTAGAAGAGCAGCGTCGTCAGAAGCGATTGTCTCCGAGGAGAAGCGGCGCAGGGAACGTCGCTATGTGAGTTTACTGAGATTTAGGACTGTAAACATCGAAAGCGGAAGCGCTTATGCTCTTCCGCTTTCGACGTTTTGTGACAAATAACGGGTGGTGACAGGCACCCTCACGAACTAGATCTTTGTGCTTATCTTTGTCAACTAACAAACCCATCGAATGATTTAATGAACTTCAATTATCGTGACTTAAAGACTACTAAAAAGTAATAATATGGTACTTATCTACAACGATAGACACGCACTGAAAAGTTCCATACGCACCACCAAGTAATAATTTTATCGCTTTCATATTCGCTTTTAGTAGTTCTATACTGTGACAGTAAACAAAACAGCTAGGAAGGAGTGAACACATATGAAGAACATTCTATTGATTAATGGACATGAGTATTTTCCGAAGTCGAAGGGAGAGTTAAACAAAACGATCTTTAATGAATGGAACGAAGTCCTCTCATCAGACTATGAAGTGAAAACAACGATCGTTGATGAAGGGTATGATGTCGACCAAGAAATTGAGAAGTGGCAGTGGGCAGATGTCATCATCATGCAAACGCCGATTTACTGGTTTAGTATCCCAGGTAACTTCAAGAAATACATTGACCGTGTCTACATGGACAAGATTTTCTTCATCGGATCCGATCGTTATGGTCAGGGCGGGATGTTTACTGAGAAGAAATATATGCTGTCGCTCACATGGAACGCACCTGAAGCAGCGTTTGGAAATGAACAGAGCTTCTTTGAAGGACGAGATCTTGATCAAGCGATCGATCACCTTCACAAGATGAACCAATACATCGGTATGCGTCCGCTACCTACCTACTCGATTCACAATGTGATGAAGGAAACAAATATGCCGCACTATAAGACAAAGCTTCATGATCATTATCGAGAAGTATTTGGGAAATAGCGCATTCCATTACCATCAGAAGGTTTAAAATTAGATTTTCGGGAAAACCAATAAAGGAAGATTGAAAGGAGTAATAATCATGACAGTACAAACAAAAACACTAAACAACAATATTGAAATGCCTGAACTAGGTTACGGCGTATTTCGAGTAGAGCAAGGTCAGGAATTGGTTGAAGCTGTGAAAACAGCGATTAAGAAAGGCTATCGCAGCATTGATACGGCTGCGATCTACGGTAACGAGGAAAGTGTAGGTCAAGGCGTTAACCAAGCGATTGAAGAAGGTCTCGTAACGAGAGATGAACTTTTCATTACTTCAAAAGTATGGAACGACGATCTATCTTACGATGAAACGATTCAAGCTTATGAAACAAGCCTATCTAAGCTAGGTCTTGAGTATTTAGATCTTTACCTGATTCACTGGCCAGGGGATAACAAATACCAGGAGCCTTGGAAAGCATTAGAAACCCTATATAAAGAAAAACGTGTACGTGCTATTGGCGTAAGTAACTTCCAGGTAAACCACCTTGAAGATCTTCGCAAAAACTTTGAGATTACACCGGTAATTAACCAAATTGAATTCCACCCCCGCTTAACGCAAGAAGAAGTGAGAACGTATTGTGAAGAGCACAACATTCAAGTGGAAGCATGGTCACCACTAATGGCTGGTGAATTGTTGGATAACGAAACGATCGCAGGCATTGCAGAGAAATACAATAAGTCTGTAGCTCAGGTTATCCTTCGCTGGGACTTGCAGCATAACGTTATTACGATTCCAAAATCAATGAACGAGAAGCGCATTGAAGCGAACATCGACCTCTTTGATTTTGAACTAACATCAGAGGAAATGAAGCAGCTCGATGCATTGAATGACAATGCTCGTAGCGGTCCTCATCCCGATGAATTTGATTTTAAAATGTAAGACCGAAGAAGGATCTTATCTGTTGATAAGATCCTTCTTTTAGATTTCTAGCGGTAATGGCAAGTCTACTCGAAACCAATATCAAAAAGTGATAACTAGCGAAGCCGATCTCATTTTTGGGATCGGCTTTTTCAAATTCTAAAAATTTATTTTCCCCGCGATGCCCCTTTTTCAACTTTCCAAACGATATATAGGGTGAAAGGAGGTGATCAGCATGGCAACCTCATCCCTAATGGATACGCAGCTTCGCATGGTACTTGAAGTTGGCGTTGACGAGAATGGCAAATCCATTTTTCGCAGCAAGAACTTCAACAACGTGAAAACATCCGCTACGCCTGATGCGCTGTTTGCAGTCGCATTAGCGCTAGCACCGCTTCAGCAGCACAATTTGTTTGCAGTTGAGCGCAATGATTCGTCTGATCTTCAAGCGTAACGAATTCACAAAACTTTAAGGAAGGAGGAAAACCAGCATGGCCAAAACACTCGAACTTCAGTTCAACACGCGTGACAACAAACCTTTTTCGATTACGCTAAGCGATCCAGTCGAGCCTGTGAATCCAGCTACAATTGCAGCGGCGATGGATACGCTTCTTGCACAAAACTGTTTTACAACAAGTGGAGGCGACCTTGTTTCGAAAAAAGGCGCCCGTATCATTGAGCGCAACGAGAATGACATTATTATCGGTTAAGCAATTCAGAGGAAGGGCACTTGTCCTTCCTCTTTAGCAAGTTAACTAAGCGAACAAGGAGGGAGAACGAATGGAGTCCTGGATGTCTCTGATCAGCGATGTTGGCTTTCCGGTTGTGGTCACGCTTTACTTGCTACACCGCATTGAGCAAAAGCTCGATACGCTGAACGATACCATTCTGCAGCTACCAGATCACTTAAACGCTCGAAGTTCGAATCAGAAAACAGGGTGATCCCTGTAAAAAGGAGAGAAGGTTCACTAGGAAAAGTGAGCCCTCTCTCTACAATACATAAGCCATACCCAACTTCATATCGAACAGCGGCTTCCCATTCTTTTCTTAAATTTGGAGATGGTGAGGTTTCTTCAAGTGCGCCGTTGTTCAGAACGTGGAATGCCTACCGCACGTTTGAAAATAAAACTTGTCAGGTGAGCTGAAGCCGATGCAGAAAATTCAGCGTTCTCAAAGATACACAGTTCCCGGTTTCTGTGGTGAGAAGCTATGGCGTGAACGGCCGTTAACGGTTCGGGTAGGTAACCAGGCGTACTACGGTACGGGTAGCAGCGCACAGATGGCGCACATTGGACTGGTTTGATGTGTAGAAAGTGTGCTGTTGAAGAAATTTAAGCGTTCAAATCGGGTGATACGGTGGAAACCTCAGAAGGTCTCAGTAGACTTCAGTAGAAAAGGACGGCTACTTTTCCAGCGCTGATGTTTTTTATCAGCGCTGTAAAGGTAGTCATTCTCTGTCCAATGTTTCCTATCTGATCTAGTGCCTTCAGAGGTTTAAGGGCACAAGAGAGCATTGGAGCTTAGGAAAATAAAGAGGAAGAAAGAGAAGGATGGGGGATATGATAGGGGGTTGGGGAGAGCGGGTCAGAGTTTGACGTTAGGTTTTAATACGGAGAGTACGATCGATTATCGTATAAAGCTACACATACAATTCGACATCATGTAACACCAATCGGGTGGTGACAGGCACTAGTTCAAGAACTGATCGATCTTCTTGCTAAACGCTTTCGCAATTTCTTTATTCGCACTGTAATAAAACGTATTACGCTCATCCCTGATATGAATATTCACTAATCCAGCTCCTCTTAAAATAGAAAGATGATGATGGATATTGCCTTTTGCCATACCGATTTCAGAAACAATGTCGGTAAATGTATGAGAACCGTGAGACAAGTATTGCAAAATCTTTAGTCTCTTCTCATCACCTAATGCTTTTGTAAAACGAAGGACTTCGTTGAGTTCATCTTTTGTGTCTTTAATAGGATAAGTAATATAAAGCGTACCTTTCAAATGATCGATGAATGCCATAGGATGAAGATGGATGGAGGGGATTAAGCAAACATTCTTAACCGTTTCCGATTCGATGATAAAACGGCTTGCTTGTAAAATCACTTTCTCTCCTGTTTTTTCTACCAGCATCTTCCGTTTCCTTTCTGCATCAGCTGTTAATCGCTCCAAAACTTCCTCGCTATGAAACTGAAAATATTCCTCATTCCAACTCTTTAACAGCTTGATCGACTGATCTCGCTGGTCCAATAAATTTGTAGGTAACGTCATTTTATCGTCGAGCGAACTAGCAATTCGCTCGAACAACTCCCCAGCTGACATATTTCCTAACCATTCAAAAAAAGAATCGATTTCATTCTTATAAGGAGTTTGTTCAATGAATAGAACGAGTAAATCTTCAAACATCAGATTCTCTTTTAATGCAATCGCCTCTTTCAAATCAGGTGAGAGAGATTCTTCCACTTCCCCTGGCCACTTAGAGCCAAGATCTAAATACTTCATAAGGGTTTGTCTTTTATATAAAGAAAAGCTTAATAAGAGCTCATAGATTGGGGAAGCTAGGACGCTAACGTTATAGGACATAAATTTCCCTCCGATTCCTCATTATTTTTATTCATCTTAGCACAGTTCTATATAAGAATAATCCGAAAATTACTAATTATTATATTGACTGAATATTTTAGTTCAATTAATATTGAACTTATAGAAATGGTGGGAGGTTTTTACAATGACATTCATTGAACTGCAAAGTCAGGTGATTGATCTTGTTGAAAAGAAAGCCAATAAGGAAGCCTTTTTGTTAATGGAACAAGCAAAAGAAAAGTTCCCTCAGAAACGTGACCGCTTAGGCCATTGGATCGCAAGTTTATACGTTTTAGAAGGAAAACATCAGGAAGCTCTGGCTGAACTTCATGAAGTGATTCAGCATGGATTGTGGTGGAATCCAGAGATTTTATCATCAGATCCTGAGTTGAGCGCATTGAAATCCTATGCTGAGTTCAACACGATTTTGATGACATGCCAACGAATGTATGAAGCTGAAAAAGAATCCTCCAATGCTCATTACAGTACTCTCGGTAACCAGGAAGCGGAAACGGTTCTCTTTCCACTGCACTGGAAAGGATCAAATATCAAAGAATTTTCGCAGCAGTGGGCTGACCCGAAGCTAAATTACTTTATGGGTTTTCCTCAATCTTCTCAACTTTTTAGCTACCAGTGCTATTCATGGGATGACACATCAACGGCGTTTCATGATGTGAAAACAACATATCAAGAATTCTCTCAAAAGAATAATGTATCTAAAAAAATGTCTATCCTTGCGGGGGCATCACAAGGAGGAAATATCGCAACCCAAATGAGTTTGCGAGCTGACGTGGAAGAATTTCATCATTTTATTGCGATTGTCCCAGCTTTCGATCTTAAAGCACTTCAAGAAATACTAAAAAATCAGCTGAATCCTCATGTAAGAAGCTGCATCATTACAGGCGATCAAGATCCTTTCTATGAAACTGTATTGGAAGCGGTTCAACTGTTTGAAACGTATCAGATTCCTTGCAAACTCATTGTAAAAGAAGGAATGGGGCATGAATTTCCAAGTGATTTCCCAAATGTGTTAGAAGAAGCAGTTCAATATGTAACAGAACGGGATAGGATCAGAAATAAGTAAAATGAGGGTATACGATATTGGAAAATGAAACCAAATCTCTTTTGGGTCGTATAAGTAAGAGAGTGTGAAAAGTAGAAAAGGGGGAGATTAAAAATGGAGTCAAACAAAAATTTATTCTCAAAACCCTACTGGATAATAAATACGCTCGGTCTCTTACTTTTTGTCCTTATAGGTGTGTTCCTTGTTGTAAATGATCATCTCACTGCTTTTACAATCATGGCCGTTTGCTATGGATTTGTTATGTTTATTGGTAATTCGCTGTATCGCTCAAATCGAAGTCAGAAAAATAGAGACAGATAACCATTTTGCATTTTCTTTAAGTAAAAAGAAAAAAGTCTCCCAGTGTTACTGGGAAGACTTAGTCTCTTGCTGATCGTCGTCCTCATCATCTTCATCGTCCACTTCAACCTGCAGAACTTCACCATTCATACCATCAATCTCAACTTCCGTTTCACCAGCCTCTGTTTTGATGTCGAACTCATAAACAATTGTTCCGTTTTCTTTCTCAACATCTTTCTCGATTACTTCTCCAGAAGCTTCTTCTTTCGCAATCTTTTCGGCTTCAGCTTCTGAAATCTTAGCTTCTTCGATTAGTTTGCTTTCATTACCATTGGTTGAAGCAAGCACATTCTCCATCCCATCTGTTCCTTGATAGAAAAACGCACCTCCTGCAAGTCCTAGTGCGATACCACCAATAATAAGTGTTTTTTTAAACTTCATCATGTTTCCTCCTTTTGTTTGTATGACATCCTCTATGATAAGGAAACAATCTAAAAAAAAAAGGACAGTAGCATGAGAAAAAAATGAGTATTCTCTCATGAAATTCTCATTTTTTTATTGCGGTTAGGGTAGGTACAATAAAGGAAGAAGAATTTAAGAGGTGAAAAACATGGAGAAAGAAACCATTCTTCTTGTAGAAGATGAAGTGAACGTCATTCAATTTATGCAGTTAGAACTTGAGCACGAAGGATACGAGGTGACGACGGCGAAAGACGGAGAGGAAGCAATGGCGCGATTTCAAGAAAAGGAATGGAGCATCATTCTCCTCGATTGGATGCTTCCAAAGCTTGATGGCCTTGAAGTGTGCAGGCGCATTCGAAAAACGAGTCAGGTGCCAATTATCATCCTTACCGCAAGAGATTACGTTGGAGATAAAATACTTGGACTTGATCGTGGCGCAGATGATTACATTACGAAACCATTTGAAATTGAAGAATTACTGGCACGAATTCGTGCAGTATTAAGACGTGTTCTGGCTCAGGGAGAGAAAGAAGATAAATTAGTGATTGAGAACCTTGAAGTGAATTTGAAAAGTCGTCGCGTCACTCGAGAGGGTAACGAGATTGAACTCACGCAGCGTGAGTTTGATTTGCTTGTTTTTCTCATGAAGCATGAGGGGGAGGCCCTCAGTCGTGAATGGCTTCTTTCCGCTGTTTGGGGCTATGACTTTGCAGGCGAAACGAATGTCGTTGACGTCTATATTCGCTACCTTCGCAACAAATTGGATCGCGACTACGAGCCAACGCTTATTCATACGGTAAGAGGAATTGGGTATATCCTTCGTTCCTCATAAAGCAAGGAATTGGAGGTGGAAAATGTGAGAAAACAACGAAATCGATCGCTGCTAAAACAATTCACTTCCTGGTATGTGTGGCAGTTCATTATTGCCCTAATCATCATAGGTGTCGTCGTACTGGGGGCGATCGGATTTTTCTTGCTTGAAGCGACCCAGGATGAGGTCGAAGCGATAGAAGAACAGCTATTGAAAGTTACCGACGAAAGTGATGTTCAGCAGTCGCTAGAAGAAGTTCTTTATCCTGACAATACGGACTATTATGTTGAAATTCTTCAACGTGGAGAAATTCTGGCACAAGTAAATGATGAGGAAGAACTAGATCCGAAAGATGAAATGAATGTGCCCTGGTTTGATCGGTACATTTGGAATAAAGAAGAAGGCTTGTTTTATAAAAGTGATGTAACGTTTAGCAATGGTGTCATTCATGTGAAAGTACCTCTAGAGGAGGAGCTTGAATTCCTTCAGCTGATCTTCACCATTCTTCTCATTACCGGACTGGTAAGCATTCTTTTAGGATCAATTCTCATCTACCAATTTACGAAAAAAAGACTGCATCCGCTCTTGAATATAACAGATGAAGTGAGTGGGATCGAAGGATCATCGGATTTGCAAAAACGAATTTCTGAACCTTCGAATCCGAAAGAATTGAAAGAACTTGCCAGTACGTTTAATCAGTTACTTCAACAGTTGGAAGAGCAGTTTGAGCGGGAGAAAAGCTTCGTCTCAAATGCTTCTCACGAATTAAGAACGCCATTAACTTCTTTTCGTGGTCATTTAAATTTGATTAAAAGGTGGGGTAAGAACGATCCCGCCGTATTGGAAACATCCATTCAAGCCTTGGATGATGAAAGTAACCGTATGAAGCACATTTTAGAACAAATGCTCACCATTGCGCGAAATGAACATTTGGAAACAACTCTTGAAAAAGTGGATCTCACCGAAGTTGTTGAGGGAGTGATTGCGCAATTCGAAGCACGTTCACGTGTACCGATGTCTACAAATCTTGAGCAAAATGTCCTGGTTTTAGGTGATCGTGAACAGCTCAGACAAGTGGCGGTCATTATAGTAGAAAATGCAGAGAGGTATACAACGGAAGGCAAGATTACCGTCCTTTTAAAAGAGGCAGAGAACGCGGTCATGCTAAGCATCTCGGATACAGGAATCGGCATTCCCCGTGAAGAAATCCCGAAGATTTTTTCTCGCTTTTACCGCGTCGATAAAAATCGTTCACGAGAAACAGGTGGTACGGGACTTGGTTTATCGATCGCGAAGGAAATCGTCGAGAATCATCATGGGAAGATTGAAGTGGAGAGTGAAGAAGGGGTAGGTAGTGCATTTACTGTATTACTACCAGTGATTTTGAAATGAAGAGTCTTAAGTAGAGTCATCTGTCGGTTTTTAAGCGAGTGATAAAACAACCCATAATTGGATAAATATGTTAAAGTTGTTTTGGGAAATGTTTTGTAGTAAATCACTCAAAAGGAGTTGGAGAAGTGTCAATCCTTATCGCCTTATTTCCATTGCTTTTTTGGTTAAGCATTGTAGGAGCGATCATCTATTTCATCGTTAGAAAAGTAAAACGTTCACGAAAAGCGCTTGAGGAACGTATTGAAGTTCTGGAGCAAAATCAAGCGGGTGTAGAAGAAAAGCATGAGCTTTAAGGCAGTCCATGTTCCTCTTAGTTTACTGGTGATGACTTTCGCGATTCTTTTTATCGGGATTTTCTATCAAATGTTTACAATTTCTGAGATGGTATTATTTTCTCTTCTTCTTGTTTTCATCATGATGGTGATTGTTGATGTACGACGTTCTTCACTGAGAGTAGAGAACGTAAAATGGCCACGAAAGTACATTATAATGAGCGGCACGTTCACACACGTAAGCTTTCTCTCTTGAGGGGAAGCTTTTTAATGTGTGTTGATAAAAAGAAGGTGCCTTCTCTTATTTATCGAAAAAGTAAAGTGGACTGATTACAGACGAACAGGAGGCAACGTATGAAATCAAATCGCGCACTTTTAATCGTTGATGTTCAAAAAGCATTCGAGGACGAAAAATGGGGGGAGAGAAACAACCTTCAAGCAGAAGCGAATATGCGTAAGCTGTTAGACGCATGGAGAGCGAATGGAGATCGTGTCATTTACATTCAGCATCGATCCGATGATCCAGCGTCTGTATTCTACCACGGACAGAAGGGCTATGAGATAAAGAATATCGTTAAGCCTGAAGCCGAAGACGTGACTTTCACGAAGAAAGTGAATAGTGCTTTTATCGGTACCAATCTAGAAAAATACCTCCACGAAAATAACCTATCGGAGGTGGTGATCACGGGATTAACGACACCACATTGCGTATCCACGACGACAAGAATGAGTGGGAATCTGGGATTTAACACTTATTTGATTTCAGACGCCACAGCAGCTTATGGACTCACAGATCAGAATGGACGTTACCATGATCCAGAATTGGTTCACATGCTCACCTTAGCGACATTACATGAAGAATTTGCGACGATTTTAACGACGGAAGAGCTATTGAAAACTTTTGATCTTGTATCGGAGCGTTAAAATATCACCAGATTAAACGTATTGGAGGTGGTTTCATTGATAAAAGGCATCAATCACTTCTTATTTTCAGTTTCAAATCTGGAACGATCGATTGCATTTTATCAAAATGTTTTTGATGCTAAGTTACTTGTGAAAGGAAAACGAACAGCTTACTTTGACCTGAATGGAATGTGGCTTGCGCTGAATGAGGAAGCAGACATTCCGAGAAATGAGATTGCTCAGTCTTATACGCATATCGCTTTTACTATTGAAGAAGAAGACATTGAGAAAATAACTCGAAAATTAGTTGACCTTAACGTGAACATTCTTTCAGGACGTGAGCGAAATCAGCGTGATAAGCAATCGATTTATTTCACTGATCCGGATGGACACAAATTCGAGTTTCATACAGGTACCTTAGAAGACCGGCTCAGTTATTATAAACAAGACAAGGCATATATGGATTTTTTTGAGTGAAACGAGTTATTTTTAGGGTAGTATATGGGTTTTGAAACATAAAGAGAAAGTGACCATGAACCAATAAGAGTTTTGTAGGTTTAGTAAACCCTTGAAGAGGTATACATAGTACATGGAATAGGACGTTCGAGTGGGCGAACTTTAGACTACAGGAGGCAATACAATGAGCGTATTAAAAGAGCAGTATGATTTGATCAAGCATACGCGTAAAGTTCTCTTTCACTTTTGTGAAAAAATTGAACAAGAGGATTATATAAAAGAAGTCGATGGATATGGATGGGGCTCAATTCGAAATCTGCATATTCACATCGCTGAATGCTATCAGAGCTGGATTGGTCGATTTGCTCTTGAAACATCAGAACCTGTCGTGACAGAGTCAGAAGTGACAGACGTTAATGAAATGAGGAAGGTGTTTGAGCGCGTTGATGAGCTTGTTTATCGTTTTCTAGATGAATATGACGAGCGCTTTGATGAAAAGATTAGTCGGGAAGTTCCTTGGAAAGAAGAGGAAGAAGAACTTTCACCGCTATGGTTACTCACGCACACGATCACACATGAATTTCATCACAAGGGGCAGATTGTGACACTTGCTCGTGCTCTCGGCTATGAGCCTGTTGACACGGACCTATTAACCCCATCTGATATTAACCGATATTTAGACTATCCTGAACAAGGCTAGTTGTATGGCTATAGAAGGAAGACGACTTGTGCATAGCACGTGACAAGTCGTCTTTTTTTATTTGATTATATCCGTGTGATAGACGACTTTGTTAATAATGGTAAATAAGGGAAACAAACTTCTGGATAAATGGTAAAATCAAGGTGAGGTTGAGGAAAGATATTTTGGAAATAGTGGCGGTTGCTTTTCTTTGTTGGATCATCGATTAAAAGCTTTGGTGAAATAGGTAATCTAACTCTACGATTTGTCGGGATGATAAGTGTAATGGCAAGTCTTCGTCTAGCATGGCGTCATAAAAAATACGCGTAAGGGACAGGTGTTCATATGGGCGATATCGTATTTCAACTGATTTCGTTTTCTTTAATGTTTGGGGTAGTAGCGGGGATTGTCTTTTTAATCGTAAGTTTGAAAAAGAGAAGTTCTAAGCTTGATCGTGTCGAAAAGAAGGTTGATCAGCTGCTTGAAAGAGAAAAAATCGCAGTCTGATTGATAGGGGTATTGCTATTTTATCTAGGATTTTTGATGGTTTTTTGGTACTTTTCAATACACTTCCCGTTTGATATGATGCAGCAGTTTGATTAAGAAGCTTGATGCGCGTAAGGAGGAAGAACATGAAAAAAGCACAAATCATCATTGCGATTCCTTCAAGTCTTCTATTAATTTTCTCTCTTATAACCAGCTATAAAACGGGGCTTTTCATCTCGATGGCTGGTCTTTTTGTTGCCCTTTTGTTGAGGCAAATTCGACTATGGAAATATGGTGCGATCCTTGATCATCCGAGTCGGCGGTACGAGAGTGAAGTGGAAGAAGAGCTGGATGGTGGAGATTCAGAGGTATAGGGTCAGAGAGGAGGGCGGTGTTCAGATGAGTCAAATGCAGGGAATATTACTTGGTGTCTTAATAGGCATTGCGCTTGCGATTGGTTTTAATGTTGGAATCGCGGTGACTGACAATATGGTAATAAGCATTGTGATCGCTATAGTTGCGGGATTACTCGCTAGAGTGGTTGGGAAGCTTATCATCAAAAGTATGAAATAGATTGAATCGTATAGAAAAGAGATGATTATGAAGGAGAATATTTGGTCAAAGAAAGGTAGAAAGATTGTAAGAGGGCTAATTTATGCCGCGCTCTTTATCGGAGCTGTTCAATTTTTATTTGATCCGGATCCTTTTAATGATTACATAGGAGGGGATTTTTACTCATGTTTTGGTTGATTCGAATGGTACATAGTGCGGTTAGAAATCTGAACGATGGTCATAGAAATCGTGCTATGTTGGATTTCGGCATGGCGATTATGGCTGGTCTAGCTGTTGCTGCAGTAGGGCTTACTTATTTCATCGGTTTATAACCAGCTACAGAGATGTGGTGACTAATCCATTCTTACCCTTTTTGTTTGGATTCGCTTACAAATGTTTACACTTTTTTCATCCGTGGTATCTCAATAAAACAGCATCATTAAACTAACCATTATGAAAGAAAAAGGAGAGATACATCGTGAGCAAAAACGGACAACCAAAACAAACGCAGTCAGAGCAACCCGGTATTGAATCTCAAATGACGCCAAGACCGGATCAACCACATGAATACATAGGCAGTCACAAACTGGACAACAAAGTGGCGCTCATCACAGGGGGCGACAGTGGAATTGGTCGCGCAGTGGCAATCGCTTATGCGAAAGAGGGCGCACACGTCGCGATCAACTTTCTTGAAAAAGAACAAAGTGATGCGGACGAAACAAAGAAGCTCATTGAAAATGAAGGTGTGAAATGTCTACAGATTCCTGGAGACGTTTCGGAAGAGAAAGAATGTAAGGATCTTATCGACAAAACACTTGATCACTTTGGAAAGCTCGACATCCTCGTGAATAACGCAGCGATTCAGTACCCAACGGAAAACATTGAAGATATTTCTTACGAGCAGTGGGATCAAACGTTTAAAACAAATGTGTATTCCGTATTCAATATGACGAAGTACGCTGTGCCGCACCTGCAAAAAGGCAGCTCGATTATTAATACAACGTCTATTAATCCATACACAGGAAATAAAGTATTAATTGACTATACGTCAACGAAAGGTGCAATCGTAGCATTTACGCGTAGTATGGCAGCAAATCTTGTTGATAAAGGCATTCGCGTGAATATGGTGGCACCAGGACCAATCTGGACACCGCTAATTCCATCTACTTTTGATGAAGATTCCGTTGCAGAATTTGGGACAGATAATCCGATGGGACGTCCAGGTCAGCCGTCTGAACTGTTCGGTCCATATGTTTTACTAGCATCGGATGACGGTTCTTACATGACTGGCCAGTGCATTCACGTAAACGGTGGCGACTTTATGTCTTCCTGATCGCTTTAGGTGGTCGGATTGACCTTCGGAATGGCTGTTTATTGGCCAAAAACGAAATATATTGGCCAAACCGAGATGATATTGGCTTAATTCGAGATATATTGGCTAAAATCACAATTTATTGGCTAAACCCCGCCTTTACCAAAAAAAGCTGCCCACTCATGAAGCAGGATTCATGAGTGGGCGGCTTTTTAGACGAAGAAAAGATTGTATTCGGTCATATAAAACTCTATAATTGATAATGGATCTCAATTATGGTGGACATCATTGATTCGATCACGTTATCGGGGGGTTTTTATTTGCTCAAACGCTTCTTTTCTTATTACAGGCCATACAAATGGCTATTTATTCTTGATTTTGTCTCCGCCATCATTGTCGGAGTGTTGGAGCTTGCTTTTCCACTTGCAGTAAATCAGGTGATTGATCGGTTACTGCCAGAGGGGAATTGGGGCATTATTCTTCTCGCTTGTGCGGGATTGCTCCTTATTTACTTAATAAATACGGGTCTCCATTTTATCGTTACCTACTGGGGTCATAAGCTCGGCATTAACATTGAAACAGATATGCGTCAGAAGCTGTTTACCCATATGCAAAAGCTATCATTTGGCTATTATGATAATAGTAAAACGGGTCACAGTATCTCACGTCTGACGAAGGATCTCGAGGAGATTGGCGAGGTAGCGCATCATGGACCAGAAGATGTGTTTGTCGCGGTTATGACGCTTCTTGGCTCTTTCGGATTAATGCTAATGATCAACTGGAAGCTTGCCGTGCTCTCGTTTATTGTCATACCACTGCTGATTATTCTCGCAATCTATTTTAATAAAAAGATGACAAAAACGTTCAGACGTATGTTTCAGGATGTGGCAGAAATTAATTCCAGAGTAGAAGATAGCATCGGGGGGATTCGTGTTGTTCAGGCGTTCGCGAATGAACATCACGAGCAGGAGAAGTTCCGTGAAAACAATGAAAGCTACCGTTCAACCAAGCTTCAATCGTATAAAATTATGGCTCAAAACGTTATGTCTAACTATCTTCTGATGAGGGTTGTCACACTGTTTACACTTTTGTTCGGTACCTTTTTCGTTATTTCAGGAGAGCTCACGTACGGTGAATTCGTTGCCTTTATTTTATTATCAAATATTCTGATCGGACCGATTCAGAAAATCAATGCCGTTATTGAAAGCTATCCGAAAGGGATTGCCGGCTTTAAGCGTTACACCGAAATCATTGATACCGATCCCGACATTCAGGATTCGGAAGATGCGATTGAAATGGAACTAAGCGGAGAAATTCACTACCGAGACGTATCCTTCGGCTATGAAGGCTATGCACCTGTTTTGAATGAAATTAGTTTATCCATTCAGCCAGGGGAGACGGTTGCATTTGTTGGACCATCAGGAGCTGGTAAGACGACGCTATGTAGCTTGCTTCCTCGTTTCTATGAAATTCAAGACGGCGCGATTACGATTAACGGGATTGATGTGAGAGAACTAAAGCTTTCTTCTCTTAGAAGCCAGATTGGAATTGTCCAACAAGACGTCTTTCTTTTCTCTGGAACGTTTCGTGAAAACATTGCATATGGAAATCTACTGGCAAGCGATGAAGAAATCCTTGAAGCATCGCGGAAAGCAAAGCTAGATGAATTTATTTATAGTCAGCCAGAAGGATTGGATACGGTGATCGGTGAAAGAGGCGTGAAGCTTTCGGGCGGGCAAAAACAAAGGCTTGCGATTGCGCGCATGTTCTTGAAAAATCCACCGATCCTAATCTTGGACGAGGCGACCTCTGCGCTCGATACGGAAACAGAAGTTGCGATTCAAAAGTCACTAGAAGAACTAACGGAAGGGCGGACAACGCTTGTAATCGCGCACCGCCTTGCGACAATTAAGAATGCCGACCGTATTATGGTCGTCACGAAAGATGGAATTGCTGAACAAGGAAATCATGCCGAGTTGATTGAATCGAGCGGTATATATAGTCGGTTGCATAAAGCTCAGTTTGGATGATAGTTTAAACGATTTCTGCCTCGCAGGAATCGTTTTTAATTTTCGAAATGGAATCATATCGATTGTATTGAAATTGATGGTTTGCTAGAATCAGATGAACGTGTAACTAGAGAAGAGAAAGGTGTCACCATTTATGCTTCATAACCCAACAGGAAAAGAACGTTTTGGCCTCGCTTTACTACTAGGAATGCTTGGTATTATGGGTCCATTAAATATTGATATGTACCTTCCGAGTTTTCCAGGAATTGCGAGTGATTTAAATGCGAGCGCATCGCTCGTACAACTTAGTTTAACCACATGCCTCATCGGCCTTGCGGTTGGACAAATTGTGATTGGTCCATATAGTGATGGACAGGGAAGACGTAAGCCCTTATTGATTTTTATTTTCTTATTTGCGGTCGCTTCTATCCTTTGTGCGGTCGCACCTAACATTACGACACTCATTATTGCCCGTTTCCTTCAGGGCTTTACAGCTTCAGCGGGAGTGGTGCTCTCGCGTGCAGTTGTCCGTGATGTATTTAGTGGACGCGAGCTAACGAAGTTCTTCGCGCTTCTTATGGTCATTAATGCGACAGCACCGATGATCGCGCCGATCGCAGGTGGAGCGATTTTACTACTGCCATTTGCAACGTGGAATACTATTTTTTATTTCCTAGGTATTCTTGGATTGATTATCGTAACGGTGATTGGCCTACGACTACCAGAAACGTTACCGCCTGAAAAAAGACTGCCAAGCACGGTGAAGCAATCTGTTCGCACGATGGGAAGTCTTCTGAAAGACCGTTCCTTTATCGGCTATGCGTTAACGATTGGATTTGTACACGGTGGAAGCTTTGCCTACGTTTCCGGAACGCCTTTCGTTTACCAGGGGATTTACAACGTGTCGCCTCAGGTGTTTAGTTTTTTATTTGGGATCAACGGACTTGCGATCATTTCAGGTAGCTTCATGATCGGCAAGTTAAGTGCTTATTTTCATGAGCGGAGCCTGCTTAGAACAGCGGTCATTACGGCGGTATCTGCTACTTCCTTCCTTTTAATTATGACGATTATTGAAGGACCGCTTGCGACGCTTGTCATCCCGATTTTCATTTACATGACAGCAATGGGAATGGTGCTCACAAGTACATTCACGCTTGCGATGGATAAGCAGGGACACAGGGCAGGTAGTGCGAGTGCCGTACTTGGTATGCTGCCGCTGTTGTTCGGTTCGATGGTTTCACCGCTTGTTGGAATTGATGAATCAACCGCCGTTCCAATGGGGGCAATTCTTTTTACAACGTCCTCGATCGGTGCGGTTACATTCTTTACACTCACGAAAAAAAATCGTGGTGAAGCGACTTCCTAATGGGAGTCGTTTTTTTTGACTTCCATTCAAGTGGAAAATAAACAATGAATTGAAAAAAGGAGTGCGTTTGTGGAGATAAATTTTCTCCTCTATCTTAAATGAAGTGAATCCGAATAATGTGGAATGCTCATTCATCAGCATTGGTATTTGCTTTTTGGATCGAGAATTAGATAGGATAAAAACAACTCATTTGAGACAATAGGAAGACTTTATGTTAAACGAGGTCATGAGATGCAGAACAAATTTACGATTGGACAAATGGCGAAGTTGTATCACATTCCTGTGAAAACACTAAGGTACTATGATGAAATCGGGCTTTTTCAACCTTTTGAAGTGGATAAACAAACAGGTTATCGCTACTACTGTTCAGAGCAATTTCAAGTGTTGGATACAATCTGGTATTTAAGAACAATGGGTGTGCCGCTAAAAGAAATTAAGAAGAAGGTCGAGCACAGCACAGTGGATGAGTTTATTCAGACATTAATGGAATATGAAAAAATAAACACAAAGAAAATGAACGAATTAAGAAATATGAATGAGAAATTGCAAGCGAAAATTAAAGAGCTTAGAGAGGCTAAACGAATTGCTACCGTCCACAAACCAACACTTTCTTTTATCCCAGAAAGAAAAGTGATCGAAGTAAAAGGGCAATTCCAGTCTTTAAATGATATCGAAGACGTCCTTCGAAAGTTAAAGAAGAAGATCAATCACATAACACCTGTAATGGTAGGGAAAGTCGGATTAACGGTATCTGTTGACCGAGTTAAAGATGGGAATTTAAATGAATTTGAAGGTGTCTATATTCTACTGGAAGAAAATACGGACGTGATTCACGATCTTCTTGTTACTTTTCCAGAAGGTTCATACGTCACTATTTATACAAGAGACGAGGGGCGGCAGCAAACCGATTACGATCGGATTTTATCTTACATTGAGGAGAAGGGGTATGAACCTTACGGACCGTTCCTCCTCCGCCAAATTGTCGATTCTTTTATTTCGCATCAAGAAAAAGAGAGGCTAACAGAAATTCGAATTCGAGTAAAAAAGAGGAATATGTAGGTTGAGGAAATTATGAACATGTATATGGTTCAGTATGGGCATCTTACACCACAGATGAATTCCTATACTGAACTTTTTTGAGCGTCTAACAAAGAAAATTTCTTGATTCATACTATGTTGGAGTTTGTGAAACTGAATTTAGGTCTTATTCTTGACTCTACAGTTACTGGAGGGTTTATGCTTGTTTTCGTTGAAAAGACGAAAGGAGCCTCTTTATCTATGAATCAAGCTAATGCAACGATAAACGAAACAACTACGAATCGCAATTTGTATCTTATGATCGTGATTTTAGGAGCGTTAAGTGCGTTTGGTCCATTAACGATCGATATGTATTTACCCGCTTTACCCGCTCTCTCAGGAGAACTACACACGAGTACGTCCCTTGCACAGCTAAGCTTAACGGCTTGTTTAATTGGATTAGCCCTCGGCCAGATTGTAGTTGGGCCTTATAGCGATATTCACGGGAGAAGAAAACCGCTTGTTATTTCACTGTTGCTTTACACAGTTGCCTCTCTTATGTGTATATTCACAACCTCGATCTGGGCCTTGATTGGATTACGATTTATACAAGGTTTGGCGGGAGCTGCTGGAATGGTGATTTCTCGTGCTAGTGTAAGAGATATGTTCTCAGGATCGGAGCTAACGAAATTTTTCTCAATGCTCATGTTAGTGAATGGTCTTGCTCCCATTCTTGCACCTGTCGCAGGAGGGCAGCTTCTCCAAGTGATGTCTTGGAGAGGTATTTTCGGTGTACTAGCAGTAATTGGAGCACTTATGGTATTCGCTGTAATCTTTGGTTTGAAAGAAACCCTTCCAATGAACCAACGAAAAAGTGGTGGCCTTAAAGAAGTAATGACGACTTTTGGCATGTTGTTAAAAGACAGAATTTTTGTTGGTTATATGCTCGCACAGGGGTTTGTGATGAGTGCGATGTTTGCCTATATTTCTGGTTCAACATTCGTCCTCCAGGAGATTTACGGTCTTTCTCCACAAGCATTTAGTCTTGTTTTTGGGCTTAATGGAATTGGAATTATCATAGCAACTCAAGTTACAGGAAGGTTATCAGGTAAAGTGAAGGACACCACTTCGCTCGTATGGGGACTATCACTAGCACTTGTGAGTAGCCTGATTTTAATCCTGCTTTTTGCTATTAATGCATCTGTTGTATTTGTCTGTATCATGTTATTTTTCATTGTTTCTAGCGTGGGAATTGTGAATACTACTGTCTTTTCGCTTGCGATGGAAAATCAGTCGAGAAATGCTGGTAGCGCATCTGCGCTGTTAGGATTATTACCCTTTCTGCTCGGTGCAGCAGTAGCACCGCTAGTAGGTCTCGGAGAAGGGGCATTGCCAATGGCGCTTGTGATCGCTGCGTGTGAGCTCATTGCTGTTGGTTCATATTTCGTTTTAGTGAGAAAAAAACAATAATCGAATTCATTCGCTAACAGACGTCTAGTCATGGTAAAAAAAGAAGTGATTTCCTAATTGGAGGAAATCACTTCTTTTAATGTTTTTAAACAAAGAGAGTCAGGGGGATTAAGGATTGGCACATAAATAATGGATTCTTCTGAATAAAAGTGATATAAATTTTGGTTATTGTCCTTCCTGGTAATAAAAAAAGTAAACCAGAAGGCTAACATCACCTTTCTGAATTTACCTCTTTCGTGTTCATTTTAGTAGGGAGAGGGGTTTCTACTTGCTGGGAGTTCTTGTCCTCATCCTTGGATGCATTGGCCGTTTTGTATCGTTGCTGCTGGCGGTATCCGTACGTTGATGAAAGAACCACTTCTTCATCTTCAAGTGCGGATCCAAGGGCGCCGATAATAATGGAGATGCTAGTAGCTGTCCACGTAATGTAAAAATAATTATCATAACCGACAGGTCCAGATAATTGTGATTCTAGCAGACCCATTGGGATGAAAGCTAATACCGCTAAGCCAAACATAAAGAATAAAATAATGTAATAGATTCCAATTGTCACAAGCAGCGTCAGAATTGTCGCTACGTTATAGAGCTTACGAAGATATTTTGCTCGATCCTGTCTCGGTTTTTCCCATAGATTATGAGCAAGAACAATCCAACCAACCATTAAAAGGGATGACACAATCATCAGCATAAACATTCTCCATAGGGCGTAACTGTCACTTAACTGCCAGAGAGTAGGAAACACGAGGGCATAAGAGCCAGTCGCAAAAGCAAATATAATCACCTTTTTAAAAGCTGGGAAGATCGCCCATGGTCGATTGGCTCGTACCATGCCGGTTAATATACGTAAAGCACCACTGATACGCGACTTAACAACATACTGCACATCAATTGAAGACTCTCCCTCTTTCGTAACACGTTTAATCGGAGAAAATCGTTCAAAGCTACCTTTTTTGAAAAGTTGTTTTGATCCTTTGTCTTTCAACTTCTCGTTTTTCTGGTCGCTTTTCGCTTGAATCCGCTGTTGTGCCTTTTCGCGATCTTCCTCAGGACTCCCATAATACATTTCATTGACTAATTGAAGAATCGATTGCCGAATACGTTTCACCATGGGAGTTGACCCCAAACCTGGAAGGCTGATAATCGCCACTTTTTTATCTGTAGACGCTTGTGCGAGTATCGGTTTCTTTCCATCAAAGAAGGGTAAGTCCGTTAAACAGACAATATAGTCCCAACCTTCGTTTTCTTTTCGATCATAGCCAGCTTCTAACACTTCTTCTGGTTCTTCTGTCACTCCTGTGAGAGGATCAACCGTTGAATCCACATGCCAGTCACATTCATCTCTCACATAGTAACGAAGCAGTTCAGGTAATTCACCGCTTAATTGTTCACTCAGTTTCTCTGGATAGCCTGGCGGTGTGACCAATCCGACCGATAATTGTTCGTGACCCACTTTCTTTTCCTCCTACACCAAATTCATACAGTTGATTTGATAAAGGATTAATACCCTTTTATGGGGAGGTAAAACGGCTTATTACTCGAAAATAAATAGCGAGACTCTTGAGTTTATTTCCACTATTTGAAATAATTAGGATGTGAAGTAAAGGAGAGATCGCTTGTTCAAAACATTTGATGCCCTAGTTCCAACATTAATCGGGTTTGGCTTTCCAGCCATTGCTTACATAATCGGTTACGTTAGGATGTCGGACGCCGAGCGGAAAGAAGTTAGAGTAACGTTTCTTACCTTAAAATCATTATTTTCGGCAGGATTTATTGGCTTAGGTTTATTTTTTGTCTCAATGGGAGATGCCCTAACTAGTAATAGCTTGAAAGTGGCTGGGCTTCTATTTCTTATTCCAGGCACAATTTTTACGAGCGTGATTGTATGGAAAAGAAGCAAAGTAAAAGGGATGACGACTGTGCTTGTTTTAGGAGGGATTATTTATTTCTGGGGACTGCCATCGTAAGGGGGGGGGAATGAATGAAACAAAAAACCTATCTATATGCTAGTCTGATCTGTTTGGTCCTGCTTGCTGCGGCCATTACATACAATCTCCTCAATGAGGAAGATCAGTATCTTGGCTTTACGGGATTAGGTGGTTCTATTAAACTTTCAGAGGATGACCGTCAAATCTACTTTTCTTATTATCAAGATGGTAAAGAATCGATCTATCGAGCAAATACCGATGGCGGTAAAGTAGAGCAACTCACACATCCGGATGATGAACGGCACCGAAAGCCAGACTTATCTCTAAACGGAGAGAAGATGCTCTATTTATCCGAAAATAGCGATCGTATTCAATCGTTGTACATAGCGGATTTGAATGGCGAGAATCGGAAGAAACTAACAGATGATACGATTCATGTGGAAGAAGCGGTCTTCTCTGAGAACGAAATCTATTTTGTCGGAATGCCGGCAGAGGCCGTAGGAAAAGCAGAAGGTGAAACGAAGGAAGGGTATGATCTCCATTCGGTCGGTATGGACGGGGAGAATGAGCAAAAGTTAACCGATCAAGATCATTTTACAATGAACCATCTTGCTATCTCGACTGATGGTTCGCAGCTCTATTACACATTATTTAATGGCACTAGTGATAAAATCTATGCTTATCATGTGGAAGATAAGAGAGAAAGCCTGGCGGATTGGGTACCGGCTGAAGTTGGTTCCTTATACGACTGGGATTATGATGAAGTGAAACAAGCGTTCACTTATACAGATGTGTCAGAGGAATCAGAGGATCGCTCGTTATTCAAATATGAACTCTACTATCGAGATTTAAATGAGAATAGGACAAAACAACTCACAACATTAGAATCTTCTGTCGTGTCACCGGATTTCTTTCACCAGTCTGACAAAATCGCCTTTCTCCACTATACGAATTGGTCCGGTCATCCGGAAAAGTATCAATTGAAGACGGTGGATATCAATACGAAAGAAATGAATAACGTTACGTTGGATCTTCCGGAATCCACAAACAGCCACAGGCTGAGAGAAGCGCTGAACATTTTCACGAGCTCTACAGCAATCGCGATTTTGTATACCGTGCTGCTATGTTTGGTCACGCTTTATTCTTATAAAAAGTCAGGGAAGCAATATCGAACGGGACTGATTAGCTTACTACTAGCAGTCGCTGTTTTTATTAGTGGCTTTATTTTTGGGATGTTGACGAATCCGTGGGTAGGTATTGCGGTTAGCATCGTAGCGATTGGCATGGTGCCAAGTAGTTTAATCGCATTGATTGTAGGATTTTTGATAGGGAAATTCGCAAAAAAGCCTAAGTAAAAGGGCCGTCTCCTTTAATGGAGCGGCTCTTTTACTTAGGTGCAGACAACCTCAATGCGTCCATATTCATCGACCCAGATGCCAATAACGTGAGCGAACCCCCAGGACCTTACAACCTGAGTAGAAGTTGCAATGTCTTTAAAATGATGGCACTTACTAACAGGATTCGCCGCACAGTCAAAATGACCAACTACAGCAATGACTTGAGAAGAATGAGCGGTTAACGACACGAGAGTATTTTCTCTCAGTCGGGCAACCTCGTATGCAGGGCCGTGAGAGAGCACACGGTCCATCCCAGGCTCTGTAATCAGATCAACGTAATCAAGCTGGTAATGCGCTTTAAGCCACTCCGTAACTGGAAGTTGTGTTCGGCCATCAATACAATTTAACGCGGTTCCGAATCGTTTTCTCATTTTACACCTTCATTTCTCGCTAACGTCGATGGTAAGTGCTATGGCTATGATGTAATGGATAACCTGGATAATAAGTGGTAGGCCCATGGTGATAGCCATAGCCAGGGTAATAACTTCCGTGCACGTGATGATAGCTGAATCCAGGATGAGCGCTTCCAAGTCCATGATGGTAACCGAATCCAGGATAAAAGCTTCCGGGGCTAGAATGAGAAAGTGGTCTTTGCAACGTCAGGTCCCCCTTCAACAGTTGTACGTTAGTGTATGTAAACAGATTGAGTGGCGTATAGGCATGGAATTTCGCTACTATGATAAAATGAAACAACCATATGAAAAAGGATCGGGATGACATGGATTGTAAAATCAGCAATAAGCTTATAAAAGAAATGTGTGGCGATCGCTCTTTCAAAAAGGGAGAGTCTTATTTTTATTCCAATAAAGTAACGTTTCATCACGATCACTCGATCGGATATGAAGCCACAGTTCACGGAACGGAAGACTTTTATGTTACGGTAACGACAGATGCAAATGGACACATCGAGGCACAATGTAGCTGCCCATCGCTCGCTACATTCCAAAAAGACTGTCAGCACATTGCGGCCGTTTTAATCGGCATCCGTCACCTTCAACAAAAAGAATCCCCCATGCAGAATGAGGATGGCAGCCTGGCAGAAAATTTTATGACGCTATTTACTGACAAATCAACTCCAGGGAGCGGCCGCCAACGCTTTTTTGAAAAGCGAAAGGTGCTTGATGTGTTCTTTACATTTAAGCCTGTTTCTCTTAACGATCAGGAGTTGCTAGGAATTGAAATTGCCATCGAACAAGTCAATGTGCCTTCGATTCGCGCCTTTCTTCACAATGTTCACGAGGGGAAAGGAAGTGAAGTCTCGCCTGACGTGACCTATCATCCAGAGATTCACTGTTTTTCAAGTGAAGCAGATGCCATTCTTCATCATTTAATTCGCGTAGCCCGCGATGAAAAAGCCTTTCTAGAATCGGTTTCTTTCTCGCGCGACGACCGTCAGCGGTCCGATACGTTACTGATCTCGCCATCGTCATGGAGCAGCTTGATTCCTTTACTAACTAGCGCTGAAAATATCAAAATCGAACATCAAGGCTCTTTGTTTGAACGCGTAAAAGTCGAAAAAGGCTCACCCCCGATTCGCTTTATGATCGACGAATGGGATGAAAACCACTGTCGCATTACCATCAAAGGTTTTGAGCGGATGACGATTTTAAATGCCTACCAATCCGTTTTATATCAAGGAACCGTCTATCAATTAGAGGCTCGCGACTTTACCCGCATGGCCGAGTTAAAGAAGATGCTTCCGTCAGGGAACAATGAGATTCCAATTCCGTATGAACAAATGGATCATTTCCTTGAAAAAGTCGTACCTGATTTAAAGCGAATGGGGCATGTGGAGCTTTCAAAAGCATTTCGTGAAACGTATATGAAGACACCGTTAAAGGCACGGCTCTATCTCGATCGATTGAAAAACCGTCTGCTGGCAGGGCTTGAATTTCAGTATGAGGAAGTGGTCATACAGCCGTTAGAACGTCGGGATGCTCCGGGTTCGACAATCATTCGAGACATCGAACGGGAAGAAGAAATTCTGGACATGATGGAAGAGAGCGGTTTTTCAAAAACAGATGGCGGTTATATGATGCAAAATGAAGAACTTGAGTATGAATTCCTCCATCATACCGTTCCGAAACTTCAATCCATATTAAAGCTTTACGCGACAACAGCTGTTCGAAATCGGCTCGTTCGAAAGAAGCACTATCCGAAAATAAATGTAAAGCTGAAGAAACGAGAGCGGACAAATTGGTTAGAATTCACCTTTGAAATGGATGGCATATCTGACAATCAAATTCGGGAAATATTAGCGGCATTAGAAGAAAAGCGTAAGTATTATCGCTTACCAAATGGATCGCTTTTGTCCCTTGAAACGAAAGAAATGGAGGATATGCATGAGTTTCTAACCACGGTTCCCCCGCAGGAACAGTTTGAGCCATATTTTTCGCTTCCGGTCAAAAAAAGCGCTAGTCTAATGGGGACAATTGAAACGAATAGCATCTTTCTAGCAGACGCATCGTTTCGTAACTTTCTAGACACGATGCGTCTTCCAAATCAAGGTGAGTTTAACGTGCCCGAATCGTTGGATCACATTTTGAGAGATTATCAAATACAGGGCTATCAATGGATGAAAACCTTAGCGAGCTACGGGTTTGGCGGTGTGTTAGCGGATGATATGGGACTTGGAAAAACGCTGCAAAGCATCACGTATATCGTGTCTGAGCTTAACGCTATTCGTGAAGAGCATAAACCGGTTCTGATCGTGTGTCCTTCCTCGCTTACGTATAATTGGTTCAATGAAATAAAGAAGTTTGCTCCTGAGCTCCGGGCGCGGATCATCGACGGCAATCAAGCAACGCGTGAAAAGCTCCAGCAGACGAGCAAAGAGATCGATGTGGTAATTACGTCTTATCCGTTACTTCGTCGCGACATCAGCTGGTATGATAAGCAAACGTTCCATACGGTGTTTTTTGATGAAGCCCAGGCGTTTAAAAACCCTTCAACACAAACGGCCAGAACGGTTAAGAAAATCAAAGCGGATCACCGGTTTGGTTTAACGGGAACCCCGGTTGAAAACGCGATTGAAGAGCTTTGGTCGATTTATCACGTTGTCTTTCCAGAGCTTTTTAAAGGGATCAAAGCCTATAGCAACTTAACGAAGAAAACGATCGCAAGAAGAGTACAACCTTTCTTACTTAGAAGAATGAAGGAAGACGTTCTGGCAGAGTTACCAGAAAAGCTGGAATCACTTGAATTAACCGAGCTATTGCCTGAACAGAAGAAGCTGTACGCAGCATACCTTGCGAAGCTAAGAACAGATACGTTAAAGCATCTCGATCGTGACACGATTAGTAAAAATCGCATTAAGATTTTGGCTGGGTTAACGCGACTGCGTCAGATTTGCTGTCATCCGTCTTTATTTGTGGACGGCTACAAAGGAAGCTCTGCTAAATTCGAGCAGCTACTTCAGATTATCGAAGATTCGAGACGAGCCGGTAGAAGAATGCTGATTTTCTCTCAATTTACGAAGATGCTTCAGTTAATCGGAAGAGAGCTTGCTGGAAGAGGACAAAGTTTTTTCTATCTGGATGGGGAGACGCCCTCTGGAGAAAGAGTGGAGACGTGCGATCGATTTAACGAAGGCGAACGGGATGTGTTTCTTATTTCTCTAAAAGCCGGGGGAACGGGTTTGAATTTAACCGGAGCGGATACGGTCGTTCTCTATGATCTTTGGTGGAACCCAGCGGTTGAAGAACAAGCGGCAGACCGAACGCATCGAATTGGTCAGGAAAAGGTAGTCAATGTGATCAAGCTTGTAGCCCGTGGCACGATTGAAGAAAAGATGAATGATCTTCAGGAGAAAAAGCGCGAGCTCATTTCAGAATTGATTGATTCAGAAGAAAAAGCAAAGACTTCCTTAACCGAAGAAGATATTCGTGAGATTTTAATGGAATCGTAGAAAAAAAGAATGAAAAGAGCCTGGGCTAGAAACTGCTTCAGGCTTTTTTAGCTTTTCTTTTTCTAACAATCACTTCTTTACGCAAAAACAATTTCTTCCTGCAGGTTTTACGTTTTGAATGAAAGGGAATTGAGGTTTTAAAATGTAAGATTTGGTGGAGGTTAGAAAAATGAACGGAGTCGCCGTTGGTTATAAAATTCAGTGCAAGTCCGAATATACAACTCTTAAAAATGTGCTGGTTGTAAAACCATCGTTTATGAGAATTACAGAAATTATCAATGAAACACAAAAGCATTATGAAAATAACAACATTAACATCCCGCTAGCTCTTCAGCAACACGAAGCATTTGTGGAAGTGTTGGAAGCAAATGGTGCTAACGTAAGTGAACTCCAAGCTGAATCGAGTCTCCCTGAGCAAGTCTTTACTCGTGACATTGGCTTTACGATTCACGACGAACTATTCGTTGCAACAATGAATGAACAAGTTCGAAAGCCAGAAGTCAATACGGTAAAAGCGTTCCTTCAAGAGAATGAAATCTCTTACCAGGAAGGTTTACCAGGTTCAATTGAAGGTGGCGATGTCGTGGTGGACGGTTCAACCATTTGGATTGGGAATAGTGGCCGAACGTCACAAATCGCGATTCAAGAACTACAGAAGCGTTTGCCAGCTTATAACGTTGAACCATTATCGTTAAGAAAAGATATCCTTCACCTAGATTGTGTATTTAACATTATTAGTGAAGAGATCGCGCTCGTCTATCCACCCGCTTTTACAAAGGATGACTTAAGAAAATTGGAAGCGCGTTTTCAGCTAATTCACGTTTCAGAGGAAGAACAGTTCTATATGGGTCCAAATGTGCTTTCAATTGGAGATGGGAAGATCGTAAGTCTTTCGCAGAATAAACGATTGAACCATACTTTAACTGTACTTGGTTTCCGCGTTCTTCCAGTGGATTTCTCTGAAATCATTAAATCAGGTGGGTCCTTTCGCTGCTGTACACTTCCGCTAGAACGAAGCTGATCTTCTAGCGGGAATCGATTTTGTCGCTAGCCAATTCATAAAAGAGGAGACGTGAGGATGTTAAAAACAGAAAGTCGCTACTTGTTAACGAAAGAGGATATTGAAACACGTGAAGATCTTCCAACTTGGCTGAAGGCGGAGTATGAAACCTTCAGCCAATTAGTAACAGACCCGACATTCCCTTGTTTTTTTGGCCGAACCGCTCAGCTAAAAGGTGAGCTTCGCTATGCTTATATTGAGCATAAGGATTGGTCCAATTTACCTGAGGCTGTTGAAAGCTTTCTAAGCTTATTCCAAAAGCCAACGAAGATCAGACACGGCTTATTTATTTTTGTAGAGCCCGAAAGCGAGGAACAGTCGATTGATACGTATCGATCGCAATTCTGGGATATCCTTCAATATTTACATAATCACGATCGCTTCCCATGGCCGAGCGATGCACCCAAAGATCCGGAGCACTATTTGTGGGACTTCCACTTTGCTGGAGAGCCGATCTTTACCTTTGGGAATGCGCCAGCTTACAAGCAGCGTAAAACGAGAAATCTTGGCAATAGCTTGATTCTCGGATTTCAACCTAGGGCCATTTTCCAGGGGTTGGAAGGTACTGAAAAAGGGGGTATTATGTCTCGTGAGAAAGTTCGCGCTCGTGTCGAGGCATGGGACCAGCTTCCAAAGCACCCGGATATTAGTCATTTCGGCGACCCCAATCACAATGAATGGAAACAATCGTTTATCGGCGACGACGTGACGCCAATTGAAGGGAAGTGTCCTTTTTTTCATAAAGGTTCCTAAATAGTAAACAATCATACGGTAAAAGTCGATCAGCCTGAGTGGGGAGAATTCCTGCTCAGGTTTTTTTGCGGGTAAAGGTGTGTGAACGGATTGTGGAATAATATGTTAAAATGGAACGTGATATCAATGCAAAGAGCTGTCAGATCAATAATACTGAAACGTATGTAAAAATGCTCCTACCTGTAAGGTGAACCAAGTTTGGTTTTTTCCTGGGAGGGACTCAGATGAAGGGTCAAAAGAAAGAGAAAAAGGGTTTCTTTAAAATTCAGAATGAGTATAGACGAAAAGTACGAGACAAAGGGGAGCAACCTTCCCCGACTGCTGAATTAAAAAGCATTGTCCTCATACTTTTCACTTTGATCCTCATGAAGTGGCTGTTTTCGTTTATTTGACCGTGATAAATGCAGAAAAGTAGATAAAGTGTTTTATGGGCTAAGAATATAAAGTAGTAGAGGAGGCTTTTTTATTGAACAGCAAAATGAAAGGGTTACCAAATCTAGAAACGGAACATTTTAATCTGCGCAAAATTAATGAGGATGATATCGCTGCTATTTTTGACTATGGTTCCAATCCTAACGTCTCGAAACAGGTAAGCTGGGAAACACACGAGACGCTTCGGGATACGAGCGTATTCGTGGAGATGATTTTAAAAGGATATGCTGAAGGAACGAAAGCGCTGTGGGGATTAGAGTTAAAATCAACTGGAAAGCTTGTCGGTACAATTGATTTTGTTACGATTCAAGAACGTCATCGAAAAGCGGAAATCGGCTATGTGCTATCAGAGGAATGCTGGGGAAAAGGGTATATGACGGAAGCTGCCAGGAGAATCATTTCATTTGGGTTTGAAGAGCTTCAGTTAGAACGAATTCAAGCAAGGTGCTTTGTTGAAAATGAAGGTTCTGCGCGAGTGATGGAAAAGGTCGGCATGTCGTTTGAAGGAACCATGAGAAACGCGATGTTTGCGAAGGGGAAGTTTCATGATTTAAAAATGTTTGCGATCGTTTCGGAAGATTATTTGAAATGTCGTAATAACAAAATACAAAGCTGTGAGTGAAAACGACCTTTTTCTAGGTCGTTTTCCTTTGTTGACGAATCATTTAAGTTAGATTATCATCTAATTAGGTGTTTATCTAATTAGTTGGGAGGTGGAATAGATTGCAGTTAAACAGATTAGTCAATTTTCATAAAACACTCGGTGATCCAACTCGCATACGAATTCTTTCGTTACTAGCGACCGGGCCTCTCCATGGACAAGCGATCGCTGGCAAACTTGGATTGAAAGCACCTACAATCACGCATCATATGACGAAATTAAGAGATACTGGCATTGTGTATCAGCGTAGAGATAAGAATACGATCTACTATTATATTGACGAGAAAAAACTCCGCTCTTATTCTGAAGCGTTACCGAAGATGCTTTACCAGCCTGAACAAGACAAGGAGGACGATGCATTGAAAGCGCAAGCGGTGGTTAATAATTTTATCGAAGCAGATGGAACGTTAAAGCACCTCCCTTCTCAACGAAAGAAAAAGATCATTATTCTGAAGCACTTGATATATGGATTAGAACGTGGGAGAAAATATCCTGAGAAAGAAATAAATGCTTATATTAAACGATTCCACCCTGACTTTGCGACAATTCGTCGAGAGCTTATTATCAATCATTTTATGTACCGAGAGAATAACATCTACGAACTAAATCCAGAAGAAATGTGGGCAACGATCGATTAAAAGCGCAATCGCAGATTGTGCTTTTTTCTTTGGGTTAGAAGATGAGGGGCGTAAAAAGAAATAAGTAATTGAAATATTCTTCTTGTTTTGAAATAATTGGTAATGTCTAAAGCGGAAGTTCATACATACGATTTTTACATTAAAAATGGGGGATTTATCAAATGAAAATGCAAAAGAAGATTTCAATTGTCATGCTAACCTTCGTTCTAGTCGTTTTGTCTGCCTGCGGAAATTCAACTAGTGAGTCTAGTGCTCAATCGAACAACCAGCCATCAAATAATACAACTCTTCAAGTTACAGAAGAGGATGATCCAGCTGAAGTAGAAAATACGAGTTCTAATGATAACGGGCAAAATGAACAAGAGGATTCATCAACTCTTACAACGGAAGATTCAACTAATGGAGAGTCTGAAAGATCTGATCAACCGAATGTTGAAAAGCAGGAAAGTCAAAAAGAAAAATACTTCAAGAAACTAAATAGCATGTATGAATCAGATCGGCATGTAGAAGCAAAAGAAACGATGGTAGAAATGGAAGAACAAGAGGCAGAAAGGTATCAAAATTGGGATAAGATGTTGAACGAAATATATGGGGTGCTACAGGAGCAGCTTAGTTCTGATGAGATGGAACAACTAAGAGAAGAACAACGAAATTGGGTAGAGCATAGAGATGAGGCTGCCAAAAAAGCATCACTTAAATACAAAGGCGGTTCGACCGAATCATTAGAATATGTAGCAACGCAAGCAAGTCTTACAAGAGAAAGATGCTACGAGTTAGTTGCTAAGTATATGTAGTGATGGTTAGGTTGTTGGTTTTTTAAATTATTACCATTGATCAATGTTGTGGTTAATTCGTGGAAGAATTTTCTGTAATAATGGATACCATCAAATAAAGAATCATTCATTTTCTTCCTTCCTTTAGTTCATACCACCATTCATCTATTTCTTTTAATATTTATGAAGTCCTTTATTTTAGTAACTATTTTAGAAGATAGCTTTATCTTAATTTCTAAGTCGATTTCTAGGATCCTCTTCTAGATCTTATTCAAAGGAAGGTGAAAATAAGTATGGACAGTATTATTTTTGATTTAGACGGTACTATCTGGGATCCAATTGATACCGTCCTTCATGCGTGGAATAGTCGTATCAAGAAATATAGTGAAATTAAAGAAGAGCTTACCCGCACTGATTTTGAAGGAACCATGGGGCTACAAATGCACGAAATCAGTAAAAAGTTGTTTCCTTATTTATCGGAAGACGTCCGTATGCAAGTGATAACCGAGTGTTGCGATACCGAACAAGGCTACTTAAAGAAGCAGGGAGGTAACCTTTTTCGAAATGTGGAGGAGGTACTTCAGCAACTTTCACAGAAATACAAACTCTACATCGTAAGTAACTGTCAAGATGGCTACATCGAAGCATTTTATGAGTTTCATAACCTAAGTGACTATTTTTTAGACTTTGAGAATCCAGGTAGAACCGGACGATCAAAAGGAGAAAATATTAACTTGATTATCGAAAGGAACAACTTGTCCAACCCTATTTACGTAGGGGATACAGAAGGTGATTTAAGTGCAGCTCGATATGCGGGGATACCGTTCATTTATGCAAAGTATGGTTTCGGACAAGTAAGTGAATATGATGAGGTTATAGAGAGGTTCGATGAGCTTGTGGAATTATTTTAACTAAAAGTAAATTTTGGTTTGAAATACCTATCAGAAAATCGTTCAGAGGCATCAACCACCGACCGATTTTTGTACTACTTTATTGATGATTAGAATGAGGGGGAATGAATGTTTACAGTTTGGATGATTGTGATTAATACGACCTTTTGGTTAGTTGTTTGTTTCGGGTTGGCGTACGGAGTCCGGTTAATTCCTCGTTCTTTTTACGAAAAAAATACTTGGGTCTTTCATGAACGGTCCTATGAAAAAAGATTCTATAAAAAAATACAATTATCACTTTGGAAAGATAAGCTTCCAGAGTGGGGGAATGTATTCAATTTTGAGAAGAAAAACCTTCATACAGAGCTAAACAAGGAATATCTAAATAAATTCATATTAGAAACGTATTATGCGGAAGTGGGTCACATCGGGATGGGGATAGTGGGCTTTGCGTGTATAGTGGTTAACCCAGAAGGTTTTACACGTTTCGCTTTAATTTGTTCCAGTGTAAATTTAGTTGTACAAATCCCATTTTGTTTAATTCAGCGATACAACAGACCAAGGTTGATCCGCCTTAGAGATAAGTTTACAGATAGGGGTGCCTAAAAGATTCGTTCATGTTTTTTATTGGTGAAAAAAGGAAACTTTTCGAAAGGCTATTCGTATTTGTTACTACATAGAAAAAAGCAATAATTTAGATGTATGCATATTGAGGAAAGAAAGGAGCACCGTTTTGGAAAAAAACATCAAACCCACCTTAATCCTTATCTTATGGAACATGATTGGCTTAACAATTGGCTATTTTATTTTTACTCCAATTGTTGAAGATACAATAATAGGACTTGTTATAGGGTTATGTATAGGAGCAACGGTTGGAATATCCATTATGCAAAAAATGAAATCTAAATCATAAAACAAAGTTTATAAGATTGCATACTAGGCGAATGGCCGTATCGAAATGAACGGATAAGGAGATCAATATGACAATCATTGAAAAGTCTAATTTAGGCGCAACCCCCTTTCAACAACTATTAGGTCATAACCCAAAGGCTATGACGGCGTGGGCAACATTAGGAGATGTATTAGAAAGTGATCAGTCACTCTCTTCCACGTTAAAAGAGCAAGTGAGAAGAACATTAGCACAGAATAATGGTTGTGAGTATTGCAAAGCGAAAGGGAAGCCTGATCCCAGCTTGTTTGATGAGAAAATCTCTCTTGCAGTTGGTTTTGCGGAGGTATACATCAAACTAAATGGAGACGTTCCTTCATCGATAATTGAAGTGTTGAAAGAATCTTTTACAGACCAAGAAGTAAGCGAGCTTTTTGCCTTTATTTGTTTTACGACGGCACAACAGCACTTTGGTGCACTCATGAAACTTAAGCCGGCAATAATAAAAGAAGGTGAGGGCACTTCATGAGTAAAGGTTTATTGCATTTGGAAGGGCTAATCGTTTTACTTGGAGCTGTATATTTCTATGCCTCAATCGATGCAAGTTGGTGGCTGTTCTTCCTTTGTTTATTCCTGCCAGATCTCTTTATGTTAGGATACGTGTTTAACAATAGAATCGGTGCTCTGATTTACAATATTGGCCACACATACCTGATTCCGCTTATTCTTCTCCTCTTAAGTGTAAGTTTGAAGCAAGATTTACTTCTGGCCTTAAGCCTCATCTGGATCGCGCATATCGGAATGGATCGTACTGTAGGCTATGGGTTAAAATATCCCACTCAGTTTAAGGATACGCATTTACAAAAAGTCTAGTTACCAAAGGCATTGTCACATGTTGAGTGGTATACGTTTAAAAGGGGGAGATAGTTATCATGCAAGCCGTCATTTTTGATATGGATGGAACGCTTTTTCAAACAGATAAAATTCTCGCATTATCATTAGAGGATACGTTTCACTATTTAAGATCAATCAACCAATGGGATGGAGATGCGCCAATTGCACAATACCGTGAGATTATGGGCGTCCCTTTACCAAAAGTATGGGAAGCTTTGTTGCCTGATCATTCGATGGAAGTGAGAGAACAAACAGATGCCTATTTTTTGAAAAGGTTGATTGAGAATATTAAACAAGATAAAGGCGAGCTGTATCCGAATGTGAAGGAAGTTTTGGCTTCTTTAAAAGAAAATCAGTGTTCCATTTACATAGCAAGTAATGGTCTAGCTGATTACTTGGAAGCCATCGTTCGTCACTACGAGTTAGATCAATGGGTTACGGAAACGTTTAGTATTCAACACGTGAATTCTTTGAATAAATCTGATTTAGTTCAAAAGATTGCAGAGAAATATGATCTAACGGATGCGGCAGTTGTAGGGGATCGTTTATCTGATATAAAAGCAGCGAAAGAAAATGGATACGTTTCAATCGGCTGTCATTTTGATTTTGCAAAAGAAGAAGAGCTTGCTCAAGCGGATCGAGTGATTCATGACTTAAACGAGCTAACAATGGTATTAACCGAGTTAAACCGAGCTGAGGTTAAAGGATAATAGCAATTAATTTTATCCCCGCAGCTCGTGATGTGATAGTCGCAAGAAAGACGTTAATCTTTATAAAGGTTAACGTCTTTTTAAATAAGTTAGATTCCCCAATCGCTTAATGTAAATGATCATTTCGCTTATCGATATATAGTGTACCATCCTTCTGAATCTCCGCATAAAAAACATCTAAGACTGATTGGATTCCTTGTACCTTAAGTTGTTGGATCACCCAGTCTTCTTCCACATTCATCTCAATTAAAGATTTCTTATTTATTTGTCCGTCCTCAATTATTGGGGCTGGTATCGGGTGTTTCTTTTGAAGATCTGCAGGGATTCCCTGATCCTCTTTGGTTAAAGGTAGCTTGTTTTCTTTCTTTAAGACCGATAACGTCCCATCGGTCTCAAAAATAGCATAGTCCACGTCCTTCAATGAAAAGATGTTCTTTTTTCGTAGCAAGAGGTTAAGGCTATCGATGTCGAGTCGAAGTTTACGAAGCTCGTTCTCCATTATTTTTCCGTCACGGACAACGATTTTTGGACTTCCTTCCACTCCTAATCTGAATAATTTTGAATTTAAATCTACATAGCCGATTAAGATCGTGAAAAGAGTCCACGCCGCAAGTGAAATCACGCCATTTCTAACACTTAAAGTAGAGTCGATTGCAAGAGATGCGCCTAACGTTCCTAAGGCAATGGCGGAGACAAAATTAAAAAAGGTCAATTGGGAAATTTCTTTTCTTCCCATAAACCTTGTCAATAAAAGCAACGTGGCAAAGGCAAGAGAAAGCCTTAGAAGTAATTCGAAAAGATCCATTTTACTCACTCCCTTATATGAGTACGATAACTTTTTCTTTAGGGTCTCTTTAATCCGAAATTAAATACAGCCTAAACTAATGAAACTTTTCCAATTCCATAATCGTATAAATCATAAATAGAAAAAATCACTTTTTATGGAATTTTATTCAGTATGTTTCTTATAACCATGTGAATGAGACACATTGAAAAATTGACTAGACGATCAGAATTAGTTTCATGTTGCTATTGATCATTAGTTTATTTATTAATATAGAGCGCATTCCTGTAGAACTGCTCTGGTATCTTAAAACGCATATTATCATGTTTGTGTTTATCATTGTAACGGAAACGGCAAGAACGATTATGGAGAAGCGGTATGCAGAGAACAAAAATGATTACCTTTTTACTCTGTTTCAACTTGGAATCATCGTTGCTTTCTCTCTATCCTTGTTTTTAACTAACTTTTTATTGGCTGTTTGAAGTGTTTAGAGTATTGTGTACACATTTCGTTTTGATCACTTCGCATGTTACATAGATATAAAAGGTTACGTGCGATTTTTAGAGAACATAATGTAAGTGGAGCCTAGGACAAACTAAAACTATTTTTCATGGTGAAGGAGAAAACCACATGCTAGCATTCGAAAAACCAGATGTTGAACAATTTTTCCGGACGTTTGGGATTCAAACATTTGCGGTTAGTCCAGATGAAAAGCAGCTCGTTTTTAGTACGAACTTGAACGGAACGTACAATTTGTGGGCGATGAATTTGCCGGGAACGTTTCCTTATCCTTTAACGTTTGAAAACCAGAGCTGTCATGAATTACTTTACAGCCAAACAGATGATTATCTCATAGCCATTATGGACAAGGATGGGGATGAGAATGGTCAGGTTTATGCGGTCTCCACACGTGGAGGGAAAGTGAAACCGCTCCGGAAACAAGAAGGGTTTCGCCACGACATGCCCCTTTTAACACGAGATGGTAAACGACTGTATTATACCTCGAATAAGGAAGATCAAACGTTTCTAAAAGCATACGCTTACAACCTTGAAACCGAAACTGAAGAAACGATTCTTCATGGAGAAGACGCGATTACTCTTGTTATGGCGATCAGTCCAGAAGAAGGCAGTTTTCTCTATGGGAAATTATTTGGCAATACCTATTCTCTGCCTTATGTAAAAGTGGGGGATGAACATATTTTGCTTACGCCGGAGACGAGTCCCGAGCATACCTTTTCAGGAGCTGTATACGTCTCAGAAACGGAAATCTATTTGATTACTAATTACGGAGAGGATTTCTCGTACCTTGCGAAGTTTGATCTTACAACGAGAGAGTTTCAAAAAGTTCTTCAGCTAGAGAAGGAAGATTTCTCGGATCTTCAGTTTAATCGGCATCATCAATGTCTTTATCTTGTGAGTCAAAAAGGCGCTGTTGATTCTTTTTATGAATATCATTTAAATTCAGGAGAACTTGGGAAAATCGAAATACCTGTCACTGTTATTGAAAAAGTAATTGTTGGTGGCAATGGTGGTGTTTATCTCCTCGGTTGCTCTCCAACAGTTCCCTTCAATCTCTATCAAAAGGTTGACCAGAAGTGGTCACGTCTCACAAACTACTCTGTTCCTGGCGTGACGAAAAAAGAAATGGTAGAGCCTGAAATAGTGACGTATCCATCTTATGACGGTCTTGAAATTGAAGCGCTGTTTTTCCGGGCGAAGAAAGAAAACGACAATGGACATGTGATTTTATGGCCGCATGGAGGTCCACAGGTTGCTGAGCGTGCATCGTTTCGCTCTTTGTTCCAGTTTCTGATTCATCGTGGCTACAGCATTTTTGCACCGAATTTTAGAGGATCATCAGGATACGGTCTCGCTTTTAAAAGGATGGTAGAAGGAGATTGGGGAAACGGACCGCGTCTTGATCACATTCATGGATTAGAGTGGCTAATCCAGCAAGGATACGCTGACCGAGATAAAATCTTTCTAATGGGTGGGAGCTATGGTGGCTATATGGCGCTCCTTCTTCACGGCAGACATTCGGATTATTTTAAAGCTGTCGTGGATATTTTTGGTCCAAGTAACCTTTTTAGCTTTGTGAACTCTGTTCCTGAGCACTGGAAACCAGCTACAAAGCAGCTAGTTGGGGATCCGGAACTTGATTATGAGAAAGTGAAAGCAGCCTCGCCACATACATACATCGATTCCATGACAAAGCCGATGCTCGTCATCCAGGGTGCGCAGGACCCTCGTGTTGTAAAAGAAGAGTCTGATCAAATTGTAGAGGCGTTACGCGAAAAAGGCCGAGATGTCGATTATCTAGTGTTAGAAGATGAAGGACACGGATTTTCGAAAAAAGAGAATGAAATGACTGTATATCGAAAAGTATTACGTTTCTTTGATCAATTTATTTGATTCGAGAAAGGTTTTGGTAGAAGGAGCAAGCTACAGTTGTAGCTTGCTTGTTTTCATATCATTTCTTCTGCTCTTTGCGTCTGAGGTTTAATGTATTTGGCTAATAGCATACGTGAGATTGGTCCAACGAGTAGCAATTGAGCTGGCAGGGCAACGATAAGGTTTAAGCCAACTGTTTTGAGGTAAGCCGTAATAAGGGACCCTTCAAGTCCTACCATAAGGGAGGTTAGTATCATTCCATAGATTGACATAATCAACACCATGATTGGAACCATACAAAAACCAAGAGCAATAATAAAATTCTTTTCGATAGATTGATCATAAGGGAGCGATAAGGCTAGTTTACGTGCGATCGGCTCCACGAATGACTCAACGAGAAAAGCAATAATGAACGTACCAACAAGTTGGAGCACAACAGCTCCGAAGGTAAGGTGCGCTCCGTGTAAAATCATGTTGTATAAAGACATGACTAAAACCATCCCACTACACATGAAAACCCCGAAAATGATTCCTTCTTTTTTATTACTTGGCAAACTAGAACATCCTTTCTCTTAGCGAATAAAGCTTATTATATAGCTTTCATTTTTTCTTCATAAGTGACGTTTATGTGAACAATTCAAACGTATTTTGAAATAGGAAAGGTCTGTTCTATTAGTGAGGGAGTGAAGGTGAAAATAGATTTGGGATTTTTAGGAACTTCGTGGTCCTTGAAGCGTATAGATTATATAGGCGAAAAACATGAAGGAAAGGGAGGTTTTAATATGGATGTAGGACTATTCATTATAGGGATTGCTCTCTTACTCGTTTCTTATTTGGTTGGTGTGAAGAAACAAACGTGGTTACTGGCAGGCTTTAATGAAAAGATGGTGGAAAACAAATCCCTACTTGGAACGATTGTGGGCTTGCTGTTTTTTCTTCCATTAGGGTTACTTACGATCATACTTAGCGTAGTCGATTTTGCTAATGAAGGTACGATCATCGTAGTAGCGATGGTAATTTTGTTTGGAATTGTAGCGGTTTTGATTAATCGAAAGTTACTTAATTCATAGCAAATTGAACCGGTATAAACGAGCTTTATAAGGGAAAAAGCGACAATTAGGCGTGTCGCTTTTCCTATGCTAACCTCTTAACTGATTCTTGAAAAAAAGCACCGTTTCTAACTCATCTTCTCGATCTTTAAAAAGGTTGAGCTCTTTTCCGACAGCGACCGCAAATTCAACATACGCATTTCCCTCTGCCGTTATCACGTTCTCGCATACCGTAACATCCGCTTTGCTTTTCAGGTCGGGGTTAAAGTAGGGAAGAAACTCTGAGATTTCAATGGAAGTTGAATAGGCACGATTTCTTAATACAGCGCTTGCCCCCAACAAAGTGGATGCGCCGCAAATAGCCGCAATCCATTTGTGGTGCTGATCAAATTCTTGGATTAGATTCATTAATTTTTCTTCGTGAAGCAGTGGTTCTGGATCACCGCCTGGAATGATTAGAATATCGTAATCCTCGACACGGCAATTTTCTACCGTGTGGGTTACTTTAATCGTAAAATTCCCATTGTGTGTTACTTCGCTTGTTAAAGCGGTTGTTTCAACCTCGACATTTGTTTCACTAAATAGGTATGAAAGAGTACTAATCTCCCAATCGACATACCCGTCATATAAAAAGAATAATGCTTTCACTGACTTTATCATCCTTTCAAGTGCAAATCTGTTCTATCGAATCCTCTTAGTTAGAATTTTAGCATAATTCACTGGGAGTGATTGAATTACTTTGATTAATTTGAAATAATTGGAATATTGTTTAGCGAAAGATGAACGAGGAGGAGAAGTCAATGAATACAGATAGATGTAAACTACGGATATTTTCGGAAACGGACGAGCTGCATGTTAAAAGGCTGTATAAGAGTGAAGAAGTTCGAAAGTATTTAGGCGGAACAGTTGATGACGAGACGTTTAAATGAGGGTTTAACAGCATGATTCACTCCCTAAACAGTTCTTCTTATTGGACCGTTTTCCTAAAGGAGTCACAGGAATTTATCGGTATCGTTTTTCTAGATACGTATCACGATGGGGTGAAAACAGAGGTCGGGTATCAATTTTTGCCAGAATTCTGGGGGCGCGGGTATGCGAGGGAAGTTGTGACGCGCGTTATAGAGTATGGATTTAGCGAATTAAACTTAGATGAGATCGTGGCAGAAACACAAACGCGAAATACGGCGTCCTGTAGTTTGTTACAAAAAGTGGGGATGACGAGGGGTGATCAACTTGAACGGTTCGGGGAAGAGCAATCTACGTTTCGCCTTTGTCGAGTAGAACAGTAGGTTCAATGATCAACTGAAGGGGAAGGGAGGATAAGAGAATAAAATAAGAAGGAGAAAGGCGGCTAACTCGTGTACTGGTTCATAGCCCTTTTTGATGAACAGACAGAAGCGCAGGTGAAAGGAATATGGAAGGAGCTTAAGGAACACTCTCTCTCCTACTATATCGATGAAGTGGAAGACGGTCGACCGCACATAACGCTCGCAAGTTATGAGCAGTTGGATAAGGAAGAATACATAAGAAAAATCGAGGCGTTTTATGAAGAGGTTGAGAAGGTGGAGCTTACGTTTAATACGGTTAGTTCGTTCTTAAACTATGGAACAATCTTTTTAGCACCTACCGTAACGGAGAATTTACTCTCCCTTCATTCCGCGCATCATCGTCATTTTGAAGACTTTAATGGGAGTGCCAATTCGTTATATTTACCAGGTAAATGGATTCCTCATTGCACGGTAGCAAATCAGCTCGAGTCTGATGATTTGGCTCGTGTGTTTCACTATTGTTTTAAAGAAGTTAAACCCATCACTGGAAAAATTGAAGCGGTCGCTTTGATTGAATTAAAAGAAGAGGATGAGGAAGGCATGGATGCGCCCGTTGTCTATACAAAGCATCTTAAATAATGAGAGGAAAAAGAAAAGGATATCCCACTGGCTTTCAGGGGGATATCCTTTTCTTTTTAAAACTCTTCATACGTAGCCGGATCTTGATCATTAATGCGACCATCAGGGCGCGTTAATTCAGCCATCATGGCCATTTCAGTTTCATCTAATTCAAAATCGAAAATGGTTAGGTTCTCACGCTGGCGTTCTGGTGACGAAGACTTAGGAATCGGGATCGATCCTAATTGGTAATGCCAGCGTAAAATAATCTGCGAGACGGACTTGTTATGTTGGTTCGCGATTTGCGAGATCGTTTCATTATCTAGAATGTCATTCACGCGAGCAAGCGGGCTCCACGATTCCGTTTTAATGTTGTTTTGCTCGTGCCATCTTCTTTGATCTTCTTGGTTAAAGAACGGATGCAATTCGATTTGATTGATGCTCGGTTTTACTCCCGTTTCATTTTCCAATTGTTCTAAGTGCTCAGGGAGAAAGTTGCATACGCCAATCGAGCGAATCAAACCCCACTTTTTTGCATCAATTAAAGCTTGCCACGCTTCAACAAAATGGCCTTGCTTCGGATTTGGCCAGTGAATGAGGTATAAATCATAGTAGTCTAAATTTGCGCGATAAAGGGATTCTTGAATGGCGGTAACGGCTTTTTCATATTCCTGGTAGCGTCCAGGTAATTTCGACGTTATACGCAATTCTTTTCTTGGAATTGTGCTACGACGAATGGCTTCACCAACCGTTCCTTCATTCTCATAATTATACGCTGTATCAATGAGGCGATAGCCAACATCAATTGCACTAGTGATTCCCGTAGCGCCGTGATTCCCATTTAACTTGTAAGTCCCAAATCCAATCGCTGGCAAGATAAGACCATCATTCAAGGTGATTTCTGGAATTGATTGTTTCATCCTAACTCATTCCTTTCTGGAGTGGTTCTTTAAACTAGTACCTCGTTCTGGAAAATGTAAACATATGTAAGCGCGACCAGTTGATTTTGAATAAAAATCATTGAGGATGCTTTAAGGAGACTATAGAAGAGCTTACATAGTAAGTAAGCTCTTCTATGTTACGGGGGCGACCTACCGAACCATTCTCGCTTTTTCATAACAATCCATATGTGGATCAGGAGGAGTTAGCCCCCTGCGATAAATTTCAGATGTTAACATTTCGATAAACGCTTGATCAAGTTGAAGCTTATACGCATCACAATAGGCTATGAACAACTCCTGATTTGTGAGAAACATCATTCTGATGACCTCCCTAATTTGTTGATGTGGCTGAAACGATAAAAGATGTGCTGCTTTTCATTTTTGATGGGGTACATAATCAAAATAATGAAGCAGAATTTTTTTCCCTTTTAATCGCTTTTCCAAATAGGCAACAAACAAGGAAGTGCATGGAGCATCATAGAGGTTTTGATGTTGTTTAAGCTCTTGAATGGCAGACTGATCGGATTGCTTTAGACGATAAGGACGGTCCATTGTCATAGCCGTATAGCTATCAATCACACGAAGGATATTTACTGCAAACGGCAGCTGTTCATTCAACATGTGATCTGGATACCCTGTCCCGTCACTATTTTCGTGATGATGTAAGATCAGTGAAGGCTCGAGATCAATTTCTGGATAGTCACTTAAAAGCTCTATGCCAAGTTCTGGGTGTTGTTCCAAATCCTTTTTCGCAGAAAGAGTGAGTGGTCCATTCTTTTGAAGGATTTCTTTTGGAACAAGTAGCATTCCTATGTCATGTAAAAGAACGGACTGAAGGATGATTGGCTTCAGTAGGGAGTGAAGATTGTAGTGCAAACAAAAATCAATAAAGTAGCTTGTGGATTGAACTGAGTGATCAAATGAGGGTGGATCGTGACGACGGAGAAGTTCCATCAATTGCAGTGATTGAAAAGAAAATAAATGAGCGTGCCCGTGCAATGTACACTTTGTCATGTTCATTCCCGTTCTAAGGAGCCGGTTGCACTACTTACTCCCTATCATTCAAGTGCCCAGGCTAAAATGATAGTTCATCGCATTCTCTTTTTTTGTGTTGTGTTTCGGTGAAATTAATGGAACTCTAATTGCTTATATAATCAATACCATAAAAAGGCGGGTATGTTAACAGTTTTATGCATGATTTTATACGAAAGGTTAAAGCAACTGGACGTCAGATAGAAAGCCAGGTCTTCTTTAAAGGAAACATTAATCCTATTGGGCAACAATGAAATAAAACAGTGGGATTTTCCGAATGAAATATACTTTATTTCCCAATACAAATATATCCATTTTAGAGATATGATTTTATTATACTCATTTGGTGAAGATCAGATGAGAAAAATACATATCGAGGAGGAGTAAAATGAAGAAGCTCGCAAAATTCGCAACAATTTCATTTGTCTCAGTTGGGTTGTTAGCTGGAGCAGCACAGGTAGGCACCCCTACAGTTGAAGCAAAAGGGCCAGTAGTCAATGCGCCAGCTGGATGCTACGGACCGGTTTATTATACGGTGAAATATGGTGACACTCTATCAGAGATTGCCTCTAAATATGGTTTAACAACGAACTACCTTGCTTCACTGAACAATATTTCAAACCCGAACCAAATCTATGTTGGCCAAAGATTAAAAGCCTATAACTGTAATTAGATCGTATAACAGAGCTTAATGAGGTTTATCCTTGAGCTCTGTTTTTCTTATCATGCTAATGATTAATAAAAGTAATGGAAGTCCAAATACAAAAAAATAACTTGCAGTGGCGTGATAGTTCGATAGCGTTTCAATTGTGAACATATCATGAGGAAAAAGTGAAATTCCCAGTATAAGCAAGGTGGTTATGATAATTGGCCACATTGCTCTCTTTCGTTTCGTAAGCGTTTTGATGCCTTCAGAAGAGATATACAAATACGATCCAAACGAGGTTAAGACGGATACAGTCCAAATCGATAGAAACAACAAGTCAATTCGATCGATGATAAGAAAAGAAATCCCTTTTAACATATAAACGGTAGGATCTTGAATTGTTTCAAACTGGCTGGGGCTAAAATACACGTATGTCGCAAGCGTAATTAGGCAGTAGAAGCACGTCACCGCAACGTTGGAGAGTGTTAAACTAACCAGAGCTTCTTTCCCTTTAATTTGTAAATAAGGAAAAACAAATAAAGCCATCTCAAATCCAATCATTGAAAAGAACCCTTCAGGTGTAGCTTTTAGAATCGGACTTAATCCGTGTTCCCCAATGGGTAGGATGTATCGTATATCAGAATGCTTTAATGCGACTAGAATCATAATAATGAGAGGGACGACTAAGATCGTAACGAATTGATTGAAACGACCGAGCACTTTTACTCTTCCTGAGACAAGATAGGCGCCTGAGATTGATAGAAGAGAAAGGATTACGATTGAAGGAGTTCGAGGCAGAATCCAAGTGTTAATACTTATTTGAAATAGTTGGAGCACGAGGATTGCCGTTAATCCCGCAAATAAAATGTAACCGACAGAAATCATTGTGCCCATCAATCGTCCCATAATTAATGGTGCATACTCATAGAGCGATAAGGTTGAAAATCTTTTGCTTAAGAAATATAGAACGAAGATAACGCCTTGAAACCCTAATCCAGCAAGTATAATTGCGATCCATCCATCTTTTCCAGCTGTGGAGTAGAGTGTCTGGGGTAAGGAAAGAATACCTACACCCACCTGGGTCTGGAAAATGATAAAGAGAAATTGAACTGAATTAATTTGCTTGCTCGTTTTCATCTCTACTTCCATCTCCGATCATTCCGCGGTTACTACTACTATCTCCAGCTTATTAAAAATAATGTGATGAGTAGAAAAGGCTGTTCTAACGCTCATTTAAAAATATTCCATAATATAGAAAAAATGGATTGAGATTGGTGAAACCAGGGTATTAAATAGGAGATTTTAACTTGTAAAGGGAGAAGAGTAGAAACGGTGATGAAGTTCTACGAATCAAAAAGGAAATTACTCTTATTAATAGTTGGATGCTGTTGTTCGTAGGAGCGGGTGTGTATTTTTCATATACTTTATTTTAAGAAGGTAGCTTCTTGTTCGCTTTAATTATGCTACTTTGTGCTGGCTTTTTTCTGTTTATCCTCACAATGTATGCTAAAAAAATTGCAACAGGCCACCCCTATGTAATCCTAACCCCAGAGGATTTGGAACTATATGTGCTCCCAACAGAAAAAATAAACATTCGATGGGAAGACATTGAGGCGTTTATCCCGTATCGTATGCATAGCAATTCGTTTATAGGGCTTGTGATAAAAGACGAAGAACGCTATGCAAAGTTAATGCCAAATAAGATGAAAAAGCTATCTAGAATGAATGTAAGAATGGGGTATCCGAAATATAATATTTTTCTTTCTCATTTAAAACAAAAGAAGCTTCTTATTGAAGAATTAGAAAAGCGAATCGTTGAAACGAATCCAAACAAAGCAAATTTTAAGACAGACGAAGCGCTTAAATAAAGCACCAACTTTTGCCCTTTTTCTAGAGACCGTTATGCCTTTTCTGACATCCTAATAAAAAGATTGGTTATTAGTTTGGCGGCGTAAACGACAAATAAGTAGGCCGCTAAAAGGACGAACCAATTTGTATACAGTTCAAAAAGATTGAGTCCAATTAAAAGCGGTTTAAAGATAAATGTAAAAGCAATGGCAGAAAGCGTACCATATAGCCAGTAGTTTTTCTCCTTATTTAAGCACCATTGATATAGCAAGATAAAATAAACCGGTATGAACGAAGCATCGATGCTAATGCTTGCTGGGAGTTGAGGAATGGCGATGTAAGGGTAATCCCACCAGGACTTCCTGACCCCTAGTGAGTCAAGATAGGAAGCAATGACATGAATCGAAAAGCCAAAAAACCCAAGAAGAAAGATGTTTTTACGATCAATCAAGAAATATAATATGATAAGAGGTACGAGTAGCATAGCGAGTATGGCCCAGAATTGCCACGTAGTATAATTGGAGAACTGATGCCAGTAATCGATCGTTGCTGCTTCAAGTTCTTTTTTTAATGAAATAATATGATCAAATTGTTGTTGACGATCCATTTAAATACCTCCCTTTGTGGGTAGTATTCATCGATTGTTGAAACGATATTACACATCGGGAAAACTTTTGATAAGTTAAGTGAAAGATCATCCTACTAAAAGGAAAGTCGACCATCAGTGACGAATTCAATATGCGATTTCACTATCCTAAATGAGGTGATGGTATGGTTCGAACGGCAAAGCGTGTGTTTGTTAACTTACCGGTGAAGGACTTGGATAAGTCGATTCATTTTTTCACAGAGCTTGGTTTTGAATTTAATCCACAATTTACAGATGAGAATGCCACTTGTATGGTGATCAATGAAAATACGTTTGTGATGTTGCTTGTTGAAGAGTTTTTTAAAACGTTCACTCAGAAGGGGCTAGTAAATGCGAAGTCATCAACGGAAGTGATCATGGCGATATCAGCTGAAAGCAATGATGAGGTTGATGAGTTAGTGAATCGAGCGCTAGAGGCTGGGGGAAAGCCTTCAAACGAAGCCATTGATCATGGTTTTATGTATGCTTGGAGCTTCCAGGATCTTGATGGACATTTGTGGGAAGTCATGCATATGCAGGAAGGTTCAGTGGAGGAGAGCGAATTATAACAAATAAAAAAAGGCCACATCCTACTAATAAAAAGGATGTGGCCTTTTATACGTTTAGTCTGCTACAACAAATTCAAAGTTTCCTTCAAATTTAACATCTTTTCCTAGCAAGAAACCGCCAGTCTCAATTGCTGCATTATACGTCATGCCGTATGCTTCACGGTTAACTTTCCCAGAAACGTCAAAACCAGCAACAGTACTACCATCGAGCGGGCTTTTCGAAGTCCCATTATATTCAACTGTAAACGTTTCTTCTTTTGTCACGCCTTTAATGGTGAAATTGCCAGTTACATCATATTCTTCGTCTGATTTCTTCTTAATCGACTTACTTTCGAATACCATGTTCGGGTATTGATCAGCTTCAAAGAAATCGCCAGAGCGAAGGTGGCCGTCGCGGTCTTCGTTACCAGTATCGATTGACTTTACAGAAATCGTTACTTTAATGTTTGCAGCTGTAAGGTCATTAAGATCGCCGTTGAAATCAACGTCAAAGTCAGTGAATTCCCCTTTAGCTTTTGAAACCATCATATGCTTGATTTGAAAATCTAAGCTACTGTGAACCTTATCTAGTGTTAATGTTGTCATAAAAAATTCCTCCTCAAGGATTGGTGCTTATTAGTATGAATTAAAGATAACTTATTTTTATCTTGAAGTCAAGATGATTTAATTCGAGATATTAGATTCTGTCTTTTTGACTAGAAATTCTATTTCAAGACATCATGCGAAAGACTTGTTTTCGTAAAAATAGAATAGGCAAATGGAAGGAATTGAGAGGGATCGCGTTTACGAAAACAAAAGTCGTGTCATCATGGGAAGTAGAGTGGATGAAAGGAGATGGTTATATGAAAAGATGGATGGTTCTTGGATTGATCCTAAGTGTCATGTTTGTTCTTGCTGCTTGTGGTGGAGGGAATGAAGAAGGAACAACGGAAAATGAACCTGAGACAACAGGGGAGGAGCAAAGTGAAGAGCCGATGGAAACAATCACGGTGAGTATGAAGAACCAGGATGATGAAGAGATCGGAACGGCAGAACTGAAGGAGCACGATGGTGCTACAATGATCAGTCTTGATGTAAGTGACTTACCAGAAGGAGAGCACGGTTTTCATATTCATGAAAACGGCTCGTGTGAAGCGCCTGACTTTAAATCTGCTGGAGGGCATTATAATCCTGAAGACGTAGATCATGGTACGGCATCAGACAACGGTCCGCATGCAGGAGATATGGAAAACATTGAAGTAGCAGAAGATGGAACAATTCAAAACGAGATTATGAATGATAAAGTAACGCTAAAAGCAGGAGAAGAGAACTCGCTCCTAAAAGAAGGTGGAACAGCTCTTGTGATTCATGCGAACGCAGATGATATGGAGTCGCAACCGTCTGGAGATGCTGGCGACCGAATTGCGTGTGGTGTGATTGTTAAATAATAAAAGGGCAAACGGCAGAAAAAACCGTTTGCCTTTTTTTAGTTTGCGACACTTTGCTCTTTCACGATTTCCTGCTTTCGCTCTCGCTTTGCTTTCCGGAAATAAAGAAGTTCATAAAAAACAGGAACGATAACGAGTGTTAGTACCGTGGCGCCAGAAAGTCCGCCGATGACGACAACGGCAAGTGACTTTGATACGAGACTGCCATCTTCCGAGTGTCCGAACAGGAGGGGAAGCATTGCACAAATGGTAGCGATGGCAGTCATGATAACCGGACGAAGGCGGGTACTGCAGGCTTCCATAATTGCATCGCGAATGATCATCGTTTCTTCATTTTGTTTCACACGATCGATTAATACAATAGCATTTGTAACCACAATGCCAATTAGCATCAACGCTCCGATCAGTGCGGTCGCATCAGCTGGTACACCTGAAATCAGTAGACCTAGAACGGCGCCAATGGATGCTAGCGGAAGCGTCATTAGAATCGCAAGTGGTGCGCGCAGAGTTTTAAAGGTCAGCACCATAATGAGATACACAATGAGAATGGACGCGAGCATGGTCATGCCAAGATCTTTAAAATCATCTGCCTGTTGCTGCGAAGCGCCTCCAGTAGCAAGCGTAACGCCATTCGGTAAATCAAGATCTTGCACTTTTTGATCGATATTTTGCGCAATAACCGACAGCTCATCTGGTGTGACTTCGGCTGTAATGCGTGCATACAAATCACCGTCTTTATGAAGAACCGTGCTCGGTTTCTCTTCTGTGGTGATGGTTGCAACTTGGGACAATGGAACAACGCCGTTTGACGTGGCAAGCGTTAAATCGTTTAGCTTAGAAAGTGAATCTGTTTTAATTCCAGCATTCAAAAATACTGGAGTTTGTTGCTCGTTAAGCTCGACTGCACCAATTGGCTGTGGATTCAGCAAGCTTCGAATCTGCATTGCCGTTTGCTCGGCATTGGCTTTTTCCGTATTGACCTTAACCGTATACACGGGCGAAGTTTTATCCTGATTACTTGAGACTTTTTGAACCCCATCGACTTCTTTCATTTCATTCATGATCTGATCAGAAGCAGTTAGAATATCAGTTGTATTGTTTCCGATTACATCGTATGTGATAGAAGAATTCGAGGAGCCACCAAACATCGAAGACGGACTCGCTTCAATCGTCACGTTCTTTTCATTCTTTTTCGCTTCGTTTACCTGGTCAATGAATTTCTCTGCGTCAGCGTCTTCTTTCATAATGAAGAGATAATTCACTGTATCTGGATCGCTCACTTGACCATACTGAGCATCTTCTTCGCTCGATCCATATTGGGTAACCATATGCTCATAGCCGTCAAAAACAGCTAATGTCTGTTCAAAATCGACCATCCGTTCTTGCTTTGTTTCTTCAGGCGTTGCGCTTGGGAATTCCATACTGACTGATACCATTGAAGCATCATTTGCACCCGTTGCCGCTTTTGGCATCGTCATGTAAAGCGCGATCGATCCACCAAATACGAGCATCGCTAATAAGATTGGGACGAATTTATGATTAAGCGACCAACGTAATATGCTTAAATAACGATCAGGCGTTTTGTGTGCCGGCAATGTGGTGTTCTTCAGCATCGCTCTACTTAGAAGTGGAACGACGGTAAGCGCAACAATAAGGGAAGCGAGTAGAGAGTAAGTAACGGTTAAGCCAAAAGGTAAAAGGAAAGCTCTAAGGGAACCATTAACTAACCCCATTGGCAAGAAAACGGCAACCGTAATGAGCGTTGAAGACGTAATCGCTCTCGATACTTCCTTAGTGGCATCAAGCACCATCGTTTTAGACAACTTCTCATTTTGACTTCGCCTGAAGATGTTCTCAACGACAACAATACTGTCATCAACAAGGCGTCCGACGGCCACAGCCACCCCGCCAAGCGTAAGAATATTTAATGTTACGCCAGAAAGCCAGAGAAGAAGGAGCGTGATGGCGAGTGAAAGCGGAATGGAAAGCGCCGTAATGAGCGTCGGTTTAAATTTCCTCAGAAATAATAAAATCACAAGTGTGGCAAATAAAGCACCAAGTCCAACTTCACGAGCCATGCTCGTTACCGAATTTTTTACCATGTCACCAGTTGTAAAAAGCGTAGTCGCTTCAACGCCAGGGTAGTCTTTGTTAATTTTTTTCACCGTTTCTTCGACTTCATTTCCAGCCGTTACAGCACTTGCGTCGCTTTCTTTAAAAAGCACCACTGCAACAGCTTCTTTCCCGTCCACACGCGCAATCATATCTTCTGATTTTACTTGCTCAACCGATGCGATCTCTTTCAGAGAAACAGAAGGCGCATCCGGGATTTGAAGCGGGATCGGTAAATTTTCAAGCGCCTCAATCGATGTCAGGTTATCCGTAACGTTAATCGTGCTTTTTTGACCATCAATTGTACTGTTTCCAGCAGTGGCTGAAACGTTTTGTCCTTGCAGAACTCCCATGACCGCATTCACTGGTAGTTGAAGCTCTTTCAATTTAACTTGATCTAAATTGATTTGAATGCGAGATCCGCTTTCACCTACGATGCTCGCAGCGGACAAGCTTTCTTCATTTTCAAAAAGCGGTTTAAACTCATCGTTCACCTTTTCGATGTTCGATTTCGTTAACCCATCGTCAAACGTAAGCGACACTTGACCAACAGGAATCATCGTTGTATTGAGCTGCGACACCTGTGGTTTTCCGATGCCTTCAGGTAATGAGAGCGTGCTAATGGCATCTTGCACATTGTTCTTCGCTTCCTTCATATTTGTTTTGGAGTCAAAGTTGATCACGATTTGTGAAAAGCCTTCGCCAGTTGTTGAAAGGATGGATGTTTTTCCATTAATCGACGCAACCGCCTGTTCGACGGGCTCTGTGACCGATGTCGTCATCGATCCTGCATCGTACCCCTGACCAAGTGTAACGACTGTTACTTGTGGATTATCCGCTTCAGGTAAAAACTCCATTGGCAATAGAAAATAGCTAACCGTCCCGACTAATAACGTAATGATAACAAACAATGTCATCGCTGCTTTGTTTCGAAAAGCCCAATTCGTTAATGATGGCATACAGTTTCCCCCGGTTTCCTTAAAATAGTGAGTGCGATATGAAACTCCGTCCTCGTTCTTTTTAAATTTACTGCAATTACGAGTGAGCGACAGCGGTCCCCGGTCCAAACTTTATCTAGGTCTGTAGACGTAGATCATGGAGGCCGTACTACAAAGGTCATTGTACGCTTGGGATCATGGACATATGCTTGTTGTGGGAACGACTTTTGGCGGTTTGGCCAATAAAAATGAAATTTAGCCAATAAAATCTCAGTTTGGCCAATAAATCTCGAATTTGGCTAATAAATTGGGAATTCAGCCAATATCCTGCGCTTTCGGCTGATCCCTTAATGGAATGTGAGGTCTTATCACGCAGAAAATTGGTAATTTGCAGAAAAAATGGATTAGTACTTTAGTAATAGGGTAATAACATAAAGTCCTGGTCTGTAGACAAGATAAAAAAAGGATGAACTCGCTGTCTTCCTACTTTGAATTTGTAGTATAACTCTGATTCGGGGGGATGATAGGAAATAAGAGTGAAGGAGGCTATCGTATTGGACAAATGGATGAAATTTCTCGAGGTGAATGCTCCTCGTATTTTTGATTTAGCGATTGAGCACACGATTTTAGTAGGCTTAGCGATTATTGTTGCGCTGATCATTGGTGTTCCGCTAGGCATCTACTTAACGACCAATGACTATCTAGCTGAAACCGTTCTGCAGATTGCTTCAGTCATGCTAACGATTCCAAGTATTGCTCTATTCGGGGTGATGATCCCTGTCTTTTCTATTGTTAATCAAGGGATTGGATTTGTCCCTGCTTTCGTAGCGCTGGTGCTTTACTCGCAGCTCCCAATTATACGAAATACATATACGGCAATTCGAAACGTTAATCCTGAAATGAGAGACGCTGCGAAGGGATTAGGAATGAAAACGAGTCAGCGACTTTTGCGTGTGGAAATTCCAAATGCTTTTCCAATTATCATGGCAGGTATTCGGACAGCCGTTGTACTTAATATCGGAATCGGTGTCATTGCGGCTTATATCGGCGCAGGCGGTTTAGGCGTACTGATCACGCAAGGAATTTCGCGTGGCGATAATTACTTAATTATTAGTGGCTCAATTGCTGTAGCTATTCTAGCAATGATTGCAGATGGCATCTTGTTATGGATTCAAAAACGTTATACACCAAAAAGCATTGCGAACTAAGGAGTGAGGTGAAGAAATGATTACATTTGATAAAACAACGAAGACGTATGAAGGTGGCGTAACAGCCGTAGATGGAGTGGACTTTACCGTTGAAAAAGGTAATATTGTCGTACTGTTGGGTCCATCTGGGTGCGGGAAAACAACGTTGCTTCGTATGGTGAATCGTCTGGAAACGATTTCGGATGGGAAAATCACGATTGATGGCGAAGATTCCATGTCTTTAGACCAAATCGCATTAAGAAGAAAAATTGGATATGTCATTCAAAGCAATGGTCTTTTTCCGAATATGACGATTGAAGAGAACGTTATGATTGTGCCAGATTTATTAGGATGGAATAAGAAAGATAAGCGAGCACGATTTAACAAACTCATGGAAATGATCGGATTAAGTGGAGAGAAGTTTGGCAAGCGGTATCCGCATGAACTTTCTGGAGGGCAGCAGCAGCGAATTGGTGTGATTCGTGCATTAGCCGCAGATCCGCCAGTTATGTTGATGGATGAACCATTTGGCGCACTCGATCCAATCATTCGCGAAAAGATTCAAGATGAGTTTCTTCAAATTCAACGCGAAGTGAAGAAAACGATTCTTTTTGTGAGTCATGACATTGATGAAGCGATTAAAATGGCAGATAAAATCGTTCTCTTGCGTGGTGGAGAAGTGATGCAATACGATACCCCTTCTGAGATGCTCGTTCGTCCTAAAAATGAATTCGTTCGTGAATTTTTTGGTAAGGACCGGGCCATTAAGAGCTTGAGTCTACATAGAATTCAAGATCTGCAAGAAATAATTGGTCTTGCAAATGTCGATGAAACGATTGAGGACACAATCACCATTAATGTAAATCACGATTTGCGTAATACGTTATCAATGCTCCTGAATCAAGAAGCTGATCAGGTGATCGTGATTGATAATGACGGAAATAAGTTAGGCGCCATTACGATTGATCTTGTTCAAAAGTATCTTCATTTTGAAATTAAGGCGAAGCCTACCCTGGTGCAGAAGGGGTGATGAGATGAATAAGAAAAAAGTGATGAGCCGCTTGGTGAGCTTTTTCGTCTATGGAATTGTCGCGGTGTTCTTTATTTGGGCCATCAGCAACAGCTATTTTGATTATATCTTTAGTCAATCAAGTACATTTCTCTATTTACTGAAGCAGCACATGCAATTGGTGCTTGTTTCTTCACTCTTAGCAGTCGTTGTGGCATTGCCAGTTGGGATTCTGGTTACGCGTAGAAGTTTTCGACGTGCAGAGTGGATTGTCTCGAATACGGTGAATTTAGGTCAAACGATCCCGAGTCTAGCTGTTCTCGCATTGATGATTAGTATTTTAGGCATAGGATTTAAAACGGCAGTATTCGCCCTGTTTATTTACTCGCTCCTTCCGATGTATCGAAATACAGTGGCCGGCATTGATTCAATTGACGAGAATTTGATCGATGCAGCGAGAGGGATGGGGATGAAGCCGATTCAAATTCTATTTCGAATTGAGTTACCAAATGCATCTTACTCAATCCTTGCGGGAATTCGTACGGCTGTCGTATTAAATATCGGTACAGCAGCACTCGCCTATGTCGTTGGCGGAGGCGGGCTTGGCGTATGGATTTTCACTGGCATTCAGTTATTTGATAATGGCTATTTAATTTCAGGCGCTATTCCAGTCACATTATTAGCGATTTTTGTAGATTATTTGCTTCGGTTGCTTGAGCGTAAAATCGTACCAAAAGGCTCAAAGCCGCCACAAGAAACGTAAAGGTGGGAGGTGTTTGCATGAAAAGAAAGCTATCTCGTATCATCGGAATTGTGCTGATCCTATCGATGCTTGCTTCGTGTTCAAGTGTAGGAATTGGGGGAAAGCAGATATCCGTTGGAGGTAAAAACTTTACGGAACAATACTTGCTTTCAGAAATGACCGCTTTTCTTTTAAAAGAAGAAGGCTTTAATGTAAAGCAGATGAATAACCTTGGGAGTACCGTCGTGCGGAAAGCGCTCGAAAACAGCCAGGTAGATATGATGTGGGAATATACGGGCACAGCCCTCATTACATATATGGGCGAAGAGCCTATCGCAGATCCTGAGGAAGCTTTTGAAAAGGTAAAAGAATTAGACGCCAAAAATAATGACATCCATTGGATGAACATGTCGAACGTAAACAACACCTATGCGCTTGCAATGAGAGAAGAGCAGGCGAAAGAATTAGGCATTGAATCCATTAGTGATTTAGCAGCTTATGTAAATGAAAATCCAGGTGAACTGACGATGGCCTCAGACGCTGAATTTGCGAACCGGCCTGACGGATTACCTGGAGTCGAGGAAAAATACGGATTTGAATTCGATTCTAGTCAAATTAAACTTATGGATCTTGGCTTAACGCAACGGTCATTAGATAACGAACAAGTCGATGTCTCAGTCGCATTTGAAACAGATGCAACGATCGTTGAGTATGACCTTGTTACGCTGAAGGATGATAAATCCTTCTTCCCGCCATACAGAGCGGCTGTTAGCATCAACGAGGACGTCTATGAAAAGTATCCAGAAGTGGAAGAAATCACAGCACGTTTAGGTGAAAAATTAAACAGCGATATCATGCGTGAATTGAATTATAAAGTCGACATTGAAGGGAACAGTGTTTCTGTTGTTGCTCATGATTGGCTCGTTGAGAATGGGCTGTTAGACGAATAATTGATAATCGAAATATAAAATGTCCTGCGAATTGGCGCAGGGCATTTTTAGTTTGAAACCGTTCTTTTCATTAAGAGAATTGTGATTAGATTAGAATGGTTTAATTTACTTTTTATGGTATTGTAGATGGAAGAGCATATTCTGTAATCGGGCAGGATAATTAAAGACTTGAACTCGAGATATTGGAAAAAATGGGGGTATAATTAGTAAGTAATTCCATATTGTAAGATGTTTCGTAAAGTAAGAAGAGACTAAGATGAAATGAGGGGTTATGTGAAGTTAAAAGAGGTGCAAAGTCCTTATATTAATCAAGCTGTTAATGATATGAATTACAGTAATATTAAGTCACTGGGTACACCTATTATTGAAACAATGGATGATGGTATTTGTATTCATTTTATTTATTTTGGTGATAGCGAGACAAAGTCAGTTCATGTTTTAGGTAGTTTTCCAGGGTGGGAGCTACAAAAAGGGGAAATGATAAAAATCGCAGGTAGCCAGATCTGGGTGAAATCATATATAACCGACCGTCCCTTGGCGAGTACGTATTATTTTTCAGTAAACGATAATCATGGAGATAACTGGGGAGAACGATTCGAACGATTAATAACGGATCCTTTAAACCCCAAAAAAATAGTGTTTTCTGAATCACCTGCTGACATAGAACAAGAAAATACCGAGTTATCATACGTTTCTGCCAATGAACCGATTCATTCTATGAAAATACCATCTAAAAATCCTACTCTTGTCAAAAAAGTGTTCACTAGTAACCTGTTGAAAAATCAAAGGGACCTTTGGATTTATGACCCCATTGAAACGGTTGATACCCCAAAAAATATAGTGATTGTGTTTGATGGCTTTCAATATACAGAGGCTATTCCAACTGCTAATATAATTGATCTGTTGTATAGAAAAGGAAAAATACCTCCTACTGTAATGGTTGGAGTGGATAGCCCAGATCGTTTAATGAGTTAAATGGAAATGATCAATTTACTAATTTTATTACAGCTGAGTTATTACCGTGGATACATAACAAATTCACTACTAGTCACAATCCTAAAGATATCGCATTATGCGGCGCAAGTTTAGGTGGTCTAACCGCATTTTATACTGCGTTAAATCATCCAAATCTTTTATGTATTATCCCAATCGGGTTCCTTAAATCGCAAAAAAACAAATGATAACCAGTATTGGTCTGTTCATTATGTAGAATCCGAACCAAGGCAGCTTAATCGTATTTATATGAATTCTGGACGGTTAGAGGTGGAGGAATTACAAAAAGCTAATTCCCTAACGTACAAAACACTTATCAATAATGGTTATGATGTGAAATATGATTTATTTAATGGAGGACATGATTTGCTTTGGTGGCGTGAAACCTTTCTTAAAGGGTTAGAATATTTATTCCACGAAAAGTAAGCGTGTTTTAAAAAGTTCAATATTCATTTATCTCGGAGCTTATCATGAATAAGATAGGCTTTTTTTGACGTGAAATAAGAGGTGAAGTAATTTACATTGGTTATAAATTATGGGTAACACTCGAACATAAGGCAATAGACTTTATAAGACTCAAGGCCAATTTCAAAATAATTCTAAAGAGCATTTTTGAAAAACCCCATTTAATGTATGGTTAAAGAACAGTTTGAAAGTATGTTTAACGAGACAATGAAAGGTAGTGGATAATTTGATAAGAATATCTTATGGGTTGTTACTAGTAGTAATATTGGTTGTCCCTACTATTGCACAAGCGCAAAACCATCAAGAAGATATGCTTACAGATTATATGAATGAAGCAATGAAGAAGTATCAAATTCCAGGTGCGTCCTTAGGTCTCGTACAAAATGGTGATGTGGTCTATCAAGAGTCGTTAGGGAAACAGAGTGATGGATCGCCTGTCACAAATAAAACTCTTTTTTCAATAGGATCAATAAGTAAACCTTTAACAAGCCTTGGTATTCTTAAGTTAGTAGAGAAAGGGAAAATTAAGTTAGAAGCTCCAATAGATACATATATCCAATTCGACTACGGACAATCGACCAATCAATACGTTATAACGGTAAAACAATTATTGGCACATACGAGTGGGATTAGCTCCTTATCTGGCATGGCAATAGCTGATAAAAATCTAAGAGGATCTAATGCCCTTACAGAAGCTGTAAAAGAACTGGAACCTCTAAAACTTGTTTCAAAACCAGGACAACTTCACCAGTATAGTGCTGCGAATTATTTACTACTAGGAAAAATAATTGAAGAAAAAGCTGAAGTACCTTTCGCAGAATACATGCATGAGGCGGTATTTAAGAATTTGGGTATGTCCGATACGGTTGCGTCGTATAAATCAGCGATTAAATTGGGATATCAGCCAGGTTTTCAATCCTGGTTTGGTAAACCTGTCGAAAGCGATGTATGGTTCGATGATAGTGGCGCCCCATACGGTTATATGGCCTCGACATTAGTTGATATGTTGGCGTTCATAAGAGCTGTTCAATACAGTGACACCCTTTTATCTGAACCTTTAAATACGCTATACACCAAACCAGAAGTGCATAGAAAAGAAAACTTGTATTATGGATTAGGCTGGAGAATCAATAAGGAGAAAAACGAACAATATATTTTTCATGGCGGAGAAACTCCAGACTCGCGTTCTGAAATCTTCATACACAATACGAAGGACTATGCCTTTGTGTTGCTGACCAATAAGAATAATTTTTCTGAAGTTATGAATACGACTGATATGAAAGAAGGTATTAGAGAGATTATTGAGAGTGAACAAATACCTTCTTTACCTGAGCCTAACCATCGATTGCAATGGTTAACCTTATTTTTCACTATAATAGTAACTTTGTTAGGAATTTGGAATATCTCCCGACTTTATCAAAAGAACCTTATTTTCAAGAAAATATGGTACATTGTAGCCGGAGTTTCCGTCTTGCTAGGAGTTATTATGATTCCTTTATTAGTTCAATTATTTCAATCACCATGGCATACCATTATCGCTTATGCTCCGGATACTGCATTATTAATTAAGATACTCATTGGAGTATTGGTGACATATGGGCTCTGTTCTTCTATAGTTATCTCCATAAAAAAGAAGTAGGCAGGACAAAATAATGTAATAAGATCCAACATTAGCTCTTAGCTGTTAAACCGGAGCGAATGATGCATGACTTTCTAATTAATGTTTCTATGAGAGTATTACCGCATTCAGCAAAAAGTTGGAGATATTTATAGAAAGTACATTGACGTTGAAACCACTTACTTACAAAGCAAGGAAAATCCATTAAAGTGGATGGAAATTGCAAAATATGAAAGTGAAGAAGAATATCAGAAGGCGATGGCACTAATAAATAAGGAAAATGAGATTCTAGAACTATTTAAATCCTTCGAAGCCATTCTGTTATCAGATACAAATATGGTCGGGGAGGAAGACTTCTTGTATGTAAAAGAGATATCAAACTCTTGATCAACAGTCTCGGAGCAATTGCTGAATAAAAAATTAGCCATTAATGCAAATGTTTATTTCCAAATCTATCGATAAGTAATAATGTAGAAGCTGTTATAAATGAAGAAGGGTGTAGATGGTAAAAAAATACTGAATATGCTCCATTTGGTTTTGATATCGTTCTACGGGGTACATTCCTTCATGTAACACAATATCTGACAAAGGAGTTTTTAATGATGGCAGAGCGTTATAAGACTGGCGAAAAAGCACCTGAAAATGGAACATATGAATTTGTTGGATTAGTAAACGAATCAAATGAGAACGCTAACGCGGAAGAAGAAAAAAACATTGAGCTAAGCAGTGGAGAGACATTCCCTCCATCCCAATCCAACCAAGATGCAGCGTATTGGAAAAAAACAAATTAATTTTACCCCGAACCTCCGAGAATGTTCATTCGTTCTTAGAGGTTTTTTTTGTTTTCTTAATGCTTTAGATTTGTCTGTGAATTAGGCTAACTGTTTTTAAAGAACCCTCCGCATATGGAAATTAATGTTACGATTGATAGAAGAAAGTAAGCGTTACTCCATGGGACATTTTATACTTCTATACATAGTAAAAAAGATAAAGCATGATTGTATTTAGTAAGAATAAGAAAAGACTGGGCACTTTTAAAGGAGAGATTATGATTTTGGATAGCATTATTTTTGACTTAGACGGAACCATTTGGGATCCGATTGATACTGTGTTACTAGCATGGAATAGTCGTTTGAAAGAACACCCACAAGTTCATCGGGAGCTCACAAGGACTGACTTTGAAAGAACGATGGGGTTGCAAATGCAAGAAATCAGTTTGAAACTGTTTCCTCATTTATCCGAAGATGTTCGCGAACAGGTGATAAGAGCGTGTTGTAAGGTTGAACAAGAATACTTAGAAAAACACGGTGGTTCTCTTTTTCCTCAGGTAGAGACTGTATTGCAGAATCTATCAAACTCCTACAAACTCTATATCGTCAGTAACTGCCAGGATGGGTATATTGAATCATTCTATGCGTATCACAAATTTGATAAGTACTTTCAAGACTTTGAAAACCCGGGAAGAACAGGCCTTTCAAAAGGGGGAAATATTCAGTTGATTATAGAGAGAAACAACCTGACCTCCCCCATTTATGTAGGGGATTCAGAAGGAGATCGAAAGGCAGCGAGGTACGCCAGAATTCCTTTTATTTATGCTCAGTACGGTTTTGGACAAGTAACTGAATACGATGATGTGATTGAAGCGTTTCCTGCGCTGGCAAAATACTATTGATTTCTTCTGTCATGATGAAGGGAAGGTGGTCAGTACATTAAAAACGCTTCATGAATTCAACTAGTGAGGGATGAAAGGAAGAGTCTCGTATGAATGACAAGTTACTTCAATTACTGAACGAAAAATATCCATTGCATTTCATCAAAGTGGAAGCGATTACAGATGAGATGTTTCGTTGTACTGCGGAACAAGGTACTTACTACGCAAGGGTGACCAACTATAAAAGCTATGAAGAACAGGTAGATGAGGTGACTTATACAAATTTCCTCTATCAAGAAGGTTTGGCTGTATCGCCGACAATCGCTTCTATAAATGGAGAAGTAGTCGAAAGGATCATGCTAGACAGGGAAATGCTAACGGTTGTTTATCAGTCTGCTCCTGGGATCCATTTGGCTAGAAATCGTTGGCAGCCCAATGTGTTCTATGAACTAGGTCGGCAAATTGGTCGATTGCATCGTTTTTCTAAGAAATTTGAAGAGATCCATCCACTTAACTACATTAACGACTGGCATGATAATGAGGAATATGCATTCCTCAAGTATATTCCGAAAGAAGAAAGTGCGATTAGAGAGATTGCCTATGACATCTTATCAACAATAAAAAAACTTCCAAAATCCCATTCCAATTATGGATTGTTGCATGGTGATTTATGCTTAGAAAATCTATTGATTGATGTCAAATCAAATTTTACTATGATTGATTTTCAAGATTGCGAGAAGCATTTTTATGTTTTTGATTTAGCAGCTCCAATCTATAGTGCAATGGAATATTCGTATGTTGGGGGAGGGAATATCGTTGAATATGGACGTGCAATGAAAAAGGCAATCCTCGACGGTTACCAGGAGGAAAATGACCTATCGCCAGAAATGGTAGATCAACTTCCCTTATTTATTAAATTAAAGGAAGTATTTGAATACAGCTTGATGCATATGTACTGGGATAAAGATACGTTAACAGAAGAACAGATTAGAATCATGAATCATTTTAGAATAAGGATTGAACAAAATCATTCTCTTCTAACTCGTTAAGACAGAAGGTTTGAGAAAAGACAAGTAAAGGAGAAAGAAATAGAATGAAAACCATCACTCATCCATCTATCAAACTAACACCTTCCTTAAATCAAGAAGACTACAACGAAATCCTTAGATTAAAAGAGTGCTGCCTTGAAAAAGAAGATGTAACGTTAAAACTAGAACTTGATCACAAACGAAATCAATCTCATAACGGGAGTGTTGATCAGAACAAAATCAATGAGTTTATGTTTTATGATGATCACGTACTCATCGGCTATATGGGCATCTGTCAATTTGGTTCAGAAGCATTAGAAGTAAATGGGATGGTTCATCCGGATTATAGGAGAATGGGAGTCTTTAAGCGGTTGTTTTCATTCGTTCAAGATGAGTGGAATAAAAGAGAATCGAAACAGATGCTTTTGTTGAGTGATCGAAATTCTACACCTGGGATTGAATTTATTAAGAGTACAGGAGCTCACTACGAAAACTCAGAATATGAGATGCATTTAGTCGGTGAAGCAAGTGAAGCTATCGATATGACAAACCTACATTTCAGAAAAGCTTTAAGAAAAGATGCAAAAGAAATTGCAAGACAAAATGCGATCTACTTTCATATGAATTCAGAGGAAGAGTTTCCCGAGGAAGCATCATTAGGCGGGATGGATGTTTTTCTAGCTGAATGGAACCAGTCGGTTGTAGGGAAAGTTCATATTGAAATACAACATGGTGTAGGTGGTATTTATGGAATGGGTGTCCTTCCCGAATATCGAGGACAAGGTTTTGGCAGAGAGATTCTCATGAAAGCTGTAAAGAAGTTAAGAGAAAAACAAGCTCAACAAATTTTGCTCCAAGTGGCAGTAAAGAACAAGAATGCGTTAAAGCTATACCAATCATGTGGTTTTAAAGAGACTTCTACAATGGATTATTTTAAATTAACTAAGAAGTAATGAAATCTTTTGAAGTAGAATTCAATGAAGGAGATACGCATGACTTATCAATTTGAAGTAATGACTCAAGAACAAGCGGAAGACATTTCTTATAATTGGCACTACGAGGGGGAATATTCTTTTTACGATATGGAGGCGGATGAAGAAGATTTACAAGAATTCGTCGATCCGAAATTACGTGGGGACTCTAAGTTTGCGGTGATGAACAATAGTGACTTAATTGGTTTTTTCAGTGTTACGAAAGTGGCCAACCTCATTTATGATATTGGCTTAGGGATGCGTCCTGACCTTACGAATAAAGGGAAGGGATTGGAATTTATTAGTGCGGGTTTAGATTTTATCAAAAAGAAATATAACCCCAGTAAAATAACCTTATCCGTTGCGACCTTTAATCAAAGAGCGATAAAAGTATACAGAAGGTTGGGTTTTAAAGATGTTCACACGTTTATGCAGGATACAAATGGTAGCACATTTGAATTTTTGAAAATGGAATATGAACGGTAATCGATTTCGCTCGGATTTAACATGATTAAAAGGTAACGTGAGATTTGATAAGTAATAAAAAGTTCAAAAAGGACATTAATTGCAACTGTCGTTTTTATTCTTATTGCATTTCCTTTAAACCTTCTCCTTCCATTTCCAACGTAATTAAGCTATTTCATCATAGGTATCATTGCAGCGGTTATTTATCCTGCAGCAGATAAATATTTACCCGTAGATGAAGAAGAGGAGCGAGGATTTAGAATCAGGAGAAGGAAACATTTGAGGAAAAAAGGTAAAATGCGAATGGGAAAACGAACGTGAAACTTTTGGGGATCTATCATCGTTTCATATGTTGGATGGTGAACGAAATCTGTAAAGACTTCAATTCATTGCCAAAAAAAATGAGATCATTATGTTTAAAAGCAGACACCAAGTCTGCTTTCCGACTTTATTCTACTTCATCCCAATCTTGGTTCCATACAACCTCCCACATGTGACCATCTGGATCTTGAAAATGACCAGAATAGCCTCCCCAAAATGTAGGGTGTGCAGGGTCAGTAATGTTGGCACCTGCTCTTTGAGCTTGGTCCATTACACGATCCACTTCGGTCTTGCTGTTTACGTTGTGACCAAGAGTAAACTCCGTAGGACTTGGATCATGAACGTTTACCTTGGCTTCATGTGCAATATCTTTACGATGCCAGATCGCAAGTTTTAGACCGGGTTGCAAATCAAAGAAAGCGACAGCGCCATGGTCGAACTCTTCACCAACGATTCCTTCAGTAGGAAATCCTAGTCCATCACGATAAAAGCGTAACGCTTCGTTTAGGTCGTTTACGCCAATCGTGATGACAGACACTCTAGGCTTCATAAACCCTGCACCTCCTATTAGTTTTGGAATAATTCTATCACACTCATGTTAATTAATTTAAATCGTATTCTAAGTTTGAATGCTTACGCATAAGCAAACAATCGAACTGTAGGCATCTCACTTTTTGATTATATTCTTCTTTGGAGCTCACCGGTGATGGCAACTATATGGTAACCTCTAGAATCTGGCCCCTTCACCCTTCTTATATTGGTAAATTCAAACTGCTTCATAAGTGGTATGAGCTCATTTTCAATCATGTTCTTCACAGTATCCCACGACTCTCCACTTTGTCCGTCGCTAAGCGTTAGTGAAACAGCTCCATTTGGTTTAAGTACTCTTGCTATTTCTGACATAGCTTGTGGAAGGTTTTCCCAGAAGTAAACGGAATGGACACTAAATACTTTAGAAAACTGTTTATCTTTAAAGGGTAATTTATGAACATTTCCATGGATAACTTGAGCTCTTTTTTGTCTTATTGCTATTTGATTTCGAATCGTTGAAGAATGAAGGAGCGTCTTAGATACGTCCAAACCGATTACTTTATGAATGGAAGGTTTGTTTAATAAACGTTTCATCGCATACCCGGCACCACATCCGATCTCCAAGATGTCTTCATCTTTTTGGAGGTTTAATAATGAAATGGACCAAATCGTTTCTGGTTTGTGTTGTCGGATCATTTTTTCACCAATGTACCATCCTAACAACCCTTTGGGATGCTGGTATTGGTATTCAATCATGCTTGCCATTCGTTTGAGAAAAATTATTCGGCACCTACTTTCTTTATACGTTAAAAGTATAAGTAGATTAAATCGATTAAACAATCTAATATAAGTTATAGTTACTATTAATTATTTTTATATAAGAGGTGTGCATTGGAAATTAATCAGTTAAAAGCTTTTGAATTGGTCGTTCGTTTAGGTTCCTTTAGTAAAGCGTCAAGATATTTAAACGTATCGCAACCAACCATCAGCTTACGAATAAAGGAGCTGGAAAAGAGTGTTGGCGGTTCATTATTTCATCGTGTCGGAAAAAATATGGAACTGACAGACTTGGGGCAGGGATTTCTCCCATATGCAAGTCAAGCGTTAGAAGTATTATTAAAGGGACTAGAAAGGGCACAATCCATTAAAGAAGGAAAACGAGGAGAAGTAAAAATAGGAACATTACCTACATTTACAACAGGACTATTTACTTCAACACTAATTGAAATGCATGAGAATTATCCCGAAATCGACTTGGTCATTCATACAGGTCATAATCAACAAATTCTTGAGATGCTCTATGATGGGTTTATTAAAATGGGGCTGATTACTCATCCCTTTTTTAATAGTGATTTAAAGACGCTACTTTTGATGAAAGAACCACTTATACTAGTGGCTCATAAGCACCATAAATTAAGTGAATTAAAATCTAGAACTTATACAATAGAGGAGGTTTTTGCAAAAAGTGATCCTTATATTCTGACTGATTGGAGTGATGAGAGTAAACATTGGCAAAAAACTTATATGACATTTGGCATGGATAGTCTTGAGCTCCCTCCAACTACAGCTCTTGATTTTGTTCGTTCAGGAAAAGGTGTAGCTCCTTTGACCAAATCACTCGTTCAAGATCTATTAACGAGGGGTACACTAACGAGACTTTTGCCTGTGGACATGCCAGAACTATCTAGATGGGTTGCCCTAGTTAGTTTGGAAAACGAATCTTCTCTCACTCCAGCAGCGCAACGTTTTGTAAAAACGTTGAAAAATCATGCAGCGACACTGAGGTCTCTTTAAGCATACATCCTATCGCTCTAAATTGTACGCTCCTCACATCCTTATTGACAGTACTGACTTCGATGAATATACTAAATATGTAAGAAAAAGGTGGAAAGGAATGGTACTTAGCGGATGTGGAATTAATCTTATTTAAACGGGATCAAACTCATATTTTCATAAAAATGAGAACCTGGAAAATAGGATTAGTCTGCCCAATTTAGTGATCATTTCATCATGTACCTTTTTCAAATAAAAGGAGACGCCAAGTGCGTTTCTCTCATTATTTGTTTAAGCGTTTGCATGTTATTTGATATGGGATTAGCAGCCTCTCCAGGGTTCTAGGAGAGGTTTATTTATGTTCGATAAACCTCTCAATTAAACTTATTAAGAGGTGACCTGCATGGCGCGAGTGATACAAGTGAAAGAACTGCAGAAAAGTTTTGGCGAACGGGAGATTTTAAGTGACGTTAGCTTTGATATACGAAATGGCGAAAAGATTGGTTTAGTCGGCTGGAATGGAGCTGGAAAATCAACACTCGTCAATATTCTGATGAAAAGGATTGAACCAGATAAAGGCTCTGTGACTGTACCCCATTTGAAAATTGGGTATTTGCCTCAATCAACAGATAATCACCTAGCTGTTGATGCTGAACTTTTCGGGGAGAGGTTAATGGAACAAAGTAAAAAGCTAGGGTTTCAGAAAGAGCGTTGGGAGCAGGAGAATCTCCAACATTTAAGTGGCGGTGAAAAACTAAAATTGTCTTTAGCAAAGATCTGGGCAAGTTCTCCTGAGTTTTTAATCCTAGATGAACCAACGAATCATCTCGATATGCAGGGGGGTAAATGGCTTATTGAAGAAGTGAGAAGTTATTCAGGTGCTGCCATCATCATTTCACATGATCGCTATTTTTTAGATGAAACCGTGACAAAAATATTTGAATTGGAATCTGGAAAATTAACAATCTACGAAGGGAATTACTCGTTCTATCGAAACGAAAAACAGAGAAGATACGAACAGAATATGCGTGATTATGAAAAACAACAGCGTAAGGTAGAGATGATTGAACAGCAAATCAGCACCTTGAAAGACTGGTCAGCTAAAGGCCATCGTGAAGCTGGAAAAGGAGGGTCCAATTCTGAAAATCGTCAAATGGGATTGCGGGAATTCGAACGAGCGAAGGCAAAGAAAAAGGATAACCAGATAAAATCGAAGCTGAAACGGTTAAATCTAGAGCTTAAGAAAGATGGAGTCGAAAAGCCCAGGGAAGAGAAAAGAGTATCTTTCCATTTTGAATCAACATCGAAGCGTGGCAAACGAATTCTCGAAGCCAAAGGAATTAAGAAGGAATTTGGGGATCGCCTCCTCTTTGATAAAAGTCACTTTTACATCAAGCATGGTGATCGAATTGGACTAATAGGCTCCAATGGTTCAGGAAAAACAACCTTTATTAAACTCCTTCTTGAGCAGGAACAGCTTACGAAAGGTTCGCTTTGGATAAGTGAATCAACAAAAGTGGCGTATCTTTCACAGGATGTAACGGACCTCCCAGGCCAAAAAACACCGTTAGATTACCTTGATTTAACGAATCGACAGCAGGAAACAAAAGCGAGAACGCTTCTTGCCAATATGGGTATTCAGCAAGAAATTCTTGGGAAACCCATTTCTCAATTGAGTCTAGGAGAACGAACGCGAATAAAGTTAATCCATATGATTTTGATGGATTATGACTTCTTGATCCTAGATGAACCGACAAATCATCTCGATCTTCCAAGCCGAGAAGAGCTGGAAAGAACGCTTAGTACGTATACAGGTACGCTCTTGATCGTTTCACACGACAGGTATTTAATTGAAAAACTGTGTACAAAATTATTAGTTATCGACAATGGGCAAATGAAGCGGGTTGAAGTAGGGATTAAGGAATATGAGGAAAAACAAAAGAAGAAGGAGACAGGAAGCGAAAACATAAGGGAAGAATTAGCTGTCATTGAAACCAAAATGACAGAGCTCCTAGGCAAAATTAGCTACTTGTCAGCAGGTACGGAGGAATATAAATCGATCGATAAAGAGCTAATGAAGCTGATGGATTTAAAAAGAAAATTGAATAACCTATGATTTGCTGTAGTGCGCAATTCTTGAGAAGGAATTGCGCTTGTTTTTTTATTCGACATGACGATCGCTTATAAAAGGAGAATATTCCCTTTTAAACGAATAAGTAAATGAATCGTGTTTTTTAGGAGGATGGATATGTTGAATTTTAATGTCTTCAGAAATTCCTGGTACCACGTTGTTCGTAAGTTTGTCCCATACATCCCCATCCTTTGTTTGGGAATAAATATTCGCTGGACTTACTGAGCCATCGCCAAGGACATAAAGATGTCCTTTTTGCGATATCGTCAACTTATCAATAAGGTTGACCGGGATTTAAGGTCGTACTCTTCCCTAGTTAAGTCATACACAAAAAGACGATCTTCCACCCCGCTTGTACTTACGAGATACAATCGGTTATTTTCCTTATCGGGACCCGGTTGAACATAAAGATAAATTGACGGAAGATTCACCGATCACCTATTTAAAAGGGGTACAGGGTGCCAATGATCCGAGGGTCGTTAAGGCTGATTCCGATCAGTTCGTTGAAGCATTAAAGAAGGAAGGATCACAAGTCAAGTACGTGGTCCTAGAAGATGAAGGACATGGCTTTTCGAAGAAAGAAAATGAAATCAATGTGTATAAAAAGATTTTAAATTTCTTTGATCAGCAACTGGTACTGTAAAACTTATGTAAGGTTAGTTGAACAGTAAAAAATTCATATAAGCTTTTTACAAAGGCTCATGGTTTATGAGTCTTTTTCTTTATGCTTATGTATCCACTTTCTTTAAAGAACGTGAATGTTTTTAACTCACAATATGGTAAAAAGTATGGAATATTCATGTGTTATCCCTATTTTCGTTTTATGTGGTAAATAATTGGGAATCACCTTCGAACAGATACATATTGCTTCACCAAGGAGGATTAAAATGCGATTTTATTATACAGGTTTCGTGATATTAGCTGCTATTTTATGGGGAATTTCAGGAGGATTAGCAGGGATTTTAATGGACAAAGGGTGGAGTCCACTTGTGATCTCTTTTTATAGAGGGGCAATTGGATTAGTTTGTTTAGTTATTTGGCTCCTTCTTCAACGAAAAGAAAGTTCAAGGAAGCATTCTTCGAGAAAGGTCATGTGGGCAATGCTCGCTGGAGTTGCTGTAGCTGGAAACTTCAGCTTTTACTTTCTTAGTATTTCCGAATCTGGAGTTGCTGTAGCCTCGACCTTAATGTATACGGCACCGTTATTCGTGCTGATTAGTTCTTTTGTCTTTCGAATTGAGTCGATTACGCCTTTTAAGGTCATATCGATGATTGTCGTGATGGGTGGGATTAGTTTATTAACAAATATTTATGAAACGGGTATCAGCCAATTAAATGTGTTAGGGGTAGTGAGCGGGCTACTATCAGGTGTTTCTTATGCTCTCTTTATCTTTAGTTTTAAGAATGCTTCAAAAAATAATAGCCCTCCGTTTGTCCTAAGCACGGCTTTTGCTACATTTACCATCGTAATGCTTCTTTTTATTGATCATAAGGAAGCACTCTCTGTTTTATTTTCAGAGGATATCATTTGGTTTGTCACTCTCGGAATCATTGGCGCGGGGGTTTCATTTTACCTCTATGTAGAAGGGTTGAAAAAAACGTCAGCATCGGTTGCTTCTGTTATTGCGATGGTAGAACCAGTCACCGCTTCTTTGTTTGGCTTAGTGATTTTAGGAGAAGTTCTTACTGTCTTACAGAGTATTGGGCTTATTGTCATCCTAATAGCGATTACAATGTTAAGTTTAAAACAGAAGGAGTGAAGAGGGAAAATGTGGTCGTAGGGTAGATTGTTTGATGTAATGAATGTAAGAGCTTTTGTAAAACGTTTACTACTACTGCTTAAGAAGCCCTTTTCATAAAGTAATAACATCAGAGCCTTTTTTAAAAGGTAGAAAGGTAAAAGGCTAATGTAAAAGAAGAATGACTTTTCACTTCTTGTGTTGGAGCTATATGAAAGATCATTTTATTCGAATGATAGTGATAGTGGTTTAGGGAAATAGAGAGAACGATGAAAAACGGCCCACAAAACGAACTGTTTTGTGGGCCGTTCTATTTAGGTATTTTGCATTTTAAAAAGTAAGGTTGCTTACTTCGTATTCGTAAACCCGCCATCAATACGAATCACTTCACCATTGATGTACTGTGCTTTTGAGGTTAAAAGAAACGTGACAAGCTCAGCTACTTCTTCAGGCGTACCGAGACGCTTTTGAGGAATACCGGCTTCGGCATTTTCTTTCATTTTCGGATTGGCATCATAAAAGTCTTTTACCATAGGCGTTTCGGTTGGTCCAGGGGCGATTGCGTTTGCGCGCAGACCATCTTTGGCATATTCTGCAACGATGCTTTTCGTTAAACCAATAATTCCGTGCTTTGTAGCAGAATACGTGACAACTGAATCCTGACCGATGACACCGGCACTTGAAGCTGTATTTACAATGGAGCCACCACCGTTTTTAATCATCACATCGGCTACATAACGGACACCGTATAAGGCACCCATCAAGTTAATGTCGACGATCTTCTCGATTTCTTCAACCTTTGTATTTAAGTAGTATTCACCGCTACCGGAGATGCCGGCGTTGTTGAAAAAGTAATCAATTTTACCGAAGGCTTCAACCGTTTTATCAACGTAATTCTTTACATCTTCTGCTTTTGATACATCGGCTTTTATGAAAAGCGCATCAACGCCTGCCTTTTTCGCAAGATCGACCGTTTCATTACCGCCTTCTTCATTAATATCGACTGCAACGATAGTCACTCCTTCATCAGCTAAGCGAACCGCCGCTGCTTGTCCTAATCCACTTCCTGCACCTGTAATAATGGCGACTTTACTCACGCATAAAACCTCCTGATTAGTTGTTTGAAGATCATATCCTGTTGCTATAGTACTAGTATAGACCTTTGAGATATGCAAATAAATGAAAACGGCTTGAGCGAAGCATCTGGGCTACTACCTTGATACATACGGATTTCCAGTTATCCAAAATCTCCAGGGATAATCTTTGGCGTCACCAGAGTTATCAATGCCAATGCGTTTTCCTTCAGAGATGTGATCAGGCTGATAGCCACTACGAAGATAAAGTGGCGCTCGTATTAAAGCATGTCCATAATCACTTGGATCAATCCCAAGTGCTTTTGTTAGTTTACCTGGTCCATCCGTCCATTCCTTTTGCTTGCGACCGGGTCTTCGCTGCTCCATTAAATCGAGCCCTTTGAGTGGCTCAACGGCTCGCACAAGAACAGCTTCTGGAACACCAGCTTCAGCACTTACAACGTTAAACAAACAATGGGTATGCATAACATAGGTATACGCATTTCCAGGAGGACCAAACATCACTTCTGTGCGCTTTGTGCGTTTATTGTTAAAACTGTGAGCAGCTTGATCGATTGCTCCTAGGTACGCTTCTGTTTCAACGATATACCCCGATGCAAGTCCTTCGTCTGTTTCTTTAACTAGCTCACAGCCGAGGAGCGCTTTTGCTAGTTCGAGGGTTGGTTTTTGATAGAAATCTCTAGGTAAGATTGACATAATCGTGTCCTTCCTTAGGAGGTTTAGTTGTTGTAGTGTTTAATGGTATGGTTTTTTCAATCTATGCATTAGTTTTCCACAAGCTTTCATGAACTAAACGAATGTATACTGTGACCGACCATCTTGGTTAATATCACAATGCACAGAGTGGAGATTCATTAATTGCTGAAACTTAAGGTCAGCCTATTCGTATAAAGTAGTGTAATTGAATGGAATGTGGCGAATAATTAGCATTTAAAGAACGTGTTGAGAAAGGTGAATAAACTACTTTTGCTATTCATCGTAGGCTTTATCTTCAAACTGGGGGTTATTAAATGACAGAAATTGTGGCTTTAGGTTTTGGAGTATGTGTCTTTTATCTTATTTTTCGACTAGGTGCTCAGATGAATAGTCTTAGTATGCAAATGAAAAGAATGAATGATCATCTCGATCGAATGGCACAGCACATGGGTTTACCTGAAGACCCCATCAACGAAGAATTGCGAGAGCTAGTGAGAGAAGGAAGAATGGTAGAAGCTGTTAAAAGAACGAGAGAGGTATTTGGGCTATCGCTAGTGGAAGCAAAGCAATACGTAGATGGGCTTTAGAATACGGAAACTTGTCTATTCGTGAGGCTAGTGCATGAAGAAAACCAGTATCGGTGTAAAAAGTTCATTCTTTCTGCTTCAAAGAGATCATTATTAGAATGATCTCTTTTGTATGAAGGAGTGAGGGAATAGATACTAGCTGCTTAAATCGAGATCTGGACATTTAAATCAAAATGGGAATTGAAGTGAGCCAAAGCAAGTCGAAAATCCTTAAAAGTTGATTACGTATGACTACATATGGCGCACCATTTCATAATCTTCATGTTATAAAAGATGATAGGGACAGAAAAACCCCCTCCAGTTCCATTGAAAAAGAAAGGGGGGATTTGATTATGGACTGAACCATTTATCCGAGAGGTATTTCAATAAGTGGCTCGTATCGGTTGCTGTCAGAGCGTAGTTCATAGACTCGTATAGATTTGACTAAGAAAGTAGGGTAAGGTGTTAGCTCCTTTTCAGCTGTAAGCGCCATGTCGTTTAGCGCCTCCTTGGTTAAACCGTACTGTTCTTTTCCGAGCGTTAAATGAGCAACGAAGTTTTCTAGTTCAAAATATTGTTGAATAAGATCTTCAGAAGGGGAGATTGCTTTGACAATCGCTTCGTGTACTGGATACAGTTTTTCAGATAGAACACTTAAGTAAAGAATGTTATCACCAAAGTAGTTCGGTTTGGCTAGCGTAATGGTAAACGGGTGAATGCTTTTACAAACGGTTTTCACTTTTTTAATCCATTCCTTATCAGATGTTAACCCTCCCTGTGCTTTTAGAGTAATGTGCGGTTCGACTATTGGTGAACCTAGCCATTCATGTTGGAAGTGCTCGACCTTTTTTTGATAGTCGGATGGTGGGGTGATGCCGATAAAATGCTGTGTGGTCATACGGATTCAGTCCTTTGTTATAGATTAATAGTTAGTACCGTATTGTAACGTGTGTATGATTCTTTTGCCCGTATTATTGTTTAATTATGGCTATTATAACAATAATAGGATAACTAGAGTGTTTGACTGGTTGCAGGCTTCGAACATAGGGTATCATTGCTATATCTTGCCACTTTGCAAATATCGACAGCATTCGCCCTAAACCGGGTGGTGACAGGCACCAATTAGAAGGAGGTTTTCCATGTCTTCAGAACTTGAATCGAGTTACGAAACAAAGTCACCACTCAATAAGAAGTACATCTTACAAGCTTCTTACTGGAAAGGTGTTCAAATTCTTTCCGTATTAAGTTTACTCTTTAGCTTATTCTATCTATCATTTCGAGACACGAGTCCGATTTGGAATGTGTTTGGGGTTTTGTTTCTGTTAATGATTGTGATGAGCATCTTAGGTGTGCTCAGGCAACGCAATTTAAGCATTGCGAGTGCACTGTATTTGATGTTTATTCCTTTTTTAATTATTCTGATCGGCTTGATGAATTTTCAGCTATCAAATCAGTATCCAGGTGAAACAAGCATTCTACCGATTCTTATCCCTAGTTTGTTCCTTCTGGTTCATGTAGTTACCTTGATTTTTGCCTGGAGAATGGACAAGCAACGAAAAGAGGGAGTGAAGAGTATCCCCCGATCGTTTTCTGAGCTATTGGTATGGGGGAATTTCGTTGTATTAATCGTCGGACTCTTCACAAGTTCCTTGATTTTGTTTCGTTACGAAAACGGCGGCTACGCGCCTTACGTGAATCAGCTCGCTTTGTTTTACGCATTCGTTTTCTTAGCAAGTACCGTTCTTATTATACAGGGGAGCAAGGCACGCCCAACGTTGCGGAGAACCTTGATGATCGGTGGGTTTGCGATTACTTTCATTCATTTCCTTCCGCTCCTCTCAGTTCCGATTATCATCAATCAGGCAGAAGAACAGGTAGAAAAGGCGTTTGCTCAGTGGGATTCATCGAAATTCCATTCGTCTGAATTTCAACAAACGCCATTTTCTCTTCCCGCTTATTTTCTTGGCATTCCACCGGCTGATGTTGAAGGGGAAAAGGATGTGCTGTTTTATGAAGGGACTGAAGGAGTGGACGATGGCGTTGAGCTTCGCTTTGATTCTTTTTTTTCAAAAGAAAAGGAGGGAAAGCTTCCTGTCTTAATTCGCATACACGGTGGTTCGTGGGCAAATGGAGATAAAGGTGATGCGAACGTCATGCAGCAAAATACATATTTTGCTGAACAAGGGTATGCGGTATTTGATATTCAATATGGACTCACAACTCTTAGTTCCTATGGATTAAGCAACAATGTTCCTGACGATGTGAGAGGCCCTTTTTCAATTGTTGATCAAGTTCGTCATATTGGTCTTTTTACGCAGTATTTAGCGGAGCATGCAGAAGAATATCAGCTGGATCTCTCAACAACGTTTGTTTCAGGAGGATCGGCCGGCGGTCATCTGGCGACGGCTAGCGTTCTCGCTATGACAGAAGGGAAGTACGGTGACTGGTTCTCGAAAGAAATTAACGTGAAAGGTTTGATCCCTTACTATCCAGCCAACAAAGGGCCAGCGCTCGGCGGTATTCCTGGTACGGAGGAACTTCTCTGGCCAGAACAGCTCGTTAGTGAAAATAGCCCGCCAGCGCTCCTTTTTCACGGTACGCACGATACGTACGTTGGGTATGAAACAGCGGCATCGTTTAAAGAAACGTATGCAGATCACGATAATAAAAAGGCCGCTGTGATTTATATGCCGTTTGGAAACCATGGCAGTGATTTTTATTTTGCAGGGTATTACAGCCAGACGTTTACGTATTATATGGAGAGGTTTATGGCGTTGTATCGGTGAGTGTATCGTGATTTTGGAAATATGAATAAAAAAGAACCAGGTGCCCCTAAAGAGAGAGGGAAGTGCCTGGTTTTCTTTGTAAGTCGATTTACATCGTTTTCTAAGGTTAAACGAGACTAATGCCTATCCAAATAAAGTAAGCGATTACAGAAGCGTTGAATAGCGTAAAGAGTAATCCGATCGTCGCCCATCCTTTTTTCTCATCGCTCGTTCGGTAGACAACAAATGCGAATAAAATGGACAGCACACAGCCCGCTAGAATAACAAACATAATGGATAGGGCAGCCGATTCACCGGAGCGAGAAGATACCGGATCAATCAAAAACATAGCGAATGTTGTTAGAACACTGATGATATTGAATAAAACCGTTCTCCACGTTGTTCTCTTTGAGCGGTAGGTGTAAAACATTTCGTTCTCCTTTCTAGCCTGTTACGTAGCATGTCTTTCATTATAGTGGAGTTAAAAGGAGATCACAAACTACCTAGTGGAGTGGGTTCGAGAAAGAAGAAAAAAGAATTGAAAGATTCGACAATGTTCGACTGAAACCGGGTGGTGACAGGCACTACAATTACAGTTGACATAGAAAGGAGTGAAAGTATGAATAACTTCATAGGTGTATTCTTCTACCTTCTCATCTTAACGATCACGATTTTGATCTACCGGAAGTCAGATGAATTTGAGCCTTATTTAGTATGGAAACTCATCGGCTACACGATTCTCGGTGGTTTTTCATTTCAATTTAATGAATGGAAATTGCCTCTTGGATTCCTCATTTACTTACTGTTTTTCACAAATATTAAAGTTAATGCAAAGGCGAAGAAGCGCGCGGTTTATTTAGGTTTAGTAATCTTCGTTGTGACAACAATCGTTCCATGGGTACATAACTACATATATGAGCAACCAAAAGAAGTTGCGGTACTGAATACAAACTTCTATAAAGGAAGTCTTGCTAAAGAATGGGAGAACATACATAGCAAACTAGGGAATATAGAAAATTCGGTAAAGGTCCTTGATTTCGATATGACGATAAGTGACGAAGGAAAGATCGAAGACTTAGATATGTACGTAGAAGAGAATGCAACGCGAGGAAAAGTTCACTATCATATTACCCTGTCCAATGAGGGCAAGGAATTTATTGTAGTACGTAGAAAGGTTGGAACGGAAGGATTCCACTTTGCTTCAGAAACGCTTACGGAAGGGGGGTTTTTCTTCAATCAGATTGATTTGATTAAGAAACCTATGCTAAATGAAGAAGGCGTGGATACTTACTATTTATCTGCGAGTGGGCAGAGAACGAATTATCCACAAACAGATGATGATTCTTATCGCATTGATACAGCCGGTAAGAGAAAAGTTGAGAATAGTGAATTACCGACTGATGCCATCGTCGTTGATATTTGCGATGGTTACTGTGATTATCGAGCGTATTTCCTTTTTGATGTGTTAGAAAGAATGCCTCCAATTACGGAAGATAACGTCCTTGATCTTGCACAGCAACAATCATCTGAAATCAGGAGTTGGCTAATCAAGCACCGCGGAGATGAACTCGGACTTGAAAAAGATGGGGAATACTTCTTAACCAAAGATGGGAAAAAGGAGAAAGTAAGCAAAGAGACATATTTTAAGGTATTAAAGGAAACACCTGAAATAACAATCAATCACAACGAACCTCTGTTAGAAGTAACAGTGAAAAATCCTTACGGGGACGAGCCTCATCAAATGGGTTTTGCTTTTAACAAAGAGCTGAGAGAAGTGAACTGGGTGCGGTTTCAATAAGCTAAATGAATGAAAAGCGAGGTGGCATGATGCGGTATACTGTTATTCGAAACTTGTATTTATTTCTAGGATGGTTTTATTTAGTAAGCGTGCTGTTAATTGCGGGCTATGCCTTTGTCTATGATTTAGGATTACCTACCCTTTATTTTATCTGGATCATCATAGGTGGTATCTTGCTATTCATTTCATTTTTAGAAGGAATATGAAACGAGTGATGAGAGAAAAACCAATAAAATAAGGGCAACGCACTATTGCAGTGACCTCATGAAAAAAACCGTTAACACTTCCTAGTTTAAATGTGTTGGCGGTTTTTTTATGATGAAAGGACATCTATATACTTGCTCATCAGGTATAGTACAATAAAACTGCACGATACAATAATTGGAAGTGGTGATGGAATGAATCAAAACGTGTTAACCCTCCCTGCAAGCGGTACATGTAAGATCATTTACGAGCACAGCATCCATGCGTTTCCCAGTCACTACATTTACAAAGAAACACCCTATGTCGCCTTCCGTGAAAGGGGTGGATTTATTGAAAAACTCTACACCGTCCACGACCGTTTTGTGATCAGTCCTCCCTACGAACTCACATCAACAGATCTCGCACGATTCGATCCACTCATTCAGCAGAGAATTCGTACCTACATCCAGGATCGTAAAAAGGGATTTGGTTTCGATAATCCAGATCAAGCGTATATGTTTTGGGTTCTTGACCAAGAAATAACGTTACCTCACCGACCTAAAGTGACACCGAACACGCCAGGTCACCAGTACTTTTCGTATGAAGATTTCATATCCCGCGAGCCAGTAATCACAAAAAATGGAACCGTCTCAAAAACTGGCGTCTTCGAGTACGATGACTTCAGAGACAATCTGCTGATCGATAAGTACAATCCAATTCTATCCTCCATGAGAAGTATGAAAACAAAGCATTTAAGAAGTGAAAATAGTGAAGACGCCATTACCTGGAACGTGTTTAAATCGCTCCAACAAATTAATCCTCAATTCTGGTATTCTGAACTGATTGCAAAAGGGATCAATCAAACGAAATACTCACTAAAGCAACTAGTCCCCACTGATCAGCTACCTCTCAATCTAACCATTAACCTCTGGGAAACAATCAAACCACCGTCAACTTTACTAGATAATCAGTTAGAAGGACCAACTGAAGTGGATGTCATCATTGAAAGTGAAGACTTTGTCTGGTTAATTGAAGCGAAATTCAAGTCCGACATTTCTACAAAAACGACTCACAATCATTCCCGAAACCAGGTTCTACGTAATATTGACGTTGGCTCCCATTATGCAAAAGGGAAAGACTTTTACTTTTCGCTCCTTATCCTGGAGGATTCCATTTCGCCGATCGGTGTTTCAGCGGTAGAAACCTACAGCAGAGAACTTACGTCGAATGCCGCTCAATTTGAGAGTCAATTTCTACATCGTTCTGATCATCTTTCAAACGTTCAGGGAATAACCGTTTTATATTGGCATCACTTTGTGGAGATTTTTAAAAACGGCATGAAAGAACTAGAGGACGATTTTGAACAGCTAATCGCGGCTCGTGCTTTTCACTGGATGATGGAAAAGGTAGATCAGATGGTAAAAAAATAATCGGTCAGAGACAAGGGTCTGCCCTATTTGGCAGTCCCTTTTTTCATAGAGCGTGGTAGAAATCCTCCCAATTCACATGCCTTTTCTACTAACTTTCCTTCTTTTTTATACTCATATTGAAAAAAATGTTTACTAATATAATAAAAAGGTTATTTCTCTTATTACAATAATACGAGAAATATTTTTTCTTAGGGTAGAGGAGGAGTCAAGATGCAATCACTTTGGTTTACATTGCTATCTTGTGTAGCATTCATGGTGCTTGTTGGATACATAGCTTATCGTAAAACGAGAGGGACGACTAGTGGTTCCGATGGTTATTTTCTTGCAGGAAGAGGACTAAGCGGTGGGTTTATTGCCGGCTCGCTTTTGTTAACGAACTTGTCAGCTGAGCAGCTGGTAGGATTGAACGGTCAGGCGTTTCGAACGAACTTATCAAACATGGCCTGGGAAGTAACGGCAGGGGTAGCGGTTGTTCTTATGGGACTTTACTTGCTTCCAAAATATTTGAACATGTCGATTACAACACTTCCAGAATTTCTTAGCAAACGATTTGATGAAGGCGTAAGACGCTATACCGTTGTTTTGTTTATGGTTGGGTACGTTCTGGTAACGATTCCTTCTATGCTTTATTCCGGCGCACTCGCCGTTCTGAAACTTTTTGATGTGCCGTCCATTCTAAACATTTCCTATACCCAGTCGATCTGGGTCGTGATCTGGGGCATAGGAATTATCGGCGCTGTTTATGCGATCTTCGGTGGATTAAAAGCCGTTGCCGTGTCTGACACGATTAATGGCGTTGGGTTACTTATTGTCGGTGCGCTCGTTCCAATTCTTGGCCTTATCGCACTAGGAAATGGCGAGTTCCTAGACGGAGTTAAAACAATTACAACAACAAATCCCGAAAAACTGAATGCGATCGGCGGTCCTGAAGATTCCGTTCCGTTCGGTACGATTTTTACAGGACTCATTATTGCGAACATGTTCTACTGGGCAACAAACCAGTATGTCATTCAGCGCACACTTGGAGCGCAAAATTTAAAAGAGGGACAAAAAGGGGTTATTTTCTCAGGATTCTTTAAGCTTCTTATCCCGATTTTCATGATGGTTCCAGGGGTTATCGCATTTCATCTTTACGGTGGGGATCTTAAATCCGTTGACCTTGCGTATCCGACGCTTGTGATGAACGTGCTTCCGTCATACTTATCCGGCTTTTTCCTCGCAGTGTTGCTTGGTGCCGTGTTAAGTTCATACAATTCGTTGTTAAATAGTGCTTCAACAATGTTTGCACTCGATATTTACAAGCCGGCAATGAAAAAAGATGCCACAGATGAACAGCTCATCACCGCAAGTAAATGGTTCGGCTCGGTTATCGCGATTGTCACGTTTTTCGTGTCTCCGATGTTAATGTACGCACCAAACGGTTTATGGGATTTGATTCGAAAGTTTACGGGCTTTTTCAACATTCCGATCGTTGCCGTTGTGCTCATCGGCATTCTATCAAAAAAGGTACCGGCATTAGCCGCGAAAGTTGCGATCATTTTCCACGTGGTGGCTTACTTCATGATGGTATGGGGAACGGAACAGATCTTTGGACTTCCCCTCAACATTCATTTCATCCACATCTACGGAATTCTATTCGTATCTGAAGTCGCGATCATGTTTGGAATTGCTTACTGGAAACCACAAGAAAAAGCGTATGTATTCCCGAAAGCTTCTAAAGTAAATATGACGCCGTGGAAGTACAGCGTACCTGCAGGAATTCTACTGATCGCAAGCATTTGTGAAACGTATCTCGTCTTCTCGCCAATTGGCGTTGCTTACGCAGGTGGCATAATTTCACCATCGTTCTTACCAGCGACAGGTGCACTCGCAGTAGTAACACTTATTGCGTTTGCCGCTGCGACGAAAAGCTGGGAGCGAAAGTATGGTCATGCGGTTCGCCGTGCGAAGAATGCGGTGAAGGAAACAGGAAGAGAAGTAGGAGGGCAAACGCAGAGCCATCAGGTGAATTATTTTACTAAGAAAGATTTATAAATTACAGTCTTTTTGATCAATAGATCCGTTTTCTAATGCAGCTCGTTTCATTATAAATGATGAAACGGGCTGCTTTTTATTTCTTGCTCTAGGACCATTATCTTAGTTATCGATCAAATTGACTAATTTCAACTTCTTCATCCAATCGATTATCCTCAACAGATTTATCATTAAAATAAATGATTCTTCTGTGAAGTGTTGATACACATAGCATGACTTCTGCTTTTATAAAGAGATAGAGAATAGGTCAATCGTCACGGTAGATAATTGTAAATTCTAAATTTACCTAATTTACAAACGATTATCATTAAAAGTATATAAAAAAATCGTCGAACTATGTAACATTAAGGAGAAAGATGACAGAAGGATGACATGAGAGGAGATTATGATGAAGAAAATAACAACAGTACTTGCCGCCGTGGCGCTAACGATCTTTACTCCAATGGGGATACCGACAGAAGAAGCTTCCGCTGCTACATTTGGGGATGTGGTGGTGAATGAACTTGCGTGGATGGGGACAACGGTTGATTACAATGATGAGTGGATAGAGCTTTATAATAACACAGGAAGCTCGGTTTCTCTTGAGGGTTGGACCTTAACGGCTGTTGATGGAACGCCTTCGATACCACTAACTGGATCCATTCCGACTGATGAATACTTTGTACTTGAAAGAACCGATGATGCCACACTTTCGGAAGTAACCGCGAATCAAATATATAGCGGGGCGCTCAGCAATTCAGGCGAAATACTTGAATTAAGAGATGCTAGTGGTGCATTGGTTGATGAAGTAGATGCCTGGCATGCAGGGGATAATACCGCTAAAGCATCGATGGCACGTCTCGAACCTGCAAATAGTGGAACGGAAGCTTCTAGCTGGGCCACGGCTACTCATACATATGCGGAAGGACTAGGTACACCTGGTGCAGCAAACGCAACTAGTGGCTCACAAACCGGTGCATGTCAAGATACAACCGAGCACCTAAATCAGGTTTCCGATGCACCAGATGCAATCAATGTCTATTTTAATAAGTGTGCGCTTGATCAATATGCGTCAACAGGAAATGAAGCGAACTACAATGTGAATCTAGAAGATCGTTTGCTCAATCGCATTAATGCTGCTGAGGCTAGTATTGATTTTGCAACCTATGAAATCAATCTACCAAAAGTGGTGGATGCCCTGATTGCGAAAGCAGCAGAGGGTGTCGATGTTCGCGTCATTGCTGATGCCAAAGATGCAACGGATCCTCATTATATTGAACGATTTGAGTTAATGAGGCTATACGTGGAAGAGATGGTGCGGGGTAAAGATGGAATGGTTGGAACAGCGGATGACATAACTGTTTTCTCTGACTCTCCTATGCTAGCAGTAGAAGATCAGACGAAGCGAGCAGATCACAACTTACCAGCATTTCCGAACGATTTCCCAGAAAGAACAATTATGATCGGAAATACGGAAATGACAGGGTATGTTTTCGTTGAAGGGGAACAGCAATCCGATGGAAGTTATTATTCTCCTGGCACTCAAATGCACAATAAATTTGCACTCATAGATGATAAATGGGTGTTTACAGGAAGCTGGAATTTTACCGTAACGGGTCTTTATGGCTCAGATGAAAACATGACAAACGGGGTATTAGATGGGAATCAGCAGCACGTCGTTGAAGTGAATTCTTCTGAACTAGCAGGAATCTATGAAACGGAATTTAACGAGATGTGGGGAAGTCACACACAGAATCCCAATGTTGAACAGGCTGACTTTAGCTCTCGTAAAATCGATAACACCGCTCATGAGGTGACGATCGGTGGAAAAACGGTCGAGGTATTTTTCTCACCAGGAGATGATGCGGTTGGACGCATGGCGGAGCTTGTGAAAACAGAAGCAGACCTCAGCACGTACTTCACGATTTTTGCCTGGAGTGACCAGGCACTTGTAAACGAATTAAAAAACAAATGGGAAGGTTCTTATGTCGACCAGCAGGGAACACTCACAGGCTTTGATGTGAAAGGGGTATATGACAGCTCATTCTGGAACCAGTGGTGGTCTGCTAGCATCGAGATGACGGGACGCACCGCAACAGGTAGCACAAACAATCCGAATACTCGCTGGGCCAATGTTGCACCGGTTTATAAGGATGCTGAATCTCGCAAACTTCATAGTAAAACAATGATCATCGACGCCGATACAACGAGTGATCCAACCGTCATCGTTGGTTCAACAAACTGGAGCACGAACGGCAATGATGTGAATGACGAGAACCTTATAATTATTCATGATACAGACATCACAAATCAATTTGTGCAGGAATTTAATGCGCGCTACACGGATGCTGGTGGTATGGTGCAGTAAGCTGATTTAAAAGCGTATTTACGGATTTCGAATTAAACGAACGCATAAACGGAAGTAGATTAACAAGCCTGTGAGGACCTAGATTATCAAATTGATGATCTAGGTCTCTTTCATTTCTAGCTTCCAAATTTAGCAATCGGAATTGCACACTGAAATGAAATATAGAGAACAGAAGAAATTAGCCATCATTATTACGAGCGACAGAGCCAGGTGCCAGATAACACTGCATTCAACAAGGCTATTGTAGCAGATGCTCGTATAAATCCGTCTCTTACTTTTACAGATATCCGTAAAGCGTGTGACATCATCCCAGACGAAAAACACATCGAAAACCGATTCAACGCTTTGAAAAGGTTTACGCTATAGGATGGTAGGGAAACTTTCCTATATCAAAATCGCTTTATCTTGTTAAAGCGGTACTTAAGGATAAAGGATGGTTAAATGAACAGAAAAGCTTACTTAATGGAAACCCTTTTAAACGGTGAATATTCAGGACCTTCACGTCAACCAATTACGTCTGTCGTGTATGATTCACGCGATGTCGAAGAGGGTGCTGCTTTCGTCTGTATTTCGGGTGAGAAGATGGATGGTCACCTTTTTATCGAGCAAGCGATTCAACTTGGGGCAAGAACAATCGTGGGGACGGATCATGAGAAAATGGCTACAGCCTCGGCCATAAATCGAGAAGTGAGTTTCCTTTACGTTCAAGATAGCTGACAAGCACTAGCTGAGCTTGCGAGGGTCGTTTATGATTTTCCTTCAGAATCTCTCTATACGATCGGCGTCACTGGAACAAATGGAAAAACAACCGTTTCTTCGTTTACCTACAATCTCTTAAATCATCTTTCTTTCCGAACTGGCTTAATTGGGACGGCTGGGATTTGGAATGATGAGGAGAAAACAACGTTTAAGCAAACCGTTCCGACAACGCCAGAGGCTCCGGATATTCATCGGGTGCTAGATTATTTCCGTAGAAGTGAGATGAAGGCAGCTGTCATTGAATCAACATCCATTGCCATTGAACAGAAGCGTTTAGTAGGCATTCACTTTGATGTGGCAGTTCATACAAACTTAACTCCCGAACATTTAGAATTTCACGGAACGATGGAAGCGTATAAAGAAGCGAAGTTAAAAATTGTTTGATCAAGCGAAACGAGCGGTTGTGAATATAGATGACCCGGCCATGTCAGGGGACATCATTGAGCGTTTTCAAGGGCCGCTTATCACCTATAGTTTATCGGAGTTAGGCGACATACGTGCTGATCATATTCAAACCTCCATTAATGGAACATCTTTTACGCTATATGCGTTTAACAAAACGTACAACGTAGAGGCACCGATTATTGGGGAGTACAATGTGGCGAACCTTCTTGCTTCGATCGCAACGTGCTACCAAGTAGGGTTTTCAATCGAAGAAATTCTGTCTGTGCTCGTTCATATCCAAGCACCTGAAGGCCGTTTTCAAGTTGTTGAAAATGAGGCACCATTTCAAATTGTTCTCGACTACGCTCATACGCCGGATGCGCTCGCAACCGTTCTTGAAGCGGTTCGTCACGTACCCTACAGGAAACTGATTGTGATGATAACCGGCATTGGGCTTCGAAATCCTGAAAAGCGTCCGATGATGGCTCAGGTTGCGGATGGAATGGCAGATGAAATCATCGTCAGCGTGGATCAACCAGGATTCGCCGATCGACAGGAAGTAGTAAATGACGTTCTGAAAGGGTTCCACCATCCATCTGCTCCCCATATTCATTCACGGCTTCATCGCGAGGAGGCCATTCATCATGCTTTTGATCTAGCTGAACAGGGAGACGTCGTACTCTTAACCGGCATTGGCTTTGGAGGTTACCAGATCATTGGGGATGAGCGCGTTCCTTATTCTGAATTGGAAGTGATTGACGATTATTTTAAAAATGGTTCGTTAGACGTTCAGCAAATAAAAAAACCGTGTTAAGTACGTTATAAGTATGTTCGTTCCTGCGACTTCCGCTAGGGCCGTTCATGCTTTTTTTTTCGATTTCACCTCCTTTCTACTAAAAGAAAAAGGGTGATTTCTTAAGGACGGTAGGAATCGGCTTCACCGATCAAGAAACTAATGGAGTAAGGTCCGATTTGTTATAACAGCATCGCAGTCGTTTCTAGGACACAGACCCAGATCGAATCTTGTCTAGCTTCACACTTTGAGAAGGTAAGAAAAGGAGAGATACTGTGGAACAGTTTGCTGTTTTTCGTACACCTCAAACGATTCTCTATGGAAGAGGTTCGTTTCAACAAGTTGGCGCGGAAGCCGTTTTGCGTGGAAAGAAAGCGCTCATTGTGAGTGATCATGTGATGATGAACCTCGGATATGTGACTGAATGTCAGAAGCTCTTGAAGCAAGCGGGAGTAGCGAGTGAATGCTACACGGGTGTTGAATCTGAACCGACGGACGAATATGTTTCTGAAGCGCTCGTGCATCTTCGTCAAACGAGCTGTGAGATGGTCATTTCACTTGGCGGAGGAAGCTGTATCGACACGGCGAAAGCCATTGCGGTCCTTGCGACAAATGGAGGGTACATAGGTGACTATCGTGCAAATAGAACGAAGGCTGTGAATGCTCCGCTTCCGCATCTTGCTATACCTACAACGGCAGGAACAGGATCTGAAGCAACGGACGTAACAGTGATTACGAATACAACGACTCAGGTAAAAATGATGATCAAGCAGCCGGCCTTTATGCCAACAGTAGCGATCGTAGATCCACGTCTTTCTGTTTCGTCTCCACCCCATGTCACCGCAGCAACAGGGATTGATGCGCTCAGTCATGCGATAGAAGCGTATTTATCAAAAAAAGCTCATCCGATGACAGATACGTTTGCTTTATCAGCTATGAAGCATCTTATCGATCAAATTGAAACCGCTTACAGTGATGGGGGAAATATAGAGGCACGGGAGGCGATGAGTTTAGGCGCCCTTCAAGCGGGAATGGCTTTTACTAATGCATCGGTCTGTCTTGTCCACGGGATGTCACGTCCGATCGGAGCGCTCTTCCACGTGCCGCATGGCTATTCGAATGCGATGTTACTTCCTGCGGTTCTCGACTATAGCAAAGCTTCCTGTACGGATCGTCTTGCTGATCTCGGACGTTTGTTTCAGCCGGAGATCCAATCGAATGAAGAAGCGGCCGGCGTTGCGGTAGTATCTGTGAAAAGGCTCTGCGCGTCCTTGAACGTTCCCAATTTAAAAGAGTGGGGAATTGATGAGACGGCGTTTAACCAGGCGGTGAGTAAAATGGCAGCCGATGCGTTAGATAGTGGAAGTCCGGCGCAAAATCCACGCTTACCGACACAGGCTGAATTAGAGGAATTATATAAACTTAGCTATAACTATCAGTTTACAACTGAAGCAAAAATACGATAACGCGAGTAGACGGAAGGAGAATGTAAAATGGCAACGACGGCAACGAACGTGCTACAAAACTATATTAACGGCAAATGGGTAGATGCCAAAACCACGCAGTTTCAAACGGTACCAAATCCAGCCACGGGGGAAGAACTCGCACAGGTTCCCATTTCCACGAAGGAAGACCTGGATGATGCGGTTAACGTAGCGAAGACGGCCTTCAAAACGTGGAGCAAAACGCCTGTACCAAGAAGGGCACGTATTCTTTTTAAGTATCAACAACTTCTCGTCGACAACTGGGACGAGCTGGCGCAGCTGTTAACGAAGGAAAATGGTAAAAGCTTTAAAGAAGCACAGGGTGAAGTGCAGCGCGGCATCGAATGCGTCGAGTTTGCTGCCGGTGCACCTTCTTTAATGATGGGAAAACAGCTTCCAGATATTGCGACAAACCTTGAATCGGGCATGTATCGCTATCCTGTTGGTGTAGTTGGCGGCATCACGCCCTTTAATTTCCCGATGATGGTCCCTTGCTGGATGTTTCCTCTTGCGATCGCGATGGGGAACACGTTCGTGTTGAAGCCATCAGAGCGAACGCCGCTACTTGCGAACCGTCTAGCAGAGCTATTTAAAGAAGCAGGCTTACCTGATGGCGTGCTGAATATTGTTCACGGTGCACATGATGTGGTCAATGGGTTACTAGAGCATAAAGATGTGCCCGCGATTTCCTTTGTGGGCTCACAGCCTGTCGCAGAATACGTCTACAAAACAGGAGCGGCGCACGGGAAACGCGTTCAAGCGCTAGCAGGTGCAAAGAATCACTCGATTGTTATGGCCGACGCTGATCTCGATGCTGCAGTAAAAGAAATTATCGCAGCCTCCTACGGATCTGCAGGTGAACGATGCATGGCGTGCTCTGTCGTTGTCGCAGTCGATGACGTCGTCGAGCCGCTCCTTCAAAAGCTGAACGCAAAAGCGGATGAAATTAAGATTGGCAACGGTCTTGATGAAGATGTGTTCCTAGGTCCAGTCATTCGAAAGGAGCATAAAGAAAGAACGGAAAATTATATTCGAAAAGGACAGGAAGAAGGCGCAACTCTCGTCCGAGACGGTCGAAATGATGAAGCTTACAATGAGGAAGGCTACTTTATTGGACCAACGATTTTCGATCACGTGAACTCTTCTATGCAAATTTGGAAAGATGAAATTTTCGCTCCTGTGCTATCGATTGTCAGAGTGAAGAATCTAGAAGAAGCGATTGAACTGACCAATGAATCTGACTTTGGTAACGGCGCCTGCCTGTTTACAAAGGATGGTAGCAACGTACGCTACTTTAGAGAAAACATTGAAGTCGGCATGCTAGGGGTAAACATTGGAGTGCCAGCCCCAATGGCGTTCTTCCCATTCTCAGGTTGGAAAAATTCCTTCTACGGGGATCTTCATGCGAATGGCTCTGATGGGGTCGAGTTCTATACAAGAAGGAAGATGTTAACGGCTAGGTGGTAAGCTAAAAGATCGAAAAGTATTAACCCAAAAGGTGTAGAGAGGCCTCCTCTCTACACCTTTTGACATCTAAACCGGTTATAAAAAGCGGTGGAAATTGTTTTTTTTATAAAGAAGGAAATAAATGGGTGGAAGTGAAACCTTGGACGTGTTTGGGTCGTAATACTAATTATGCTAACGAAAGTGAAAAGGCCTAATCATCTCATCATCCCGTAGAGCGATCTATGGGGAAACGGTGTCTCATTTACATACTAATGCAGCAAGTCTTTCCGCATGAGTAGCTTGTTTATCAGAAAGGTTGTCATTTAAGAGATCATTAATTAGTGATTAAGGAGGTGACGATATTTGGATAGTAAAAGGTTCTCAAAATTGGATAGATGGCGAGCAAAATTTGGCGTGTTAGCTATTGCCCTGAGCTGTCTTCTAACGGCTATTAACTCCTGGGGACAGAATTGGATTCTTACGAGTGTTTTAGGTTTAGGTGCACTTGTTTGTGGGATAATCGGGTTCTTTGACATGAAGAGAACCAATGAGAAAGAACATACAAGTTAGAAATATCATATTGGATTCCTCATTAACCCATCGTGAAGCGTTTGCGTAATAAAATAATCTCGAATGAAACTAGGTAGATTTAAGAGGGGAATGGAGACAATGTTTTTATCGTATTTATTAGTGTTTGTTCTGGCTGCAATTCCATTATTTGAACTTGTTGCTGTCATCCCATTAGCGATCATCGGGGGGCTGTCGCCAGTACTGACGGGTGTATTTGCTTTTCTAGGAAATGCCCTGACAGTCGTTCTGTTAATCGTATTTGTAGATAAATTAAAAATTTGGATGAGAAAACGAAAACAAAAGCGTAGGAAGGATGTGACGCAAGAGAGGGGCGAGACGACAGAAGATCATGTCGAAGAAATACAAGAGTCGAAAAAAGAGAAGCGAGCAAGAGTTCTTTTTGATAAGTATGGTTTACCTGGATTAACGATCATCGGTCCTTTTTTCGTCGGATCGCATATCTCAGCGTTTATGGGGATGAGCTTCGGTTCGAAAAGAAAGATGGTAACGAGCTGGATGATGACCAGCTTAGTTCTTTGGACAGTGATTATGGCTGTAGCCTCAAGCTATGGAGTTACGTTTTTTGTACCTGATGTTGAAGATGATGGCGTTTTAGTTCGTTTGTTTAATAACTAGCATTCTACTATCATTAACGTCTTGGTTATTAAATGTAAATTAAACTTGAACTGAATAATTGTAGCTAAGGTTCGGCTATTGAGATAGGCTAGTGACCGAGAGCTACATCTTTTACATAAGTAAAGGCACCTATTGACATAAAAGGCCCTTGGGGAAAGATTCGGCGTAGTTGTCCAGCGCTAAGATCTTTTCGTTGGGTTTTTTTATTAGTTGAGGCTTTATGACAAAAGCAGGATAAAGGCAGGAACTTAATAGATAGGATATTCGTATAGTTTTTAAGAGAGAGATTTGTTGGAGGAGGATGATACCATGTTGTTGGATAAACCTAAATGCAGTTATTGTGAAAAAGGAATCAAAGAGGAAGAGGACGTTTATGTTAAGATGCGTTATCCGAAGCGAAAAGGTTTTACAGAGATCAAAGCGTATTTAAGGAATTGGGGTAAATTTATATGTGAGGACTGCTTTAGTAATAATAAGAATTGATCCTATAGGATTAGCCGTTTGTTAACGAGCTACATACAAATAGTTAATTTGGTCTGATAGAGTGACCGGCCTTTCATTTTTCTAGGTTAGTCTGGAAGTAGAGTGATCCTATTTTAAAAAAAGCAAGAGTCCCCGTATAAAGGGACCTAACACTAATATAAAGGTTGTGGGTTACAAGGTGGAAATCCGTTAATATCCTGAATCATGTAAAAATCATATTGTTTTAAGGCGAACTGTGCTTGATACAAATATTCCATGACAAGGAGCTTTCCTTCAGATGTCCCGCACAAAATACCTGATGTTCCTTGTCCATTTGTAAATGAAATCCCAATAGGATAACCAATTAAATTTCGAATTTTTTGCTGCCATGGCATATTTATCACTCTCCTTCATACTCATCGTATTGAATGCGTAAAAATAGGTGCCTGTTTCTTTGGTTGTGTGAGAACTGAGAAAACGATCACCTCGTAGCTTTTTAAGAGTAGAGGAGCGTTACTGAATAAAAGGGGAACCGAACTCATTTTTTAACGAGGTTCCCTTTTCGCCCTATAATAAAGTCTCGTATATCCGTGATTGAGTCTGTTCTTTTCGTGGGGCACCGCAAACAAGATGAAATTCATTCGACCAGGCACACCTCTGCCCCGTTTTGCAATAGATTAAAGCGAAGGGGGCAGATCGGTGTGAGCGATCACTATTTAGGAATTATCCTTCCTAAATCAACATATGAAGCGATGCCTGGACTACAGGGAGGCACGCGTAGCATGTTCTTGATTTGGGAGAAAGCAGCGAGAAAACATGGTCTTATCCCTTGTTATTTTCGGTTCTTTGATATTCAGGCAGGCGTAGGTACGGTGAAAGCCTATGTGTACGATAACGAAACGTTTCATCTTCAAGAAGTTCCAGCGCCCAAAGTCATTTACACGCGCGTGCTCGATTACTTGCCAGCTTATCGTTCTCATCTGAAAACCTTAATGAAGGAAGGGCACTTGATCTACAATGTGCCAAATTATGATGTGGAGAAGCATAAGGTTCACGACCTCCTAGCCAAAAACGAGAGTGTGAAAGACCATCTGCCAGAAACAGAGCTGTTTACCGTGGCGAACTTAAATAAAATGGCTGCTCGTTACAATCAGCTCATTCTTAAAAAAAGCTACGGAGAATTAGGTATGGGAGCAATGAAAGTTGAACGTGTGAAGAAAGGATGGAGTCTTTCTTATAAAACAAAGGAAGGTGAGTTAAAGCAAGTTGATTTCACAACGAAGCTGCCAACTGTGCTCATCAACCGCCTACGCAAGCATACGTACTTAATCCAAGAAATGATTCCGCTTGCTGATTATAAAGGGCATCCGTTTGATTTACGCGTTGCGACACAAAAGAATCAAAACGGAGAGTGGCAGGTATCTGGGGTCATGTGCAAAGTGGCGAATGGGGGAGACTTTCTAACAAACGGGGCACAGGGGGGAACGACCTACACGTTCGAAGCGGTTGCCACTCACTCCCATCCAACCATTCCTTATGAAACGCTTGTACACCGAATCGAGCAGCTAGCTCTCAAAATCGCTCGTGTACTTGATCAACATTTTCCTCGGCTAGCTGATCTCGGCTTCGATATCGGGATCACAAAAGAAGGAAAGCCGTATTTTATAGAGTGTAATTTTATCTCTGACTACGTGAGCGGATTGTTTGAAGATGGCCGGATCATTCACGACGAGTGGGAAGCGGTGTTTCAGACGCCGATTGCGTATGGGAGATACTTGATGGATCGATTTTAGATAGAACAAAAAAGACTGGCGGGGTCTAGTTCTGTTTTCGTATTAAAAAATTCAAATCACACATCAAATGGAGCACCGAATCTCAATGGTTATGGCGCTCTTTTTTGTGATTTAACGATTAGTAATGGTTCCGGATTGAAATAGGTGTGGTGAAATATAGGTGATGTTTATTCAGTTGAAGGGCAGTTTTTTGGAAGATTCTCAGTTACGAAATAACTTGGTAAAAGGCATTTTATATTTAATGTCAGGGTTATTCATACTAGGTCCAATACCTTTTTAGTACATGACATAAAGTAGTTAAGTATTAGACCACTTAAGCAAACGATTAATAAAGTGCCAACGCCAATTGGTCCTTTAAAAATCAAAGCCATTATTAAGAATATTAAGTAAATCAATGATCTCGAGAAAAATATATTTGTTCTAGTTAATTCTTGTATGATTAACATTAATCGGTCAACAGGGATCGGTGCCAAATTTGTGTGTAGATATATTGCAGTACCTAATCCTATAATGAATAAGCCGATTCCAAAGTAAATAACTTTGCTGTACCATAGTTCAGGTATGAGCAAATTTTTTAATAAAAAGAGCCACATATCGATACTAATCCCCGTAATAAATGCTGTTAACAACCCCAAAACTTCTGGTTTTTGTCGCTTTAAAAGTGAATTACACCCTATTAAAATAAAAGCAATGATAATTTCCCAAGTTCCTACAGTAAAACCTACACGTATAGCCAGTCCTACTAAAAGTGCGTCAAAAGGGGAAGTCCCAAGGTCAGATTGGATAGTGAGAGAAATGCCGAGCGTTAATAACAAAATTCCGAATACATAAAAGAAAAGCTTCACACAAATCTACTCCTTCATTTGTTCTTTTGTTGCAATTACAACTAAATTAAGTTAATTTAAGTATATGGTGTTAAATGTTGCATTTGCAACAAAAATGTATAATTGGGAGTTTAATATGAAGGAAATACTACGTGAAATTGGAATGATAGCAAGAGCATTAGATTCAATAAGTAATATAGAATTTAAAGAATATGATCTCACGAGAGGCCAGTATTTATATCTTGTGCGAATCTGTGAAAGCCCGGGAATTATTCAAGAGAAGGTGGCTGAGCTCATAAAAGTAGATCGTACCACAGCAGCCCGCTCTATTAAGAAACTTGAAATGAACGGCTTTATTGTGAAGAAAGAAGACGAACATAACAAAAAAATAAAAAAGCTATTTCCAACAGAGAAAGGGAAAAAAGTTTTTCCTTTTATTAAAAGAGAAAATGATTATTCAAATGTTGTTGCCTTAGAGGGGTTATCCGAAGAAGAAATAGAAACCCTTTTCGAACTTCTTCAAACTGTAAGGAGAAATATAGAAAAAGACTGGGAATTTGTTAAAAGAGGAAACAAGAGAAGTTATTGAGTAGAGAGGAGTAAAAGATTTAAATGAATATAAATTTGACAAAGTGTACTTTGGAAGATTCGCAAAAACTTCAAGAAATTGGTTACGAAACATTTAAGGAGACTTTTGAGGATCAGAATTCTTCAGAAAATATGAAGGCTTATTTGGAAGAGGCTTTTAACATAAATCAAGTAGAAAATGAGTTATCCAATCCTTCTTCGCATTTCTTTTTTGTTTCTTTTAATGATGAGGTCGCTGGATATTTAAAGGTTAATACTGGGAATTCCCAGACTGAAGAAATGGATGATGACGCCCTTGAGATCGAGCGGATTTATATTATTAATAAATTTCAAAAGCTTGGACTTGGTAAATACCTTTTCAATAAAGCGATGGACATTGCTTTAGAAGGTAATAAAAAAAGGATCTGGCTAGGCGTATGGGAAAAGAATGAAAATGCAATTTCTTTTTATAAGAAAATGGGGTTTGTGCAAACTGGAGCTCACTCTTTTTATATGGGGGATGAAGAACAAACTGATTTAATAATGACCAAAAGCCTTAGATAACTTTTTAGAAAGGTGGATGATTATGTATATACCTAAACATTTTAATATTGATGAAGAAGAAGTAATTTATGATTTTATCGAAAAACATGGATTTGCAACCTTATTTTCTCAGCATAAAGGAGAACCCTGCGCTACTCATCTTCCACTAATGTTCAATAAATCTGAAAATGCATTATATGGTCATTTTGCACGTGAAAACGGACAGTGGAAAGATATTGAAAAACAACAAGTCCTTGCGGTTTTTCAAGGTCCCCACTGTTACATTTCACCAACTTGGTATGAAACAACTAAAGCAGTACCTACTTGGAATTATGTATCTATCCATTTATATGGAAAGGTCGAATTCGTTGAAGATAGAAAGGTTATATTCGATTCTTTGAATGACTTGGTAACTAAATATGAAACTCCTGATAGTACATACAATTTAAATGATATTGAACCTAGTTTCATTGCAGGAATGAGTAAAGGAATTGTGGCGTTCAGAATCAAAATTACAAAAGTTGAAGCAAAAGCTAAATTAAGTCAAAATCATTCTGAGGAACGGCAAAAATTAATTATTAAGCACCTTGAAAAAGCTTCTCAACAGGATAATGTACAAATAGCATCGCTGATGAAGAAAAATTTGTAGTAATTCAAATGAAGATATTCCTTAAATAAGTGGTTAACTGAAACAGGGATATATTTTAAATTTATATCTTCAATATCTTGGAACGAAGATGTTATTATAGTAAGTTCTCTATGAGATCTCAACAGGGTTGTTAAATAATAGGGTCTAGTGATAATTGAGTGATGGCTAAAGCACAAAAAATTTCCTGAAACCTTTTTTGATTGAAGGGTTAAGGTTTACCTTATCTTATTGTAAATGCGATTTAATTTGCTGATCATTATTGCACTAAATATCGATGAGAGTACTGTGCTGATAATCAGAATTCTTAATACAAGAAGACTGTAGGATTTCATTATATTTTCGCTCCATTTCAAGTTTTTGTTAGGTTGTGATACATTATTGAACATTTCACTCACGGAATTCACTGAAAATTAAATTGTTTTATAGCTATCTCATAGTACAGATATTAAGCCATTTGCTAAGTATATAAAGGAGGAAGTCGCCAACTTTAAACGACTTCCAATTAATTAACTATTCTCGGATTTATTATGATGCAATGGTGGCGGGACTAACCATCCTTTTTCTTTATTGAGTTTTAAAGATTTACCACCTAATGTAGCTTTTTGAATGTGAAATTGCCCAAACATCATTGCAATGTCTTCTCGTATCGATTGACCCATAATTTGGCTACAAGTAACAAGACCTGCTGCAATATCTTTGGAGAGGGAAGCTGCTATCTCAGGGTCTTGAATTCGTGCACCAGCTGGAATATCTTCCAAGGAAGCCTTTGGACGATCGGGTGGGGTAGGTGGTAAACCAATTCCATTCTCTTTAAGAAGAGTTTCCACCTGTTTCACTTCTTGTTGTCCACCAGTGATCGCTTCTTCCAGAAGCTTGTGTAAGTCGCTGTCACCAGTATGATTTAATGAAGTTTGATAACCAGCAACCAATCCCTTTGTAGTAAGCACAAAAGTCCAGAGACTAAAAACTTCTCCGTAATGCATAGGCTCATCTGTTGGATTTCCACTTAAAATACCCATACTAATCCTCCTAAATAAATTCATTTAGTGCCACCTTTCTTTCGAGCACCATTTTATAATTTACAACAGAAGATCTTTTTATTCCGATTTAGGAGAAATAATACTGTTTAATCTTATTATTGATAGGATTCTAATACAAAGTTTAGTGAGGTTTTGAGGACTTTCCCTATTTGTTTTCTGGTAATGTGATTAACCATTCCTACTGTAAGCGCTTGGGTGGTTCAATATTGTGAGTTTTTGTAGCTACTTCTGTAAATATATCTTCTTGCTGATTTGAATTTTGAGTTTTAGCATTTGAAGCTATAATAGGGTTTAATAATTGAATAATCTGTTGAACACTTTGCTGGAGTTGATCTATTTCTTTTTTTGTTGCTGGTTGTGAATCAGGCTTTAATTCATATCCAACTTGTCCATTCGGTTCTAGCGTGGCCCATTTAACATTTTCAATTGAAGTTACATTTTGTTGTCTTAATTTCATTTCAAGTTGATCAACGGTGAATCTTAATTTTTTTAAGTTTTTTTCATTCAATGTTCCATTTTCAACCAATATTTTTGATTTGCCAGTAATAAATTTTTCTATTCCATCAGATTTTAATTGAGCGTATTCCATCACTATTAAGGTTATTACTAACATCGTTCCCACTGCAAGTGTCGTCCAAATATTTTTTCCTGCTAAAGGTTGTATTAATAATGATCCAATTCCAATCATGATAACTGTTTGCGCAAGTGTCATTTGAGAAATTGATTTTCTACCAGCAATTCTTAACAAAAGTGTTCCACCAACTACAATTACGATAGCCTTCCAAATCCAGTCTAAATCCAATAGTAACATCCTTTCTATTTTAACTAGCTTTAGTTTATTTAAAGATTAATTATTCTTATTTAGTATTTATGCAGAAGCATATAAGCTGACAATCCTTGTTCAGGTAGTTAAAGTTTTATGTCTGATACTTCTGTTATATTATCTTCAAGAAACTACCACCATATGTAAAAGTTTAGTATTAATGTATCCAAAGAGAAATATTTAATTAGTAAACTTTTCTGCTGATTCAACAGTTTATAAGAGGTTAGGCATTTCACTTGGTTATGGAGGCAGTACAAACCACTAAATTTAAGGTAAAAGCATTTTATACATTTTTTACTTGCTAAATACAATAATAAACTTCTTTTTAATTCTTACCTGCCATATAAATTCAATTAGAAGGAGGGATTAAAATAAACAATTATAGAACTAGTGCTATTTTTGAACATAAGTTCTGGCTACAAGTACTCGGGGATCATGCTAGATTTATTCGAGATTCGCTTTACCCATCTGAAAAAGAGAAAATAAAAGAAGCTAAAGAATTTGTATTCATATTCGATAAATACTTAAATGCTGTTCTTGAAGGTGAAATTAACGATTTTTCTCCTTTTTCCCTTGAAATCGAAGGTGTTGTAAAGAAGCTTCGTGAATACAAGCTATCCCTAATTAGGCATCAACTACAAGGAAAGGTCGGTATTCATCTGCCTCCAACCTTCATTAACCATATGGTTAATGAATTAGATGAATATGTGCTTGTAATTAACTATTTGAAAAAAGGTCAAATTCCTCCAATCTTTCATGAGCTACATCATCACATGCTTTGGCTCCTTGATGCTAGCGGACATGCGGGCGCCATAAATGACAGTTTAGACGGGGTGGAAAAAAGATTAAAAGAAAAGAGTAGAGAATTTACCAAACACTTTGAACAATTTTACTTAAAGGCTGTCGAACTTACAGGATACTTACGAACGAATCTACATGAATTCCCTGCTCTTCATCGCTATAATAATGATGTTGAAGTAGAGATGCGGTTATTTAGAGGATTTCTTCAAGAACTAGAAGAAATGGAGCTAACTGAAAAAGTGTTGAGCACTTTCTCTGGATTAATGGCTGACCATATGGCAAGGGAAGAATGCTACTATTTGTATAAATTAGCAGAGTCTACGAAAGGGAATTTTCCAGATTGTGATCCAGGTAAACCTCGGACTGAGGATCCTTTCTAGTATGAAACTTAAAATGATTTTTATAACAAAGAAGGCTATGCTTATAAAAGCAAAAGCCTTCTTTGTTTAGTTTTTGGAGAGATGTTAAGAACTTATCTGTAAATTCCTAATTTGAACCTTCTACAGGATTATCACCGTTGTATTTCTTCATGTACTCTTCCGCCAAGGAATTTACCAGGCTACGCCTACGCATTTACCAATAGAAGTATGCAAACGTTTTGAAGTAAAAAAGCCTAATCCTCCTTATCTTTACCGAGGAATTAGGCATAGGTTTTCCACAATCGTGCTAATTATGGATTATTATTCCTATAGTTTCGTTGTCTTCTTCAAAATAAGCAACTTCGATATATAATAAATTCCATTATCGAATAATATGACAAATAATTATTTCTTCAGCATTTCTGCCTTTTATTGTTTAATTTACGAACTAGCTTCAAATTAACTAAAAGAATAAGAAATATAAATGGATATAGTATAGCCGAATACCAAAGTTTCCAAGTAGTGTAATAAAAGAAGCTTGTTTGTAATGAAATCCACTCAAAAGTTACTGAAAATAAAGACCATACTAATATGTAAAGTGTTTTTGACTTTATATTTTTTGTTAAGGGAAAGTAATTTAAGAATAATATGTTTATGGATGGGTAGATAAGAAGTTGTCCCAGAACTCCTAAATAATTAATACCTTCCGTAATAAAGCCATACATATTATATTTAATATCTAAAAATGCGTCCACAGTTCTTCCAAAAGATATGGCAAAAAATGAAGTAGCATAAATTTCGATCTTTGTTAATCTTTTAGGCATTAGAACCGCTATTATGTTAAATAAAATGAGACATCCAAATATAATAATCACCAATTATACCGCCTTTGTTTAGCTATAGTTAGTGCCCCTACTTCATCTCATTTATTTTTACATCAAAAATATTCAACAGAGTTATTATAATAACAATTGATATACCCCATGCTAATAATGGTCTTTTTTGATGAATAGGCAAAATTAAAAATATAATCCCTGTAAATAATGCAGACCACCAAATATTCCAACCATGATGATAAGTGATAAAGCCTAATTTACTATTTATGTACTCAATAGATATAAATATTCCAAACCACAACAAAAACCAAAAAAAACGCTTTTTCCATTCTTCAGGAAACCTTCCCAGATAAATTAATACAGTTGCAGAATAAGAAACAGTCATAGCTAAAATTGTAATCAGGGTATGATTAGGTAAGATTAAATCATGAAACAGCCACATAGATTCATTATAGAGTAGAAAATTATATAGAAAATCTCCGATTATAAAAAAAAGGATTGTTGGATAATAACTTTTCCAGTTTTTCCAATCTCCCCATATAAATCCCGCTATAAGATATAACGTATTAATTAAAATGTACATTTAATCACTCCGTCGGATAGATAGATGTATTATTTATCCTTTCCCAAAAGATACTGTTTTAATATTGACTATAATCGCTTTTATCACCATTTAATAAGCTATCTCCAACTACTAATCAGCTTCGTTTAGCTTAAGTACATTTTTTCACAAAGGTTACCTGAACAATGAAAATCTTTGCTGCACAGTATCGGTCTACTACGTAATACAATGGTTAATCTATGTAGTGGTAAACAGTCTGTCATTCTGTGGTACACTTCTTGTCATTAGGTGGTAAATACTATATCAGAGGTACTGATTTCACCATCCATTTCTTCTTAAATCATAAGGGTTCTACCGTATTCCTTATATTAAGAATATCTTTACATCTCTAGTAAGTCCTATAGTGCCATTTCACATACATCAACACTTAAAGAAAGCCCTGAAACAGGTAGAATAAAATATAACCATTCGGACGAATAGGTTTGGGTTTCAACCCATGATAGATAATAAATTATCAATCAAAACGATCTGATTGCTCTTAACTTACGGGAGATCAGTCATTTTTCGTTATTTTTTCGTACTACATTGTGAAAAGATTAAATGAAAGGGAAGGGGCAAATGGAGCGCCCCTTCCCTTATCATTCTATCCTTTCGCCAAATCTTTACGGTTGGGTGCCATTGGTGGCTTCTCTAGCCACCCTTTCTTAATCATCAACTCTGAACCCTCTGCAGCATACTCGCCCACTTCCGCCATCATGCGTACATACGCCCCTGCTATATCTCTTCTAGGAGACGCCCCTATACTTGATCCATAATAGCCAATTGAAGAGCTGTTTAAAGCTGTAATATGTAGCATCATCAGTTTATCTGAGAATGGAGATACCGTTGACTCGGTTGGCATGGCATCGGATGTACTTGGAGTCATTAGATTGCTTTCATCTAGAAATTTAGATACAACCTTACTATGATGGGCTGCTATTTCAGCACCACGGACCATATAATTACGGACCTTCTTATCATTGGTTACTTGGCTAAATCCTGTGATTAAGCCCCTCCCTAGGACATTTCGCTGCAGATTAAAAAACAAAAAGGAGGTTTCTACAGTAGATAACGGACGTTTCTCCCCCAACCAGCCGGCTAAAAATTGCTTACTATGAATGAATTCGACCTGCTGAGGATACGGGATATATGGAGGACGGATAAAAAGCCCTTTATTCTGCATAACTTCCGTTGCTCGGTTAAAAAGTTCTGAAGATGACTGTATGCAGTGCGTATAATAATCTCGAATATCTTTTCTGGCGGAGTTAGATAATGCGATACTGTAAAGATTTAAACCTATCGCACCCATCTGCTGGATATATAAAAGCATAAATGGGTTTGAAAAAAGACGTGGCGCTTGTAAATTAACATCTTGTTCACCGAAACCTTGTGGGACAGGAAGCTTTTCTTTATGGAAAATATTCGTTAAAACTTCAATATGATTTTCAGCCAATTCTAACCCATAAGCTAATACAGCCCCTATATCCTCATCATCCGTTGTTTCTAAGAGATACGATATCGTACATTTTCCAAGCGTATCATTTTGATAAGATCCCCAAATTGATGATAATTCTGCAGATGTCAAATTTGGGTTATGATTGATTTCCATGGGAATCCCTCCGTTCTCAGATACTATAATTTTGCCCAATAAAAGTGGTTTTATGTTTTACTAGTTAAATAAGGAGAGCACAATCTTTATCCAACTTTTATAGTAACAAGCCCAGTCATGTTGTGACCTATCCACATCTTCCTAACGATTACTCTTCCAGCTCCAGGCAATGGGAGGGCTCTTTCACAGCTAAATAATTAGGAGACTAATGTGTTTTTTTAATAACATCGATGTTCTCTCTTTTTTTAAAAAAACGTGAGGAAAAAAGATAAAATTCACATTACTTTTAGGTGCTGATCGATTTGCAACAGCTACAAAAGTAAAAAATATGATTCGATATAATGCTAAATAAAAGGAGCATTTCTTTTAAGAATATGCTCCACTTTCATTTGAACTAGATTGGGATCCAGGTATACCTCGTACATACGGGCTACGCCATTCATTGCTATACTGTAAGCTGTGAGGTCATCTGTAATGAATTTAAGGAACTTCTTGAACTCTGACGACCTTCGCTGCACTAGGGATTATTGATATAAATCCTGACTTGAACCTTCTACAGCATTATCACCGTTGTATTTCTTCATATACTCTTGAATTCTTGCCTGGTCTTCCGGAACTACTTGATACAAAGAACCTATTTTATCTATTTCTTCCTTAGCAGCTAGAGTGAGTGGATAGTACCCTTTCGTGACCATATACTGCCACGCTTCATAAGCATGGGAACAGCTCATCATAAAGGCGGTTTGAAGAAAAGAACTTTTGGGAGCCCTTTTTTGTTTATTATTCAGTGGTAAATAAATCTTTGGTTTGAAGCGTTAAGGAAGTGGTTTCTTTGCTTCCATTTCGATAATATGTCACCTTTACTTTTTCACCTGATTTCGTTTGGCGATAAAGATACTCTCGCAAATCAACGCTAGAGCTGATGTTTTGCTCGTCAATCGATACAATCACATCTTTTGCCTTTAGACCGGCTTTATCTGCTGGTCCATTGTTCGCTACTTCTCGAATGATAATCCCATTTTTCACGTCTGCTGGGAGGTTAATTCTTTGTTCTAATTGAGCATGTTGAAATTCAGCGACATTGATTAATGAGATTCCCAGATACGGACGATCTACCTGTCCTTTTTTCTCAAGTTGTTCAATAATTGGAAGTGCTACATTCGAAGGAATGGCAAAACCAATTCCTTCCACGGACGTTTGAGCAATTTTAGATGAATTGATCCCGATGACCTCTCCATTTGCATTTAATAATGGTCCCCCACTATTCCCTGGGTTAATAGACGCATCCGTTTGAAGAACGCGTGCTTCCCAATCTGGTTGTTTATCTTTGTTGATGTCGACCGGCATAGATTCATTCACATTTGAAATAATACCCTTTGTGACAGAACCTTCAAGAAACCCTAATGGATTTCCAACAGCAATGGCGGTTTGTCCAATCTGTAAATTTGAAGAGTCTCCCAACTTCACCGTTTCTTTGACGTTATCACTATCAATACGGAGAACGGCAAGATCTAAAAGAGGGTCACTGCCAAGAAGGGTTGCTTCTTCGGTTTTTCCTCCAGGTAAATTCACCTCGATTTTTTCTGCACCTTCTACTACATGGTGGTTTGTTGCAACATACGCGTTTCCATTCTCTTTTTTATAAACAAAACCTGATCCAGTTCCGGCTTTTTGTAAGGAAGTTTCTCCTTCAAGAAATGGTTGTTCCTTCGATGCTTGCTTATTAACGACGCTCACCACAGCCTCATCAACACGATCAATCAATTGAGTAATGTCCTGAGCTGAGGAGTCTGATGATGAGGTTTCACTGGCGGATACTTTCGTGGATTGAACGGGTTCTTTTTCATCAAACACGTTTAAAATTCCTAGTAAAATCAATCCACCTAGTAACACACCAAGAAAACTAGAAGATATCCAGAGAATGAACTGCCTTTTTGCAGGATTGTCTTTTGGGTTTTCCATCGTTACTACATCCTTTCTATTGTTACTCTAGACACCATTACCCCATTCTGTCTTAATAGTAACTGTATTAACACATTTGTAATGTTTGTGAAAAACATTGGACATTTGTGTAATAAAGAATGATTCATGTTAGGATGAGTTCATTGTTAAAACTGTAGTAAAGGGGAAGGTCGTTTTGAAAAAACAGAATCAGCGTAAGCCTACTACACAAAAACAAGTTACGGCTCTTCGATTAAATATTATGTTTCTCTGCGTCTTTCTTTTATTTTCCCTTCTCATTTTACGCTTGGGAAGCTTGCAAATTGTAAATGGGGAAGAGTATGTAGAGGAAGCTTCTAAGACGGAAGTGAAGGTTACCGAATCATCCGTTCCTCGAGGGAAAATGTATGATCGGAAGGGACGCTTGCTTGTTGGAAACGAACCCCAATATGCACTAACTTATACAAGAGAAAAATCAAATACTGAAAAAGAGTTGACTCAGACTGCAACAAACTTAGCGAGATATTTGAATTTAGAGGCAGAGAATGTTTCAAAAACAGAGCTAAAAGAGTACTGGTTAAAAACAAGAGAGAAACAGGCAAGTAAATTAATTGATCAACAGAAAAGAGAAGATCTGACCAAGAAAGAGATTCAAAACCTTGAAATGGAGAGAATTACTGACGAACAACTTAGCCATATTACTAATGAAGAAAAAGAGATTCTTCTCATTAAAAACCGTATGTTGTCAGGGTACTTTTATTCGTCTGCTGTTGTTAAGGAAAATCTAACAAAGGATGAAATTGCGAAAGTGAGTGAACATCTAGGTTCCTTACCTGGGGTTCACGTCAAAGTCTTAGCAAAACGAACCTATCCTTATAATGAAACCTTTCGAGATATTTTAGGCAATACTGGTCCCATTTCAAAGGGAAATCTGGCTAAATATCAGTCTTTAGGGTATGAGGCAACGGATAAGGTGGGAACTAGTTTTCTAGAAGAAGAATATGAGAATTGGCTGAAAGGGATCAAGAGTAAGAAAAAATTCTCAACGGGTGACGATAACACATCTCCTGAGTTGATACCGGGGGAACGTGGAAACGATCTGGTTTTATCGATTGATATTGATTTGCAGAAAAAAGCAAATGAGATTTTAAAAGAAAATCTACAAAAAACTGATTCTGGTGCAACATCTGCTTATGCGGTGATGATGGATCCAAATACCGGAGAAATCTTAGCCATGGCCGGTCAAAAAAGAAAAAATGGCGAGTACATAAATCAGGCATATGGCAATTTATATAATTCCTATGAAATGGGTTCGGCTGTGAAGGGGGCTTCCGTTCTAACTGGGATGAATGAGGATGTTATCCAGCCTGGGACACGCTTTTATGATACACCCATCTTAATTCCTTCTACGCCTGAGAAGTCGTCTTATGTCAATATGGGATGGATTAATGATTTGGAAGCTTTAGAGCGTTCTTCCAATGTCTACATGTTTCGAACGGCTATGAAACTTGCTAACTATGATTACGAACCAAATAAATCCGGTATTCCATGGGACCGTTCAGCATATCAAACCATTCGTAAAAACTTTGAACAGTTTGGTTTAGGGGTAAAAACAGGTGTCGATTTGCCTAATGAGTCGAACGGCTATAATGGTGGTGTACAGCGATTGGGTAATTTAATGGATTTGATGATTGGTCAGTTTGATACCTATACGCCACTTCAAATGGCTCAATATATATCAACGATCGCAAATGATGGACAACGCTTAGAGCCTCATTTATTAAAACGTGTGCATGAGCCTACGAATAATGATCATCTGTCTTCCAGTGTTCTTTATCAGAAGGTTCCTGAAGTTACGAACCACCTTACGATGAAAGACAGCGAGATCGAACGTGTCCAGCGTGGTCTGTACCTCGTGATGAACGGGAATCAGGGAACCGCAACAGATTACTTTAAAGATACAGACTATGTACCAGCAGGGAAAACAGGTACGGCAGAGATAGGAGACGGACAATATAACCTTTCTCTTGTTGGGTATGCCCCATATCAAAAACCAGAAGTGGCTTTTGCGGTGATTGTTCCGGAAGTCGATAAAGAGGCAGGGATAAATAAGTACATTGGTCGTGAATTGGTAGATGCTTATTTTGAACTTAAAGAAAAAGGCAGTTAACCGATAGTAGAGTAATTCTGAAAGAAAAATGAAAGAGGGGAAATCCCTGCATAAGATGAATGTTGTTTTGTAGGAGTAATTGACTTGATTAAACGAATGTTTCGCCAATATGATCTCACCATTATTGTTGCTATGAGCTTTTTGCTTACGGCAGGATTACTGATGATCTATAGTGCTAGCTATTATGCAGCTTTACGGTATGAAGTTCCAGCTGATTTTTTCTTTCAGCGTCAACTTCTTTCCATAACCATAGGACTTGTCGTCATGATCGTCACCATGGTGATTCCTTATAACTATTACAAAGCGCTACTAAAGTACATTATGCTAGGAACGATTCTTCTCCTATCTTTCGTATTGATTTATGGAGAGGTATCGAATAATGCGCAGTCGTGGATTAATGTATTTGGTCTAGAATTCCAGCCTTCAGAAATGGCGAAAATCACGATCATACTTTACCTTTCTTCTGTGTTCTCCAAAAAGCAGCGATATATAACGAGTCTGACAAGGGGGATTTTTCCTCCATTAGTTTTTGTTTGTTTGATTGTTTTTCTAATTTTGCTTCAACCAGACCTAGGAACAGCCGTTATTATTCTATGCTTAGCAGGTCTTATCACCCTCTGTTCAGGAACAAGCTGGAAAAACATTTTGTTTTTAATAAGCCTTGTCGTTGTAGCTGGTTTTTTCTCGAAGTTTTTCTTAAGCGCTGAACAGCTTTCGCGATTTGGGGCTGCATATAATCCTTTTCAGAATCCAGAAGGTGGCTACCAGGTGATTAATTCTTATATAGCCATCGCATCCGGTGGCATTTGGGGCAGGGGCTTTGGAATGAGTGCTCAGAAAATGGGATACTTGCCTGAGGCCCACACCGATTTTATTATGGCCATTGTAGGAGAGGAATTAGGCTTTATCGGGGTGTTTTTGATCATTGGCGCCCTGTTTTATCTGGTGTTTCGTGGGTTATTGCTTGGAATAAAAACCAAAGATAGCTTTGGCAGTCTTCTTGCGATTGGGATCTCTTCTTTAATTGGCATCCAAGCATCGGTCAATCTGGGAGTCGTCACAGGGCTTCTTCCTACGACTGGCATTCCCTTCCCGTTTATTAGCTATGGGGGGTCTTCTCTTCTTACCGTGATGATCGGTATGGGCATTCTTTTAAATGTATCTAAAATGCACAAGATTACAAATCAAGGGAGCAGGTCGAGTGATGCTATCTAGAAATAAAATTGGCCCATTACAAATCACGATTAGGTATAGCTGGTTAGAAATACTTCACAACAATCTCGGAAACATTCTTAGAGCAGTTGGCGACTGCTCTTTTTTTGTTGGAAATTGATAGAAGAGGCATTTTTCTTTAATCTTTTTAAGTCAAGAATGTGAAAGGAAAGGATAGGTTATAACTAATTTGCTTTCTGCACAGAAACTTCATAACTTCTGGGTAGTTTAAAGATATGGGTAGCTCTGAGTGTGATTGTAGGTTCACTTATTGAATCAATATTAGAAAAAATAAAGTGAATCAAGTTTTGTGTATACCATATGGGGTAAAAAAGGTAGAAGATGATTGGTATGAAGAATGAGAACGGAATGGGAGGAGATTTTATAGGTTATGAAATCCTAGGCCTTTAAATCATTTTAGCTTTTATCGTGATTGTTTTTTGGATGATGAAGCCACAATCAGCATCCATCAAAGGGAATTCAACTGAAAAATTAAAGGTATAGAAACACTAACTTTTTACTAACTCTGAAAGGGGATTTTTATCATGAATTTCGATTTTACACTTAAAACCTCAATGGATATCGACAAAGTTGTGTTCACTAGAAGGGACTCTGAAAGAAAATGGGTTTGGAATTCTATGGGATTTTGATTTAACTGGTAAGCTTCAAGAAAAGGGAATGGATTTCAATACTCCATACCGTGTCCTCGAAGTATGTAATCCGAAGGAAGCTGAGCAAGTATTGAGTGAAGATAAAATGGTCGGTTACTTCTTACCTTGTAAAATCGTTGTTTACGAGGAAAATGGTGAAACGTATGTGGGGATGCCAAGACCAACCGCGTTAATTAATTTTGTTGAAAATCAAAAGTTAAACGATGTGGCTAGTGATATTGAAAAACGTCTTATGACTTCCATCGAAACTGCACTTATGGCAGAAAGATAACTAAATTAAATGTTAACAGTGAAGGTCCGGACTAAGAAAGTCCGGATTTTTTGATTTGTTTTTACTTCGACTCCCAGAAAATAATAAAATCAAAGTGTTGTTTGCACAAAATCTCAATATTTAATTGTTATTCTACGATGAAATATTACAAAAAAAGATAAAAAGGATGAACTAGCTTGAAGAAAAACGGGCTGCCTCTATTTGCTGCTACCATTTTACTCATAAGTGCAGGGTGTCAAATTGATAATGAAATGAACCCGGAAGAAAATACTGAAATAATTAAGGTTGAAGAAGAGGAAGAGAAGCTTGTTTCTTTAGAGCAATCCAATTTATATGGGTCTCTACAAGATAGCAAAATTGATCATGTTCATGGAATCGGATACCCGGGTAATCGTAATGAATTATTAATCGCTACTCATAATGGACCAATTATTTATCGTGAGGGTTTCTGGTATGAAGCAAAAGAAAATAAAAATGATTATATGAGTTTTAATGCTGTTTCCGATGGTTTTTATAGTAGTGGTCATCCGGGTGAGGGGTCTGATCTTCCTAACCCGCTTGGCCTAGTTAAAAGTACTGATCGTGGAAATACGATAGAAGAATTAGGGTTCCAGGGTGAAGCAGATTTCCACTACCTTACAGTGGGATATGAGAGTCATGCGATTTACGCGGTGAACCAGATGAAAAACAGTAAGATGGATACAGGGGTTTATTACAGCGAGGATGCAAAAGAATGGGAAAAAGTGCAGCTTAACGGAACTCCTAATCAAGTATCAGGTATCGCTACCCATCCAACCGACTCAAATGTCGTGGCTATTACATCTCCATTAGGCTTATTTGTATCAAGTGATAAAGGAGAATCGTTTGATCGTTTAACTGAAGAAGTTAGTGTTAGCTCTGTCAGATTTATGGAAGACCAACTCGTATATGCAAAAAACAATAACAAGTTAGTTATCCAAAAACTTAAAAATGGAGATGAAACCGAGCTCTCCATGCCAGAAAATGATCTAGAAACAATTGATTATATTGCGGTCAGTCCTCAAGACGAGAACGAAATTGTTTTCCATACAGCAGGGGGATCTATCTATCGGACGAATGATAGAGGGGAAAGTTGGAACGCGTTAGTTAAAAAAGGTGAAGTCATAGAATAACGATTAGTAGTAATCATATATATGATTTATTTAATTCCCTGAGTCAGATTTTTAGCGGTCCGTTGACTACGCTTGCTTTTCAGACTAACTCGATTCCACTGTTATCCGCGTTTATTCTTGGAGTGCTAGGTGCAAGTGCTCACAGCCGACGTGACGTTAGTTGGTGGAGATTTAGATCATATACCAAAAGCCATTAACTTAAGCAGAAAAACGATGAAAAACATTCGTCAGAATTTGTTCTGGGCGTTATTCTATAATTCTATTGGGATCCCGATTGCTGCCATTGGTCTTCTGGCACCATGGGTCGCTGGTGCAGCGATGGCTTTCAGTTCCGTATCTGTTGTGAGTAACTCACTTCGATTGAAGCGAGTTAAAATATAATTTATACCAATTTGAAGGGAGATTTTTAATATGGAAAGCACGACTATTATTAACATCAAAGGTATGACATGTAATCACTGCAAAAACGCCGTTGAAACAGCTTTAAATGAATTAGAGGGTGTTTCCGGAGTAGAGGTTGATTTGAAAAAAGAAAAAGCTGATGTGTCATACGATTCATCTAAAGTTTCAGTTTCAGACATGAATGAAGCAGTCGAAGAGCAAGGTTATGACGTTGTTTTAAAAATCTGACAAGGGGGTGTCTGGTGCTAAAAAGTTGGAAAGAATACTTTCTGATGTAGCAAGTTAACTTACCCTCATTCCCATCAACTATCAAGAAACTGTGCAGAAATAATGAAATTTCATTTATAGAAAATTTTCACTTCAAAAGCGTTTAATAGAATTACTATTAGGCAACATATGATAGTGTAAACAAACTTTAAGGAGGAATTTGATTATGTCTCATGAAAAATATGGATCGGTAATTGAAACGCTACACGAATGTATGACGGCTTGTAACCATTGTTACGATTCTTGCTTAAAAGAAGATAATGTTAAGATGATGGCTGATTGTATTCGTCTTGATCGTGAATGTGCAGACATTTGTGGGTATCTTGAACAAGCATTAGTAAGAGGTACGCCTTTTTCTTCTGAACTAGCCCAAGTTTGTGCGACTATTTGTGAAGCTTGTGGAAATGAATGTAAGAAACATGATCATAAGCATTGTCAGGATTGTGCAGATGCTTGCTTTAAATGCGCTGAGGCGTGCAAGAAGCTAGCTGCTTAATTTAGTATTGAAATAGTAAGGTTAAGAAGTCCGTTCTACTAATAGAACGGGCTTTTTTTATTATTTGGTTTTTTATACTAGTTATTAGGTGATTATATACGGATGATGCACAATTTCTCGATATAATCGTGATAAGATCACTCATAAAAGGGGTATGTTATGCGATTTAAAAGAAAAAATAAATTGGCTACAAAGTTAGGGTTTTTATTTCTTACAAGCATCCTTCTTTTAGAAGGAAGTCTTTTCGCTGTTCTTTATTTTGGATTTTTAAATGAGCGGGTGATGGTGAAGACGGATGCCTTGGTCGCACGAAGAAATAGTCATAGCGATGTGTTAGAGAAACACTTCGATCGTAGTACAAGAGGGCATGTTGCATTTGATGGAATCAGAAGCAGAAACACAGGTTGTAATCACTGATGATCAATCCAATATTCTTGACCATTCTAACGCGATTACCCCTGCAATCAGAAATACAATCCAGTCAGCTGATACAACACGAAATGATGGTGGAATTGTTGAGGGGGATTGGGCAAAAGCACCTTTCGTGTCAACGGTATCTCCCGTGATGGTAAATGGAGCGCCTATTGGGTATGTTTATATGTAGGGAAAAAGTGAAGCCAGCTTTTGAAAACAAAGGAATCTCTCTACTTACATATTGCCAGAAAGATATAACCATTTTGGTAGACCCAGAGAGGTTTTCGCAAGTATTGCTAAATCTCTTGGATAATGCCCTTCATTATTCAGAAAGTGGCAAAGATGTACGCATAGAAGCAGATCAAATAAAGAATCAATTAGAAATGCAAATCATTGATGAAGGAGAAGGCATACCAGAAAAAGACCTCCCATTTATATTTGATCGCCACTATAGAGTAGACAAATCCAGATCACGTAAATATGGGGGATCAGGACTAGGACTTGCAATTGCAAAAGACATTATCGAAAAGCATAATGGAACGATTTCTGTCTCAAGTGAAGTAGGAAAGGGCACATCGATAAAAATCGTCATTCCGGGAGTTGAGTAACAGATGAAACATGTTTTGATTGTTGATGATGAAGAACGGATGGTGGATTTAATTTCTTTATTTTTGACTCCACAAGGATATACTGTTTCTAAAGCTAGCACAGGTTTAGAGGCGCTTGATCAAATACAAAAAGACCACATCGATCTCGTTTTATTAGACGTCATGATGCCTGAAATGGATGGTTGGACGACATGTAAAGAAATTCGAAAACTCTCGAAAGTTCCAATTATCATGTTGACGGCTAGGGACCAATCGAGTGAGGTCGTAAAAGGATTAAAGCTAGGTGCGGATGATTACATTACAAAACCGTTCGATGAGGAAGTTCTTCTTGCAAGGATCGAAGCAGTTTCAAGGAGACTGCATCAATTGGATGAGGATACCCTGGTGGTCAATGGATTAATTTGGGAGAAGGGCAAGCATAGGGTATCTTATCGGGGAAAGACGTTGTCCACCACGCCGATTGAATTTAATCTTTTAGGACTTTTTATGAGAAGCCATGATAAAGTTTTCAGCAGAGAGCATCTCATTCAGCTAATCTGGGGATATGAGTCTTTCACTGAGGGCCGTACGATCGATTCGCATATTCGAAACCTTCGTGAGAAATGTCGTCAAGCGGGTTTTGATATTGATGCACATTTAAAGACGGTGTGGGGAGTCGGTTATAAGTGGAAAAAATAGGGTGTTCTAAATGATTCTTGTTTCTAAAAATGAATGAACCGAATACTACTTAATAGCTGCCGATCCAGGCAGCTTTTTTTGAATTCACATATTCTTGATACATTCTTGATAATTAATGGGAACAACTAATCACAATGGGAATGAAAAGTATTGATAACCAGTAGGAGGAGGTTCTTATGGAGCATTCAAATCATGAACATCATCAAGACGAATCGCATAATGAACATAGTGGGGAGCATGATCATAGCTCTCATCATGCACATATGGTAGAGGATTTTAAAAAACGATTTTATATCTCATTACTTGTAACGTTGCCCGTCCTTATTCTATCTCCTATGTTACAAGGGTTTGTAAACCTCGACCTAACGTTTACCGGGGATATGTCCATTTTATTTGCGCTATCAACTTTCATATTCTTTTATGGAGGTTGGCCATTTCTAACAGGTGCCTGGAGTGAACTAAAAGAAAAGAATCCAGGAATGATGACGCTTATAGGTCTGGCAATCGTTGTAGCATACGGCTACAGTTCTCTAACAGTATTCGGGTTATCAGGTAAGAATTTCTTTTGGGAACTCGCGACACTAATCGATATCATGCTTCTTGGACACTGGATCGAGATGAAATCAGTTATGGGTGCTTCGAAGGCATTAGAAGAATTGGTTAAGCTGATGCCATCTGAAGCCCATCGAATCAAGGAAGATGGCGAGATTGAGGATGTTCCTACATCTGAATTAAATGAGGGGGACCATGTTCTCATTAAACCAGGTGAAAAGGTTCCTGTAGACGGATTGATTGTAAAAGGGAAGTCCTCCATCGATGAATCAATGTTAACCGGAGAATCGGTTCCTGTTGAAAAAGAAAAAGAAGATGAAGTGATCGGGGCTTCCATCAACGGTGAAGGATCGTTAACCGTGAAGGTTGAGAAAACGGGTGAAGATAGCTATTTATCACAAGTTGTAACGATGGTAAAGGAAGCACAAGATTCTAAATCAAAAACACAAAATTTTTCAGATCGTGCGGCTAAATGGCTGTTCTACCTTGCGCTTGGTGCGGGTATAACGACGTTGATCGTCTGGTTGGTACTCGGTTATGACTTTGTTTATGCGCTTGAACGTATGGTCACGGTAATGGTAATTGCATGTCCTCATGCTTTAGGATTGGCAGCTCCACTTGTTGTTGCAAGGTCGACTGCGTTATCTGCTAAAAAAGGTCTGCTTATAAGAAACCGCGCAAGCTTCGAAGGAGCGCGTAACTTAGAAGCCGTAGTATTTGATAAGACGGGTACCTTAACTGAGGGAAAGTTTGGTGTCACGGACGTTGTAACAGAAAACGAAGATGAAAATCAGATTTTTCAACTGGCTGCTTCCATTGAAGCAGAGTCTGAGCACCCTATTGCGAGGGGTATCGTGGAGGAAGCTAAGAATAGAAGTCTGACTCTTAAGGATGTAGATGAATTTAGTTCCATCACAGGTAAAGGCCTAGAAGGAACAGTTGATGGCAAAAAAGTGATGGTTGTGAGTCCTGGCTATATGAATGATGAGGAGATCGACTATCACAAAGAACGATACATGGAACTTTCTGAACAAGGAAAGACAGTTGTATTCGTTTTAGTAGATGGAAAATTAGAAGGGATGTTTGCATTAGCCGATATGATTCGAGACAGTGCTAAAAATGCCATCCAACAACTTAAGAACATGAATATATCTTCCATTATGCTGACTGGAGATAACCAACAGGTGGCTGATTGGGTCGCAAATCAATTAGATTTAAATGAAGTATACGCTGAGGTACTCCCACACGAAAAAGCTGATCAAATTAAGAAAGTTAAAGGAAAAGGCTTGAATGTGGCAATGACAGGTGATGGAGTGAATGATGCACCAGCTCTAGCCAATGCTGATCTAGGTATTGCGATTGGAGCGGGAACTGATGTAGCGATGGAAACAGCCGATATTGTCTTAGTAAAAAGCAATCCAGAAGATGTGGTTTCCATTATTGAGCTCTCGAAAGCAACGTATAAGAAAATGATTCAAAATTTGTGGTGGGCGGCGGGCTACAATATTATTGCCATTCCACTCGCTGCAGGTATTTTATATCCGATAGGGGTTGTACTCAGCCCAGCAGTGGGAGCAGTTCTAATGTCTCTAAGTACTGTTATTGTAGCGATTAATGCAAAGTTATTAAAAGGTTAGTCTTAATAAAGGGTGTATAAGAAGGAAACTATCTTATTTGGGGAGTTTCCTTTTTACCTTTTGTTAAGAACAAAAGGTACCCGTCGGCTTATAGATGTTTTTTTACGATATGCACACTATCTGCAAACATTATGGGAACGAGTTGAAAAGCTGGGGTAACAAATGAGGGAAACGACGTGCCGTTTTAACGGTAAGAAAAAAATATGAGTTTATTAAAGGAGGAGCCTGTATGTTAACACCTGATAATAATCAACTATTCGGAGAAATCAAGGATGGGGTAAAACATTTTGTACTAACAGCGGAGCCAGTAAAGCAAGAAGTATTGGATGGTATTTATATTGAAGGGTGGGGTTATAATGGATCAATCCCTGGACCTACTTTAGTAGTGAATCCAAGAGATAAGGTATCAATTAGGGTATACAACGAATTGCCAGAAGCTACAAGTGTACACTGGCATGGAATGGATATTCACGAAAATGTGGACGGGGGAGTGGAACTTCAATCATCTCCTAGTATAGAACCAGGAGATTATGTTGATTACAATTTCAATATCAACAATCCGCCAGGCACACACATGTACCATACTCATGTTAATTCGATGAAACAATTGATGATGGGCCTTGGTGGAGGATTGATCATTAAGGAAAAAGATGATGAGATCAACGATGACTACTTCCTGCTCTTACAAGAATTCGCAGTTAAAAATCTCGAACATGGAGAGTTGGAGAAAGGTACTTATCCGATAAATCCACATTCCCACTCGTTTAACTTCTACACGATTAATGGCCGGTGCTTTCCTGATTTAAGTCACCTTCAAACAAAGCATGGTGAAAAGGTGAGAATTCGGTTTGGTAGTTTAGGTCACGGTTCGCATCCCATGCATATTCACGGACATCAGTTTGTCATTGAAACGCAGGATGGTAATCCACTTCCAGAAGCGATGAAAATGAAAAGAAATAGTATTACTCTAGCTTCGGGAGAAACGTTTGATTTAATGGTCAATGCTAACAATCCTGGTACTTGGCCGCTCCATTGCCATTCGCCTCATCATATGTCCAATAATGGAAGAGAAGGTCATGGAGGTATGATGACAGCTTTAGAATATAAATAATGTCATGTAATTATAAACTGACAACCACATTAAAACTTGCCATCCTTCATGGGGGATGACATGTTTTAAATCTATTCTTTATAGTCTCATCTCCAGCACTATCATTTTCGATGCAAGAAAAGGAACGACCATTAGTAGAGTTTAATTAAAATGATTAAACAAATGACCTGCATAGCAGAAAAGTCGATTCCGTCAAGGTCGAGTGGGTCCAGCGACGGATGCTATCTGCGATGCTCTTGTGGGACTGAATTGGAAAAGGCTTTTTTATATAAATTGTTGCTATTAAAATCATGTTTTTTTTGGAAATGCATGAAATCTGCATAAAGTAAGGATATCAAGCTAAGAGAATATTATAGGGGTGAGAGTATTGGGAGAATACAAAGAAAATAGTCTATCTTTAATTGGAGCAATTGGTTTAGGTACCGGAGTTATGATCAGCGCAGGAATTTTTGCGTTACTTGGTCAAGTGGCAGAACTTGCTGGTATGTGGTTTCCATTGATCTTTATCGCAGGAGGAATTGTTACTGGGTTTAGCGCTTATTCTTATGTAAAGATGAGTAACGAGTACCCTTCTGCAGGTGGGATTGGAATGTTTCTCGTTAAAGCTTATGGAAAAGGGACATTAACTGCTTCAGCAGCTATGCTGATGGCTGTTTCCATGGTCATTAATCAGAGTCTTGTTGCACGGACATTTGGTACGTATACGCTTCAGATTTTTAACGTTGACCAATCAAATTATCTTGTTCCTTTGTTAGGTGTAGGGTTATTGCTTTTCGCTTTCTTAGTGAATATTTCAGGTAATAGTTTTATTCAAACATTTACATCGATCGTATCTCTTTTGAAGATAATTGGATTAGTAATTTTTGCGATAGGAGGATTATGGGTAGCAGGATTTTCAATCACTCCAGCAGAGGGTGGATCCGGTACGCCAGATTCAACGATAGCTAGCATGATCGCTGCCGTTGCATTAACAATTCTTTCTTTTAAAGGCTTTACAACCATTACCAATAGTGGCTCTGAAATCGTAAAGCCTAAGAAAAATGTGGGACGAGCTATTGTCGCTTCAATCCTGATCAGTTTACTAGTCTATCTGATCATTGCTTGGGCAGTATCAAGTAATCTTCCGTTAAGTGAAATTATTAAAGCGAAAGATTATTCCTTAGCTGAGGCAGCGAGACCAGCCTTTGGGGAGTATGGTGTTTGGTTTACAGTCGCAATCGCTATTATTGCAACGATCTCTGGTATAATCGCAAGCGTTTTTGCGGTCTCTCGAATGCTTGCGATGTTAACAGATATGAAGCTTATTCCACATAAGCATTTCGGTATGCCAGGGCGTATTCAAAAGCACACTCTGGTCTATACAGTCGTACTCGCAATGGTGTTAGCAGTCGCATTTGATCTGAGTAGAATTGCTTCCGTAGGGGCTATTCTATATCTCGTGATGGATATGATCGTTCACTGGGGAGTCTTAAAGCATCTTAGTGAAAAGGTAAATGCGAAATCTGGGATTGTTTGGACTGCTTTGATTCTCGATGCCATTGTATTGCTTGCTTTCATGTGGGTGAAAGCTACTACTGACTGGTTGATTGTCGTAGTTTCTGTTTTGTTTATCATCTTTATTTTTATTGGAGAACATTTTTTCTTGAAGTACAGACAAGAAGAGTAATTTTACTATAAAAACATTAAAGGAGCGGATTGAAATGATGAACGGTGGCGGAATGGGAGGCATGGGAGGCGGATTCTTTGGTTTTGGCTTCCTCTTTCTCCTTATCATCATAGCAATAATTGTTGTCGTCTTCTGGATGAGGAAGCCGGGATCGAATAATAAGTCAACTTCAAATCACAATTCAACTGAAACGCTGAAAGAACGTTTGGCGAAAGGTGAAATTACAGAAGAAGAATATGACCGGTTAAAAAGGAAACTAAATAACTAAGTTATATAGACAGGTTTGGTGGAGTTCATTCAGTAAAGAGTGAGCTCCATATTTCGGTCTCGACATTTTCTGCATAATTGCTGGGAATGATCATAGAAGATAATTGGATAAGAGGTGAAGCTAGATGAAAAGAAAAGTAATTGGTTCAATCGTAATCGTTGTTCTACTAATTATTGGCGGAGTAGTTTTTCTCAATTCTCCTTTTTATAGTAGTGGGGATAAGACCTTACCAGAGGGTGTTAAACAGGGCGAGATGAGTATTCTAGAAGTGAATGCACAGAAGCCAGAGGATCGAACTGTCAAAACCTTCAACCTAACTGCCGAGGAGACTGAGTGGAACATTAGTGAAGATAAGCAAATAAATGCCTGGACGTATAATGGAACGGTTCCTGGTAAACCTTTGCGTGTTACGGAAGGAGACTTCATTCGCATAAATTTAAAGAACGAACTAGATGTGCCAGTCACGATTCACTGGCATGGGATGTTACTTCCTAATGAGATGGACGGTGTTCCAGGGCTCACTCAGAATGCTGTGCAGCCTGGAAAATCATTCACATATGAATTTATTGCGAATGATGCCGGAACGTACTGGTACCATTCTCATCAGCATAGCTCCAAGCAGGTAGATAAAGGTCTTTATGGTTCTCTCGTTATTGAAGAGAAACAGAAAGAATATGAAAAAGATCAATCTTTCATCCTTGATGAATGGGCCGTCAATCAGGAGAAAAGGGATATAACGAATATGGGTGGCATGATGAAGGGCGCCATGTCAGGGAACGGTGAAGCTGATACTGAACAGATGTATGATACGTTCACAGTGAATGGAAGAGCAGGAGACGCCGTTGAACCATTGGTAATGAAAGAAGGCGAAACAGCAAGATTACGTTTTGTAAATGCTGGTTACCAGCAACATCTATTAGTTTTCCCAGGGAAAACAATGAAAGTGATCGAGATTGATGGTGAGAAGGTTAAGAATCCAAATGGGACTTCGAATGTACTAGAGATTGCACCAGGAGAACGGATCGATGTAGCATACACCAGACAGAGTAGTGAACCTGCTGTAATAAGAGAGAACCGCGGAGAAAATGCAGACGATATAGTGATTCCAGTTGTGTCCAGTGAAGGTGCAGAATCTGTAAAAAATAATCAATCGACATCATCTTCCAACTCTGATATTGCAACCGGTACTTCATTTGGAAGTGAAGAGGTGATTTTTAAAGAAGTACCTGAACCTGACGTCACATATAATATGGAATTGAATATGGGGATGGATATGGGCGAAGGAGTAGCCTTCCAAATTAATGAACAAGTCTTCCCTAATACCCCTCCTATTAATGTGAAAGAGGGAGATATCGTTAAGGTGAAAATAACGAATTCAGGAAACATGAACCACCCCATGCATTTGCATGGCCACCGGTTCCAGGTAGCCTCAAAAAATGGAAAGAAATATGATGCACCGCTCGTGAAGGATTTAATACACGTTAAACCAGGAGAAGAATACACCATCTACTTCAAAGCAGATAACAAAGGGGAATGGTTGTTTCATTGTCATGATAACAACCATGCTAATCGAGGAATGGTAACAATCTTAGATTACGAAGGTGTCTATTCACCATTTAATCTTGGTGGAGACTATAATAATCAGCCAAATTAAAATTATTTCTGGACGACTTTGGTACAAAACCGTGGTCACTTTTATTTGATAATACTATTTTCTTTGTTCGTATAAGAAAGAGTTATAAAACAACCAAGATACAGTGACTAACAATAAAGTTTTTCCGATTACAATTAGTATCACAAATTAATCGATAGTTGTCTTAAAAAGTAAAGTCTTAGGCAAAATAAATTCACACTCTTAATTTATTTTGCCTATTCGGCCATAATAATAAAAAATTACGAAAGTGGGAGGAGTACTGTGAAGAATAAAAGCGCAATAGCAATTACCTTTGCCATCCTTTCATTATTATTGGTGGCATGCGGTAATAATGAAAACATGAATGAGGGTACAAATATGGGGGCGTCACAAATGAATTCTGATTCAGAGGAAAGTATGGAAAGCATGAACCATTCAGGATCTAGTGATATTCCAAAAGGCTTAAAGGAAGCAAACAACCCAAATTATGAAGTTGATAGTAAAGCCATCATCACAGCAAGTCACATGAAAGGGATGGAAGGTGCTGAAGCTACAATTAAAGGTGCTTATCAAACGACAGCCTATGTGATTTCGTATACGCCTACTTTTGGTGGTGAGAAAGTAGATAACCATAAGTGGATAATACAAGAGGAAGTTGAAGAAGCTGGAGATAAGAACTTAGAAGAAGGAATGGAAGTTACCATTACAGCTTCACACATGGAGGGTATGAACGGAGCTAAAGGCATCATCGAATCGGCAAATCCTACCACTGTCTACATGGTGGATTATATGCCTACGACTGGGGGAAAGGAAGTAACCAATCATAAATGGGTTACAGAATCTGAACTAACCGTTAAATAGAGCGATATTATTCTAGCACTTGTTTATTATCATGCACCTATTCTACTCATAGGTAGGTGCATGTTGGTTTTAAAAGGGTTTGTACAAACAGCGACATAGTAGTATTAAAGATTGAAAAACCAACACATAGGTGAAAAAATATCTGAAACATTTACTCAAATGGAGTTTTTCTGATTGCTAGGCTTACTAGCTTACTAAGTAAGTTAAAGTGGTTCCAGTTAACTAAAACAACGATTAAGCACGATGCTATATTAGCAGTGGTTTTTTCACTTGTTGTTGTACTGCTTACACTGGTCAATTAAATCGTAGCGTATGTTGAATAAAAAAAGTACTCTATACAGGTTTTGTCAGGATATTAGAAAATTCAGTTTGAAGACAATACTCCTATGAATTTTTTGTTTGTCCTAGAGTTTTTTATCCCAATAATTTTTAGAATAGCATTTGTATTAATAGCATATAGGAGACTGTACCGGCTGCAATTGAGAGAAGCATATTCTTTCTCCAGAAATGAATAATGGCTATAAGAGCAATGGAAATGATTTCGGGAATTCCGCGAGTACCTGAAAAAAATGTTACATCCCTTAAGCAATAAATGACTAAAAAACCAAAAACGGCTGATGGTAAAACTTTACCAAGATATTGTACATAAGAAGGAGTAGGTTTACTACCCATTAAGTTATTTTCGTTGGCTACCAATTAATAGTAATGCACCCGGTCTTCAAGTTGAAGAAGAGATAAAAAAGAAGCAAGTTTATGTTCTTCATTCAGATCGATTTATCAGTGGTGGGCAGTCTTCTACTAATAAGTATCTTAGAATTTCTTTGGCTGCTACAAATTCCTTTGAGGAATTGAACAAGGGTTTAGATAGACTTAAAATCCATCTTAGCAACCAACATTAACTTTTTAACTATGCTGACTTTTAAACAACAAGATAAGGTATTTACTATTATTTTTGGTATTCGTTTCGTGGTCGTTATTTTTATGGTGATTTAATCTTTAACAAAATCAGGGCTTATATTCTACATACCTACTTATAGAAAAGAACGGTCAGTGGCTACTGCCCTTGATCGTTCTTTGTGGGACCTTATGATTTGTATTCCGTAATCGACATCCATTCACTTGAACACTTAAACTTAGACGATATCAGTCTGTTTTTGATTTGGTAACGAGTGCCTGGAGGGTATTGCTAAACGATCGTCGCATCGATGTTTTTAACAGAATCGACGTTTGAGGAGAGGCTAGCTGACCGAGAAGAGAAAGTAATGCCGCCTGAGTTGTTACGTTATGAATCGCTTTCGGGTTCATCCCCCGTTTAGCGGCTTCAAGGCAAATCGGATAAGCATTTTCCCCAACGGCGATGAGCACATCAACGTTCTTCTCTGCGGCAAGAGCGCCGACTTTGCGATGCTCCTGCTCCGCGTAATCCCCAAGTTCTTCAATTTCCCCTAAGACGGCAACCGTTTTTCTTCCTTCTGCTGTTTCAACGAGAACTTCTAACGCCGCTTTGATGGAAGTGGGATTTGTATTCCACGTGTCGTCGATGAGCAGGCTCCCTTTTTTTCCTTCATAAAACTGCAAATGACTTTTAATGTGATGGAACGTGTGGAGGCGACGAACTGCATCCTGGATCTTTACACCGACAAGGGTGGAAGCACCAATCGCAGCGAGGGCATTGGAAACGTTGTGCGTTCCGTAGCCAGGTACAAAACAAGCGAATTCACCTTCATGGCAGGCAAGAGTAAAATCCATGCCGTTTTTCTTGAGATTAAATTGGATCGAATGGGCTCGGTAATGCGCTTTCGGATCCTGACCATAGTATAGAACCTTTCCAGTAAACTCACTTAAATCAAAACTGCGAATCGTATCATCATCCCGATTTAAAAGGATCGTTCCGTTCTTTCCAACGGCTTTTAACATCTTTGCCTTTTCCGCAATATACGCCTCCTGACTTCGAAATCCCTCTATATGATCGGTACCAATCGCTGTGATAATCCCAATTTGTGGACGGAAGTAATGAGCCGAATAAAGCAGCTGATTTGGTCCAGATACGCCCATTTCAAAAACGGCATAATCCGTTTTTTCATCGATTTCAAGCAAATAATCAAGGTTTCTTGCGAGTCCGTTATGACTTAATTTCGTTCGAACAACGTGATCTTTTTCTGAGAGGATCCACGAGATCATTTCTTTCGTTGTCGTTTTTCCACACGTCCCGGTCACGCCGATCACGGGAAGCTGGAATAAGTTTCGGTAAAACGAAATAAATCGGCCATACGCTTTTCTCACATTCTCTACATAAACAACGGTCACATCATCTCGTACACTCTTCACGGCTTTTGGATTTGAGGTGACGACAGTTAAGTTGTGAACTGCCGGTAATGGAAAGGATGATTTTCTTTTCAATAGAAACACGAGCGATGAATCTGTGATCAGATGCTCGCCATACTTCGCCGCGTTTTGAATGGTTTTGGTCATGCTACCTGAAAGAACCTTTCCTTCTAGCACAGGCATCAATTGACGTAATGGAAGGTTTTTCATCGTAAACCTACTCTCGTATTAGACTTCTATGTATGTTATTCGGATTCATAGAAATCTGTACGGGCTAATCCACCATCTTAAGCGGGAGCACATCCCTTATTTCCTCCAAAAGCATATACTACCTTAGAGCTTGCCAACTGTGAAAAATGGATCGGGGGTAGTAGGATGTATGAGATCAAAGTATACGAGAAAAAAGGCCAAATGATGATCGTTTCGAAATCATCCTTTCCTGGTCTAGTTGGATATTCAAATCAGCACGTGCGACTACAATTCGGAATTAAAACGATAGAAGTGACGATTCACTTTTCTGATACTATCAATGAAGAAAATGTTCATCTTTCAACAAGTGTGGTGAAACAACTTGGACTACCATTAACGTGCGGCTATGATTTGGTTGTACAAGGGGACAAGATTACGATCGGTCCTTTTATTGGGATTCTTTGTGAATTAACGAATCGAAAATTAATGGAAATGTTACCAACATACAAAAGCTTTGTAAAAGGTTACCGCTACATTGGCGGCGCGGTCGCTGTGTTTTCGATAGAAGGAATTCATAAAGAAAAGCAAATGATTTCTGGATATCTCTATCATCCAGAGAAAAACACCTGGGAAGTGAAATCTTTCCCGTTTCCAGCCGTCGTGATGTCGATTGCAGAGCCAAGTTTAACCTCCTCATGGGAAGTCTTTCATGAGCATATGAAGAATTTTGACTCGCTGCTAGGAGGTTGCGTTTTTAACTATCCGCATTTCTCAAAATGGGAGATGCATCAAATACTGCTACCGGAATTGAAGGAGTATTTACCTGAAACAGCCCTTTACAGAGATGTGGAGGACATTTACGACATGCTAAACAGGTATCAAAGCATCTATGTTAAACCGGTACAAGGCAGGTTAGGGAAACGCATTTTTAATGTTGTCAAAAATGGCGATCAAATAAAGGTGAAATACGATGAGAAACGGAGGAGACATGAGGAAGTATTCGCGGCTAGAGCCGAAAGCAATCTCTTTTTTCAAAAGCATCTCATCCCAGACGGTTTCCTTATTCAACAAACGATTCCACTAAAAACGCATGAAGGAAGCGTGATTGATTTTCGTGTGATGGTTGCAAAGAACGAGAAGGGATTGTGGGAGAACTTAGGAATCTACTCAAGGTACGGAGCAAGAGGGCAAATCGTTAGCAACATAACCGCGGGTGGCCATACCGAAATAGCAAGAAGCACGTTGGAAACTGTATGGAAACTTGAAGATAAAGAGATTCAAAGAGTCGAACAGGAAATGGAGCGGATCGTGTTACGTTCGATTCAAGAATTAGAAGACCAGGGCTATCATTTAGGGAATATTGGTGTTGATATTGGACTAGATGACGAATGTAAGATGTCCATTATTGAAATCAATCATCAAAACCCCGATCCGTATATTGCACTGATGGCCAAGGATCGCCTGGCATTTTACAAGTGCCGGTTTCAATTGATGAGGTATGGAAGGTATTTGGGTGGGTTTTAGGTGGAAAGGCTGCTGATGAAGGAGAGAATGAATTGAGCTATCCTTTTAACATACGGGCTTTGAAAGGAGATAAGCAGGTAAGAAAAGGATAGCTATCTTATTGGTTTTGTTATTTTCATAGATAACCTCATTCATTGGTGGATTTCTGCAAATTCAACGAATGGATCGACGCGAAAGAATAGCTGTTCCAACTCTTTAAACGAACACATCACTTGGTCAGATGATTCATCAAAGAAGACAATCGCATAATCATCGTCACCTACTGACCAGACACGCTGACCATAAGGGAGCGAATCATCATGCTCAAGAGTAACTTGTTTAATATCAAATGTGGCATGAATCCATTCTTGAACTCGTTCGCGAGCTTCCATGATTTAACCTCCTCTAAAAAGTGTTTCTCCTATTGTTACCCCAATTATATGGGGGTTAAGCAAATATTTTTTTGTTTTAGTTGAAGCAAGCGTATGAAAGGCATGGTGAATGGGAGTTATAGGCGGGGAAGTTAGGACGAAAAAGAGAGCTCTCGGTAATGAGGCCTCTCTATTTGTATGCGGGGTGCTTTTATTTGTAAGAATGATTCTTTTTAGCTAATAAAAAGCGAATTTGGCCAATATAATTGGGAGTTAGCCAATAAAAACGGAAATTAGCCAATATATCAGGATTTTGGCCAATAAAGAGGGGGTTCACCTTATCGATCGTTTATACTATTATTTATCATGGACGAATCATTGAAGCTCAGGAGATTGATCATGACAGTTCGATAGATTAGAAGATGAAGAATAAGAAGGAGAAGTTATCATGCCGACAACAATGAGTAACACAAGAATTGAATCTGATTTTTTAGGAGAAAAGGAAGTTCCGATTGAAGCGTATTATGGTATTCAAACGCTACGGGCTGTGGAGAATTTTCCGATTACGGGCTACCGCATTCATGAAGAATTGATTAAAGGGTTCGCGATGGTGAAAAAAGCAGCGGCGCTCGCAAACATGGAAGTGAAGCATCTGTATGCTGGGATCGGGAATGCGATCGTGGAAGCAGCGGACGAATTGCTGGAAGGAAAGATGCATGATCAAATCATTGTCGATCCAATCCAGGGAGGCGCTGGCACTTCCATCAACATGAACGTGAACGAAGTGATCGCAAACCGCGCGATTGAATTGTTAGGAGAAGAAAAAGGAAACTACATCGTTTGTAGCCCGAATACACATGTGAACATGTCGCAGTCGACAAACGACTCTTTTCCAACTGCCATTCACCTATCCGTTTTAAATATGATGGAGCAATTACTAAGCACGATGGAAGACATGCATGCGGTTTTCGAACAGAAAGCCGAAGAGTTTAATCACATTATTAAAATGGGGCGTACCCATCTTCAGGATGCCGTGCCGATTCGACTTGGGCAGGAGTTTCAAGCATACAGTCGCGTGATTGCACGAGATATAAAGCGAATCAAACAATCCCGTCAGCATTTATATGAACTTAACATGGGCGCAACAGCAGTTGGAACGGGATTAAATGCCGACCCTCGTTATATTGAATTCGTCGTTAAGGAACTTGCAGACATTAGCGGTTTACCACTTGTAGGAGCGGAAGATATGGTCGACGCGACGCAAAATACCGACGCGTATACTGAAGTTTCCGGTGCGTTAAAAGTGTGCATGATGAACATGTCAAAAATCGCAAATGACCTGCGTTTAATGGCGTCTGGACCAAGAGCAGGATTAGGCGAAATCAGCTTACCTGCAAGACAGCCCGGCTCTTCGATTATGCCTGGTAAAGTCAATCCGGTGCTACCAGAAGTGATTAACCAGGTCGCTTTCCAGGTCATCGGAAACGACAACACCATCTGTCTCGCTTCAGAAGCAGGTCAGCTCGAATTAAACGTGATGGAGCCAGTGCTTGTCTTCAATCTTCTTCAATCACTAAGCATTATGAAGAACGCGTTCCGCACGTTTACAGACAACTGCTTAAAAGGCATTGAAGCGAATGAAGATCGTCTCAATGAGTACGTGGAAAAAAGCGTCGGCGTACTAACGGCCGTGAACCCGCACATTGGTTATGAAGTAGCGGCGCGAATTGCGAGAGAAGCGATTCTAAGTGGCGCCTCGATTCGAGAGCTTTGCATAAAGTACGATGTGCTCACGGAAGAAGAACTGAACTTAATCTTAGATCCTTATGAGATGACGCATCCAGGAATCGCTGGCGTGTCGTTGTTTGAGCGGGAGTAGTCGTAAAGCCGCACTTCGTAGTTAAGCGAAGTGCGGCTTTTTCTTGTGAGAAGATTCGTTTGGATTGATGGATAGTGCTGTTAATTCCTGGACGTTAGAATCATTCTAGTTAGCTAATAAAGCGCGATGCACTCGCTCACCGCAACTCTTATCAAGGAAATCGGTTTACCAAAACCTACTTGAAAAATTAGAAAAGTCCCACACTTACCATTGAAATCGGATACACTATGTGGTTTAATCATAACTAACGAACCATTCCGGCTATTTTTTTTGCTGGTTTACGAAACCGGTTTCCTTAACTTGTTTTGTTCATCTATGGGTCAATCATTTTAATGGAGGGGATATTTTATGAAAGGCAAAAAGAAGTTTCTTTCCGTGCTGTTGCTCAGTACAGCTTTAGTATTAGCTGCTTGTAACGGGGGCGGAGAAGAGTCATCTGGAGATGGCAAAGTGAAATTGAACTTTTGGACGTTTGGGGCAACAAACTATCAATCTCTAGCGGAAGAGTATATGAAAGAAAATCCGGATGTTGAGATTAATGTGAAAACGTCTGAGCTAGGCGATCATCATAACAGCTTATTTACATCCATTTCTGCAGGAACTGGCGCTCCGGATCTTGCGATGATCGAAGTGGATCAGCTTGATCGTTACCGTGAAGCGCAGGAGCGATTTGTGAACTTGTATGATCTTGGGGCAGAAGAAGTTCAAGGCGATTACCTCGATTGGAAATGGAACATGGCAGAAAGCACGGATGGCGACTTCTTGTTCGGTCTTCCGACAGATATCGGCCCGAAAGCGATGTATTACAACGTTGATGTTTTTGAAGAAGCAAACTTACCAACTGAACCAGAGAAAGTAAAAGAAATGATTTCTTCACCTGATCAATTTGCAGACGCTGCGAAAACAGTGCTTGATGAAACAGGAAAGCCTATGGTCGATAGCATGGAAATGGCTTACCGCGCCAATATGGATGCTTTGGAGAAAAGTTACTTCAATGAGAAAGATGAACTGATCATTGACCAGGAAGGTAATGAAGTAAAAGACGCTTATGACTACGCTGTGTCTCTTTATGAAAAGGGTTACGTAGGAAATTATGAAATGTGGACGCCTGAATGGGCAACGGCTCTTAACAAAGGTGATTTTGCCGTCGAGATGGCCCCAGCGTGGTTGAAAGGCTACATGACAGAAAATGCTCCAGAAGGAAAAGGCAACTGGCGCGTATCAACACTACCAAGCGAGTTTGCTGGTAACTGGGGTGGATCTTACGTCGCGATCCCGGCAGAAACAGAGCATAGTGAAGAAGCATATGAGTTTGCAAAATGGCTCGTTTCTCCTGAAAATCAGTTGAAATCATTCGAAGAGAGCGGACTTTTCCCTTCAGCGCCATCCGTGTACGAAATGGATGAATTTGTGAATAACGAGGACGAATACTTCGGTGGTCAAAATACAGCGGCTACTTTTGCTGAAGCAGCGAAAGAGATTCCGGCTGTCTACAAAGGACCAAAATACGTAACAGTCAATGATGAAGTACTGACTGCTCTAAGAAACGTTCAAGAAGGCGGAGATCCTGAGAAAGAATGGAAAGATGCTGTTAAGCGGATCGAAGGGTTAGTCAAACGGTAAACATGAAGCTGCTTAAAGGCTGGCGGGGGAAAACTCTTCCGGCCTTTAACTTTGGAGGAGGTTAAGTCATTGGAGGATGTGCAAAAGCAAGCAAAAGCTCGGAAAACAATCAAAACTAGTAAACTGTCTGAAAAGAAGAAAGACATGATTTCAGGCTATCTCTATGTTGCACCATTCTTTATTGTGTTTGGGATTATTGGGTTATATCCAGCTCTGTTTAGTATTGTCCTAGCTTTTCAGGAATGGAACGGGCTTGGTGATATGGAGTTTGTTGGTCTTAGTAACTTTGCAGTCGTCTTACAAGATCCGTTATTTTGGAAGTCTCTATATAACACGGTCATCATCGGTTTAATGGGAACGGCCCCGCAGTTAATTGTCGGAATTGTTCTCGCTTATTTCCTTAATCTGGCCGTCATCCGTTTCACAAACTTCTTCAGGGTAACGATTTTTATGCCATACATTACGTCGATGGTTGCCGTTGCTCTCGTGTTTGGCGTTTTCTTTAGTAGTAATGAAACGGCACTCGCAAACTACGTTATTGGCTTGTTCGGCGTTGATCCGGTGAGCTGGAAAACGTCTGAATGGGGAGCGAAAATTGCCATTGCGCTCATGGTATTTTGGCGCTGGGTTGGCTATAACACAATCATTTATCTAGCGGGTCTACAAAGTATTTCGAAGGATCTGTATGAAGCGGCTACGATTGATGGAGCGAACAAACTCGAGCAGTTTATCTACATTACGATTCCATTATTGAAGCCATTCATCATTCTAACGGTGTTTATGTCGACTGTTGGTGCACTACAATTATTTGCTGAACCAACCGTGTTCTTAGGTTCGTCTGCATTCAGTCGCGATGAAGCGATGACAGTGGTGATGTACTTGTACCGTGATGCCTTTAACCTTGGCTCATTCGGAACCGCATCTGCTACGGCAGTATTGTTGCTTATTATCATTATCGGTGCTGCAGCGATCAATACTTGGTTAACATCTGGAATTGGCAATAAGAAGAAGAGAGGTGCGTAAGGAATGAAACAAAAACGTAAGAAACAACCAAAAGCGGGTACGTTACCGATTTATCTTATCCTGGGCTTTACCTCTCTCTTTTCTCTGTTTCCATTTTACTGGATGTTCGTCATGGCGACGCAGCCGAGTGCGGCGTATAACTCCATTCCGCCGACGCTTTTACCTGGTGGAAAGCTAGTCGAGAACTTCCAGAAAGTGCTGGATACAATTCCATTTTTCCAGGCGATGTGGAATACAATTCTTCTTTGTACGGTTGTCACGTTAGCCGTATTGCTAATTAGTTCGTTGGCTGGATTTGCATTTGCGAAATTCACATTCCCTGGGAAAAACTTTTTGTTCATTCTAATTTTGTTAACAATGGTTATTCCGCCACAGCTGGGATTGATTCCACAGTACTACCTGGTTTCTCAACTAGGTTGGCTTGATTCGTTAATAGGAGCGGGAATCTTATTCCTACTCAATCCGCTCGGAATTTTCCTGATGCGTCAATATATTAGTGAATCCGTACCTGACGAATTAATGGAAGCGGCGAAGCTTGATGGCTGTTCCAACTTCAGGATTTATTGGAGTATCGTCATTCCGATTATCAAGCCTGCTTTTGCGACGCTTGGAATTATTGTCTTTACGTTAGTTTGGGGAGAATTCCTGTGGCAGTTCACCGTTTTGCGTGATCCTTCTTCTTATACGCTACAGGTGGCGCTTGCTTCTCTAAATAATGCTTTCCGAGTCGATTTCGGAATGTTACTTTCAGGCGTGTTCTGGGCAACGGTTCCATTGATCATTATTTTCCTTATTTTCAACAAGTGGTTTATTTCGAGCATTACGGAAGGATCTGTTAAATAATCGGGTGTCTCTCCTCCGTATTTTGATACAATAAGTGAGAATACGTTAGCGATGTTGCTAAGGAGATGAACGCGATGAATTTAACGATTAGGGATATTGCTAGAATGGCTGGGGTCTCTCCAGCGACTGTATCCAAAATTATGAACAATTACGGGGGGATCAGTGAGGCCACTCGTCAGAAAGTATATAAAATTATTGAAGATACAAAATACCAGCCAACTTTTTCAGCGAAATCACTGGCTACTAAAAAATCGAACTTAATCGGTTTGATCTACGCCGGAAAAATCAACGTCGATTTCAAACACCCTTTCTTTAATGAAGTGATGAATACATTTAAGAAAGCAGTAGGGGCGCTCGGATATGATCTCCTTCTGTTTTCCAATGAAAAGTTCTATCAAGGTGAAAGCAAATACCTAGAGCGATGCAGGCATTTCCATGTGGATGGATGCTTAATCGTGGCCGGTGATGAAATTGAGGCGGCCGTTCATGAAATCGCGCAAAGTGAGATTCCGTGTATTGGCATCGATTTAAAGCTAGAAGGACCAAAATCCAGCTATATTATGACGGATAATGCCAAGATTGGCATGAAAGTCGTTGAGAATTTCTATTTAAATAAAGTAAAAAAGGTCGCCTATATTGGTGGGAAACAAGATTCGCTTATTTCGGGCATCCGAAACGAAGGATTCATGGATGCGATGAAGCAGTTCGGTCTTCCGTTGAATGAAAAGTGGATTCACTATGGAGATTTCTTTGAGGAGAGCGGATACCGCGCCATGAAAAAGATTCTTCAGGATGATGAACGCCCTGAAGCCGTGTTCGCCGCTTCTGACATGATGGCGCTCGGTGCGTTGAAAGCGATGAAGGAGCACGGGATAAAGGTTCCAGAAGACATCCAACTGATCGGCTGTGATGACATTGAATCTTGTCGCTATAGCGATCCGCCTCTTACGACCGTGAAACAGGACAAACAAAAGTTAGGAAAGCTCGCAGCCTACATGCTGGATGATTTAATACAAGGGAACGAAGAGATCCATCCAGTGAAAGTCGACCCTGAGCTTGTCATTCGATCATCTAGTATAGAAAGGTAAGAGGTATCCGACTACAGGAGGCTACCAACATGACAACCATTCAATTTCCAAAAACACTCAAATGGGGAGCAGCAACCGCTTCTTATCAAATCGAAGGCGCAGCGAATGAAGACGGCCGATCGCCGTCCATTTGGGACACGTTCTCCCATGCACCAGGCAATGTAAGAAATGGAGACCATGGAGACGAAGCGTGCAATAGCTATCATTTATATAAAGAAGATGTGCAACATCTGAAGAAACTAGGCGTAGACCTTTATCGCTTCTCAATTGCATGGCCTCGCGTTATGCCAGAAGGAAGAGGTGAGTTGAATCCGAAGGGCGTCGCTTACTACCAAAACCTGATCGATGAGCTTATCGAAAATGGCATTGAGCCGATGATTACCCTTTACCACTGGGATCTTCCTCAAGTTCTCCAGGATGAAGGTGGATGGGAGAATCGTAGCACGATCGATGCGTTTAACGAATATGCCGTAGCGATGTTTAAAGAGTTCGGTGACAAGGTATCGAAGTGGATTACCATCAACGAACCGTGGTGCGCTTCTTTTCTATCAAACTACTTAGGTGCTCACGCTCCAGGTAAAACGGATTTACAAGCGGGCGTCGACGTCGCTCACCATCTGATGCTTGCGCATGGAAAAGCGGTTCAATCGTTCAGAGAGCTTTTACCAGACGGTGAAATCGGCTATGCTCCTAACACAGGCTGGCTTGAGCCGTTCAGTAATAAGCAAGAAGATATCGATGCCTGTAAGCGAGCGATGATGTGGCAGAAGGAATGGTTCATGGATCCTGTCTTCAAAGGATCTTATCCAGAAACGTTGATCACGATTTTCGAAAACCATAATGCAAAGCTCAAGATTGAGGACGGCGACCTCGAACTGCTTTCTCAGCCGATCGATTTCATGGGCATCAACTATTACACAGGTAGCCTTGGACGATACAAAGAAGGAGAAGGTCTTTTCGAAGTAGAGGAGATTCCACTCGATTATCGAAAAACCGATATCGGCTGGCCAATCTATGCAGACGGTTTCTACAATGTCTTAACCGATCTTCACGAAACGTATGGTGATGTGCCGATCTATATTACAGAAAACGGTGCGTGCTACAACCATGAAGTAGAAGATGGTAGCGTTCAGGATCAGGAGCGTGTTGATTACTTAAAGCAGCATCTAACTTCTCTTCATCGTGCCATTCAATCTGGTGTGCCGATCAAAGGCTACATCGTATGGTCGCTTCTCGATAACTTCGAGTGGGCATTTGGCTACGAAAAGCGCTTCGGCATCATTCATGTGAACTATCGCACGTTTGAGCGGACACCAAAGGACAGCTATTACTGGTATCGCCAGACGATTACGAATGGCTGGTTTGAGGTTTAGGTCTGAGGGCTATGGCCTGATGTTTTAGGCTTGAAGTGAGAGCAGGACTCGCGGATGCGGGGGTTGGTCAATCATGAAAAACCAGGCAGAGATACACGTTGTGTGTGGATTGCCTGGTTTTTTGTTTGAGGGTGTTGTGTGATGCTTGCGGGGGAGAGGGAGGGGTGCGAGTGGGCGGTGCGTGGAGCCGTTAGGTAGTTAGAATGATTCTAGTTAGCTAATAAAATCGGATTTTGGCCAATATAGTAGAATTTTAGCCAATAAATATCGGGGCGCTGGAACGTGAGAAGCTAAGAAAGTAAGCTGAGGACCCCATGTCGACACCATTCGCCATATAACGGGTGGTAACAGGCACCATGCACCGGTTCTGCACTTTCCTGTGTGAAGGCGCCAAAAAGCGGAAGGACTATGTTACCATTAATATTGTTGTGTTTTAGGAATAAAAAGGACAGGGAGGTGTAATTTTGGAAAAATGGATGAAGTTTCTTGAAGTAAATTCTTCTCGCATTTTTGATTTGACGATTGAGCACGCCATTTTAGTAGGGTTAGCTATTCTAGTAGCGCTCCTCATTGGTGTACCGCTAGGAATCTATTTAACGACAAATGACTATCTGGCCGAAACAGTTCTACAGATTGCGTCTGTTATGTTAACGATTCCAAGTATTGCGTTATTTGGTGTTATGATTCCTGTCTTCTCGATTGTGAATCAGGGGATCGGGTTTGTACCAGCTTTCGTGGCATTAGTTCTTTATGCCCAACTTCCGATTATCAGGAATACATACACCGCAATTCGTAACGTTAATCCTCAAATGAGAGATGCTGCGATTGGACTCGGAATGAAACCCCTTCAACGTTTGTTCCGTGTCGAGATTCCAAATGCGTTTCCAGTCATTATGGCTGGTATTCGCACAGCTGTTGTGATCAATATCGGCATTGGTGTCATCGCTGCATACATCGGAGCGGGGGGGGCTTGGCGTATTAATTACACAAGGCATCTCACGAGGAGATAACTACTTGATCATTACCGGCTCGGTTGCTGTTGCGATTCTAGCAATGATTGCTGATGGCATCTTACTATGGATTCAAAAACGGTACACACCGAAGAGCATTGCTAATTAAGGAGTGAGGTGTAGGGATGATTACGTTTGACAAAACAACGAAAACATATGAAGGCAATGTCACCGCCGTCAAAGGGGTAGATTTTACCGTAGAAAAAGGTGAGATTGTTGTTCTGTTAGGCCCTTCCGGCTGCGGAAAAACAACATTGCTACGAATGGTTAACCGACTTGAGTCGATTTCAGATGGGAAAATCAACATTGATGGACAAGATTCCATGTCACTGAACCAAACGGCTTTAAGAAGAAAAATTGGCTACGTGATTCAAAGCAATGGTTTGTTTCCGAATATGACCATTGAAGAGAATACGATGATCGTTCCGGATCTCTTAGGCTGGAGTAAGAAGGATAAGAAAGAGCGGTTCCATAAGCTCATGGAGATGATTGGATTAAGCGGAGAGAAATTTGGAAAGCGGTATCCTCATGAACTTTCCGGAGGACAGCAGCAGCGCATCGGAGTTATCCGGGCACTAGCAGCAGATCCACCGGTTATGCTTATGGATGAACCTTTTGGAGCACTTGATCCGATTATCCGGGAAAAAATTCAGGACGAATTTTTGCAAATTCAAAAGGAAGTCAAGAAAACGATTTTGTTTGTGAGTCACGATATTGACGAAGCGATTAAAATGGCCGATAAGATTGTGCTCCTTCGTGGAGGAGAGTTGATGCAGTATGACACGCCTTCCGAGATGCTGGTCCGTCCTAAGAATGAATTCGTTCGAGAGTTCTTTGGAAAAGACAGGGCTATTAAAAGCTTAAGTTTACATACGATCGAGGACCTTCGAGAGATGATTGGTCTGGCGGAATTTGATGATGCGATTGCTGACACAAAGACGATTAATGTAAACCATGACCTGCGGAACACATTATCCATGTTACTTAATCAGGAAGCGGATCAGGTTATTGTTAGTGATGATGATGGAAAGAAGCTCGGTGCGATCACGATTGATATTGTTCAGAAATACCTTCATTACGAAATCAAAGCAAAACCAACCCCAGTTCTAGAGGGGGTATAACATGAATAAGAAGAGGGTTATTAGTCTTGTTGTACGCTATTCGGTCTACGGGCTGGTCGCGTTGTTCTTCTTTTGGGCGATCAGCAACCACTATTTCGATTACATTTTTACTGAATCAACAACATTTTGGCATTTAATTAAACAGCACTTACAGCTTGTGCTTGTTTCATCGGTGCTAGCCTTACTCATTGCCATACCTGGTGGGATACTCGTTACACGGAAGCAATTTAGACGAGCAGAATGGGTTGTCTCAAATACCGTAAACCTCGGTCAAACGATTCCTAGTCTTGCCGTGCTAGCTCTGATGATCAGTATTCTTGGGATTGGATTTCAAACAGCCGTATTTGCGCTGTTTATCTATTCTCTTCTACCGATGTATCGAAATACAGTCGCTGGAATTGATTCCATTGATGAAAATTTAATTGATGCAGCGAGAGGAATGGGGATGAAGCCGATCCAAATTCTTTTCAGAATCGAATTACCGAATGCAGCCTACTCCATATTAGCGGGGGTTCGAACGGCGATTGTCTTAAATATCGGAACGGCTGCTCTTGCTTATGTCGTCGGTGGAGGCGGTCTTGGGGTGTGGATTTTCACTGGAATCCAGCTGTTTGATAATGGCTACTTAATTTCCGGTGCGATCCCCGTCACGCTACTCGCCATTTTTGTTGACTATCTGCTTCGACTTCTCGAGCGTCTGATCGTTCCTGAAGGGTCAAAACCGTCACAAGAATTGTAATGTGTTAGGAGGTGTTTGTGTGAAAAGTAAGATGCTTAGTGGGATCATCATCGTTGTGATCTTAACGATGGTAACATCCTGCTCAACGGTTGGAATTGGCGGGAAACAAATTTCTGTTGGTGGGAAAAACTACACCGAACAGTACTTGCTCTCAGAAATGACGGCTTTCCTTCTTGAGGATGCAGGTTATGATGTGAAGCAAATGAATAACTTGAGTAGTACCGTTGTGCGTAAGGCCCTTGAGAATGAGCAGGTTGATTTGATGTGGGAGTACACGGGAACGGCGCTTCTTACCTACATGGGACAGGACACCATCGCTGATCCTGCCAAAGCCTTTCAGAAGGTAAAAGAGATTGATGGCAAAGAGAATGATATCCATTGGATGAATATGTCTAACGTAAACAACACCTATGCTCTCGCCATGAGAGAAGAGCAGGCAAAGGAGTTAGGTATCCAATCCATCAGTGATCTCGCAGCCTATATGAATGACCATCCCGGAGAGCTTTCCATTGCCTCTGACGCTGAGTTTGCGAACCGTCCCGATGGCATCCCTGGTGTAGAGAAAACGTACGGATTTGAATTCAATACAAATCAGATTAATCAAATGGATATTGGATTAACACAACGAGCATTAGACAATGGCGATGTTGACATATCGGTCGCTTTTGAAACCGATCCCACCATTGTCGAATATAACTTAATTACGCTCAAGGATGACAAGAATTTCTTTCCTCCTTACACAGCAGCAGTCACCATTAATGAAGACGTCTATGAGAAATATCCTGAAGTAAAAGAAATCACCCAACCACTTGCTGAACAGTTAAACAGCGACATCATGCGAGAATTAAACTACAAGGTAGACATTGAAGGAAACAGTGTTTCCGTTGTTGCGCATGATTGGCTTGTGGAGAATGGGTTATTGGAAGAGTAGTGAATGACTACTAAAAAAAGGCCTTTCCCTTAGTGTAATGAGGGAAAGGCCTTTTCATGTAGAAAGAAGCTTCAACTAGTGAACAAAGGCGTCTGCTATTTCAGGTTAGAATGATTCTAGTTAGCCGATAAAATGCGGATTTGGCTAATATAATTGGGATTTGGACAATAAAAACGCGATTTAGCCAATATATCAAAATGTTGGCCAATAAACTGACCAGCATACCGTCATGAACCAACATTCTTCTTCAAATAGCTCTCAAACAGTAAATCAATTAAGAGCATTAACGTCGATCGTGCGGTGATGTCGTAGCCACCGAACTTCACTTTTCCAACCGTCATACTGAGGTTTGTTTTTACCATCCGACCGAGTGTGGAGTCAGATGAATTCGTGATCGCTGCTGTATCCACGACCATAAAGGAAAGCTTTTCTGCCGCATGAATGAGCGTTTTCGTTTCACCACTTGTGGAGATGAAAAAGACAAGGTCATCAGGTTTCACCATGTTTGGAAGTAAGTCAATCATATGCGATTCATATGTATAATGCGTTTGTTTGTTCGTTTGCATAAGCAGCTTACTAAAGTATTCGGCCATCATTTTTGATAAACCTACACCAACGACAATCACGCGGGCAGCTTTGGCAACCTTCTCGCTTAGTCGATCGAGTTCATCTAGTTGAATGGTTTCGAAGGCTTGGATAAAACTCTTTTTATAGCTTTCCACCGGATGATCATTTAACATTCTTTGCTGGTCATCGCTGGTCTTCAATCGGTACTTCAGTTCTGAAAAGCCCTCTAATCCTAGCTTGTGAGACATGCGGACGATTGTCGTCGTACTCACATTATTCACTTTTGCGATTTCAGTGAGAGAGAGGTTTTTCGCTTCGCTTAAATGCTGGTCAATGTAATACAGCACCTGCTTCTCTGTAGGCGTCAGTTGTGCAAGGTGATTCCCAAATTGATCAATGATCTGTCCCATAATAAACTCCTCTTTTACGTGTATGCTAGGTCAAGTATAGCATGCGCTTTCATGAGTCTGTACAATTGTACAGACTATGTACATAAACAACCAATCATTCTATGGTACAACATAACTATAAGAACTTGTAAGTGTTTTCAACACAAGAAAGTTAGGAGTGAATGGGATATGGAACTAAAGAATATAACGGATCCAAATTTAATCATGTTCGATGTGGAAGGGGATCACAAAGAGCAAGTCATTAAGCAACTCACATCAACATTATTTAAAGAAGGCTACCTAGAATCCGAACAGCCATTTTTGGAAGCGGTTTTACAACGAGAAGACGTATCACCAACAGGAATGGAGCGAGGGCTTGCGATTCCGCATGGTAAATCAACTGTTGTAAAAAAAGCCGTCTTTGCGGTTGCGAGGTTAACAACCCCTCTCGACGATTGGGAAAGCATCGATCCTAACAACAAAGTTCAACTGGTTTTCTTGATTGCAATTCCAGAAAGCGAAGCGGGAACCACACATTTAAAAGTATTGTCTACATTAAGTACGAATTTAATGCGCGACGGGTACCTTGAAGGACTCATGGCATCAAACACAACAGAAGAATTTCTGAACGGTCTGGATGTTGACGAGAAGAAAGAAGCCAAAAGCGACCAGAACTTCACAAAAACAGTCGTTGCGGTAACTGCCTGTGCAACAGGAATCGCTCACACGTACATGGCGGCAGAAGCACTCGAAAAAGCCGGGCGTGAACTTGGTGTGAATGTCCTAGTTGAAAAGCAAGGCGCAAACGGAATTGAAGACGCGCTTACGCCTTCGGTCATCGAAAAAGCAGACGCTGTGATTTTGGCAACGGATATCGCTCCGAAACAAAAAGAACGTTTCGCAGGGAAACCGTATGTGCAAACACGGGTAGCTGAACCGCTTAGACGCGGAAAAGAAATGATTCAAAAAGCGTTAACGAATCCAGACGGCGTTGTTGAGAAAAACGAATCAGACGACGAGGCAGCACCCTCTTCTCAGAGTGGTGGTGGGTTTCTAAAAGACACCGTCCAAGCCGTTATGACCGGGATCTCTTACATGATTCCAGTCATCGTTGCAGCAGGGTTAATGATGGGAATTGCGAAGCTTGGCGCCATGCCGTTTGGTCTTGTGAATGAGTTAGGCGATCCGAAATACGCGACGCATTCAAATGAACTCTTCGTCATCCTGCACCATCTTGATCTATTTGGCGGATTAATCTTTAAATTCATGTATCCGATCTTTGCTGCTTTTGTTGCGTATTCATTAGCTGACCGTGTTGGATTAGTATCCGGGTTTATTGGAGGAGCCTTTGCTGGTGGACTTCATTACACCTTCTGGGGAATTGCGGATGGCATTCCTTCTGGCTTCTTAGGTGCCTTAATTCTCGGTCTAGCTGCAGGGTATATTTCACGATTCTTGAACCAGAAGATTCAACTCAGTAAGAACTTCCAGGCGATGAAACCGATGTTTCTTATCCCTGCGATCAGTGTATTATCGATCTTCTTTTTAAACTTCTACATTGTCGACCCTGTATTTGGCGGGTTGAATGTTGTCTTAAGAACTTGGATTGAATCAGCTCAAGGAACGGGTGATGTTGTTCTTGCATCCATCATCGCTGCAGCGACTGCATTTGACCTTGGTGGACCGATTAATAAAGCAGCCGGTGCGATCGCGATTGGTCTCGCAGCGGATGAAGTTTATCCATTAACGGCACGCGTGTTGGCAATCGTTATCCCGCCAATCGGACTTGGTTTAGCAACGGTTATTGATAAATATGTTGTGGGACGTCGCGTTTTTGAAGCAGATCTTCGTGTCGCTGGGAACACCGCGCTACTACTAGGATTTATCGCGATTAGTGAAGGGGCAATTCCATTTATGCTTCGGAATCCGCTTATCACGATACCAATCAACATTATCGGCGCGATTCTTGGCGCTAGTACAGCCGTTTTATTAGGCGCAGTGCAATGGCTGCCGCTACCCGCTTTCTGGGGATGGCCGCTCGTTGAAAACCTGTGGGCTTACTTGCTAGGACTTATTGTCGGTGCAGCCTTTATCGCATTCGCCAACATCTTTGTTCGCTTTACGATTTTAAAGAAAAAAGAAAGACACGCTTAAAATAAATATAGGGGCACATCTTGCAGAAGAGTGACCCCTCTTTCTATTAACGAGGCATCCTTGGAGGGAAACCGAATGAAGCAGAAAAAAGTATACGTCGTCCCACACTCACATTGGGACCGCGAATGGTATTTTACAATAGAAGATTCGAACTTATTGTTAGTTGAAAATATGGATCGTCTGATGGACGTTATGGAAAAGGATCAGGAGTACACAGGCTATGTGTTCGACGCGCAATCGTCTATTCTTGATGAATACTTGAAAATTCGTCCTGAAGAGAAAGAGCGTCTCGCAGGGTTGATCAAAGACAAGCGGATCATTGTTGGTCCCTGGTATACCCAGGCAGATTCGCTATTAGTTAACAAAGAATCGCTCATCCGGAACTTACTATATGGTACGCGCATTGCCGAAAAGATGGGACATAGCATGAACGTCGGTTATCTCCCGGATATTTTCGGACAAAACACGTACTTGCCATCGATTTTTAACGAGTTCGGCATCGATTATAGCATTCTGCAACGCGGTATTTATACCGATCAGCTAAAAGGTGATCTGAATTTCACATGGAAATCTCCAGACGGAAAAAGTGTGAAAGCCAATAACATCTACTTTGGGTATGGACCTGGAAAATTCTTGTCTCCTGAAGAGGATTATATGGAAGAACGACTGCTCCCCATCTTAGATAAAATTTCTGCCCTCAACAAAAGCACGGATAACTTGCTGTTACCTGCAGGAGGCGATCAAGTGCTTATTCGGGAGCATTTCCCTGAAACCGTGAAAGCACTGAATGAGAAGGATGAGAAACATGAGTACATCCTTTCAGATTATGAAACGTTCATGAACGAAACGTTCGATGAAGCGGATCGCTTCACGAATGAGATCGAAGGAGAACTGATCGGAACGCAGAAATCACGTATTCACAACACGATCCGTTCACAGCGTTATGACATTAAGAAGCTGAATGATATCGCTGAAAAGAAGTTGATTCATGAGCTAGAGCCACTTGGAAGCATTGCGAGCACGCTCGGATTACGCTATCCAAACGTGTGGCTTGATGAAATGTGGAAAATGCTCTTCGATGTGCATGCGCACGACAGCATCGGCGGCTGTAATTCAGACGATACGAATCGGGAAATCGTCAACCGGTTAACGAAAGTGATTCGCATGGCGGATGGCTGCTTGAATTTGTTGAAAAAGCAAATCACGGAAGCGATTAGCCGTAACCTGAATAACGATAACATTTTGGTTCTGTTCCAACTACTTCCTACTCCTTTCGAAGGGGCACAAAAGGCGATCTTGTTTACGAGAGAAAAGGCGTTTTCAGTCAAAGATTTGTACGGAAACACTGTCGAGATGGACAACCTGAACCAGGAATATATGAGCGGTGGAAAGACGATCGTCGTAACAGCTGAAGGCGAAAAGCAAGTAGAAGCGTCGGGATATTACCGAAATGAAGTGCTGCTGCAGAACCTTGAGTTGCCTGCAATGGGGTATCAAACGTATGAAGTTGTTGAAGGTGTTGAAGCGAGTACTGAAAAGCCAGGTCAGGTGGACAAAACGAAGATCGAAAATGATCATCTGGCCATTTTCGTAGAGGACGAGTCCTTGAAGCTCGCAATGAAATCAAGCGGACAAATCATTCCTGACTTCTTGACGTTCGAGAACGTAGCGGATGCAGGGGACTCGTACGATTTCTCTCCATTAAAAGGGGACGAGCCGATCTACAGTCGCGTTCAATCCGTCAACGTGAGTGCCAAAAAGGGCGTGCAAATAATGAACGTCCAGCACGAGCTTCATGTACCTGCAAATCTGGAAGAGCGGGAATCCGGCATCCGGACGAAAGAGCTCGTCATTCATTCGACGTTCCAGCTTCGTACGGGGGAAGATTTCCTTCGCGTAACGCACAGCGTAAACAATGACGTGAAAGATCATCGTATTAGAGTGTTGCTGCAAACGTCGCTACATCAGCCGGAGCATTCATTCGGCGATCAGGGCTTTAGCTTCATCCAGCGCCCGACTGTGAATCCTTATATGGCGAGCTGGAAAGAGCAGAAGTTCGCGGAAGCACCAGTGCCGATCTATCCGCTTGAAAATATGGCGGGTGCTACAGATGGCAAGCTAACCGCTGCGGTTGTGACGAAGGGAATCAAAGAGTATCAGCTGATAAAAGAGACAGGCGAGCTTGCGCTAACATTATTCCGAAGCGTCGGGCTACTTGGCCGAGATGATCTGGAATGGCGTCCGGGAAGAGCATCGGGGATTAACAACAAAGTCGTCTACACACCTGACGCGCAGATGCAGGGTGAGATGACGTTTGATTACGCGGTTCACTTTTCGGATAGCTATGATGAACGCGCACTAATTAAGATTATCGATCGCTACAATGATCATGCGGTTAGCTACCAAAAACAAACGCTAAACACGTTTGAAGAAAGATTGGATCGTTTCGAAATTCCATACCCTGTTACATCGCTACCAGCATCGTTAAGTTTGATGCAAACATCGAACGAGAATGTCTTCTTCAGTTCTATGAAACAAGCACATGATGATCGGACAATCATGATTAGGCTCTTTAATCCAAGCACTCAAGAACAGAAGGTCCAACTGCTTGGTGAGCACATTCAATCGATTATGCAAACGACATTGGATGAGAAAAACGGCATCGAAATGAACGATGATGTCACAGTCTCATCAAAAGGGTACGTGACCCTGAAACTGACGACAAAGGTGGATGTTCAATGAGCTTTCTAAACAAGGTCGAGAACCTACTAACGACGATTTACGGTGAAGACTACACACCAGCATACAAAGAAGAGCTAATGAAAACCGTCGAAGCATGGAAACAAAAAGCGTGGAAAGCGTCAGCCCCACTTTCCGAGAAAAACGTCTATCTCATCACGTATGGCGATGCGATTCAAGAGGAAGGGCAGCCTACCTTAAAGACGTTAAACAAATTTATTCAGGAGCACGCAAAAGATGAAATCACAGATGTTCATTTATTGCCGATGTTCCCTTACACTTCGGATGACGGATTTTCTGTTGTCGCTTACCGTGAGATTCATCCAGAGCTTGGCGACTGGTCGGATGTCGAAAGACTTTCGAACAATTACCGCCTCATGTTTGATTTTGTGACCAATCATATGTCGAAATCGAGTGAATGGTTTCAGAAGTATTTGAAGGAAGATCCGGAGTATAAGAATTATTTCATTCCGAAGGACGATACGTTCGATACGTCTCAGGTTGTTCGTCCGCGAACGTCGCCCCTTTTTCATGAATATGAAGGAGGAAAAACAGCCTGGACAACGTTTAGTGAAGATCAAGTCGATGTAAACTTTAAGTATTTTCCGGCTTTACTAGAGATGACGAATATTCTCTTAGAATACGCCTACCGTGGCGGCACAAGCATCAGGCTTGATGCGATTGGCTTTATGTGGAAGGAATCTGGAACAACGTGTATCCACTTGCCACAAACGCACGCAATCATTCAACTGTGGCGTGAAATGTTAGAAGAGCTGGAGCTAAACACGCTGCTGATTACGGAAACAAATGTGCCTCATCAGGAGAACATAAGCTATTTTGGTGATGGCGAAAACGAGGCGCATATGGTCTACCAATTTTCCCTGCCGCCGCTCGTCCTGCATACGCTATCGACCCACAACACAAGAACGTTGACGGAATGGGCAAAAACAATCGATAAAGTTTCAGACAAAGCAACGTACTTCAACTTCCTCGCGAGTCACGATGGCATCGGCATGCGCCCAACCGAGGGGATTTTAACGGAAGCGGAAAAAAATTCCCTTGCGGATAAGGTAATTGAGAATGGTGGACGGGTTTCGTATAAAAGCAACCCGGATGGCACCCAATCGCCATATGAACTCAACATCAACTACATGGACGCACTTGTCAATCAGGAAGAAACAGAGGAAGATACGAAGATCCAAAAAATGCTTGCCGCTCACTCGATCTTGTTCTCGGTGATGGGCGTACCAGCGATTTATTATCATTCCTTACTAGGATCAGAGAATGATCAAGAAGGTCTTGAAACCTCTGGCATCAATCGACGAATCAACCGTGAGAAGTTCCAGTACGACGAGCTTGTAAAGGAACTGGAATCTTCCTCAAGACGAAAGAACGTGTTTCATGGACTGAAAAAGTTAATCCGAACGCGCCAGAAGGAGTCCGCTTTTTCTCCTTTCGCTGATCAGGAAATTCTACCAATCAATGAACAGGTCTTTTCGTTAATTCGTAGAAATAAAGAAACAGAGGAGTCGATTCTTTTCATCGTGAATGCATGTAACGAAGAAGTCGAGGTCGACCTTCCATACGGTGGGCACGATCTTATCAGTGAAGAATTGGTTGAGCAACATGTTACACTGGCTCCATATCAATTTATGTGGATCAAACAATAAAGTAGGTGAAGTCTTTGAAAATCATCATCGCACCCGATTCATTTAAAGAAAGTCTCTCGGCGCCTGAAGTTTGTGAGGCGGTTGAAGCCGGTTTCCGAAAGGCATTTCCGCAAGCAACTTATACACACCTTCCGATCGGAGACGGAGGGGAAGGGACGGTGACATCTGTAGTTGATGCGACAGATGGCATCATCATTCCCCTCAAAGTAAAAGGTCCGCTCGGCAATAATGTCGATGCCTTCTATGGCCTAACAGGTGATGGAAAGACGGCGATTATTGAAATGGCAGCCGCTTCCGGACTACATCTTGTTTCGCGTGATCAGCGCAATCCACTGATCACCTCAACGTACGGAACCGGTCAGCTCATCAAGAATGCGCTGGACCAAGGAGTAGAGCGTATCGTTCTCGGTCTCGGCGGATCCTCAACAAACGACGGTGGAGCTGGAATGGCGCAGGCGCTCGGTGCGAAACTATTCGATCGAAACAACGAACAACTTCGACCGGGTGGACAAGCCCTGAGTGAGCTCGTATCGATTGACGTTTCAAATCTGGATCCGCGATTAAAGACCGTTCAAATCGAGGCAGCGTGCGATGTGACGAACCCTTTAACAGGATCATCAGGGGCATCAGCCGTGTTCGGCCCGCAAAAAGGCGCAACCAAAGAAATGGTTGATGAGCTTGATCACAGCCTGGCACGCTATGCTGAAGTTATCAAAAAGGATCTCGGAAAAGCGGTTACGCACATCAGCGGTGCCGGAGCTGCAGGCGGTCTCGGCGCAGCGATCGTGGCCTTTTTAGAAGGAGAGCTCCGGAGCGGGATTGATCTTGTGCTCGATGTGATTCAGTTTGAAGACTGCATCAGTGGAGCGGACCTTCTCCTAACAGGCGAAGGCCGGATCGACTCGCAAACGATTCATGGAAAAGCCCCAGTCGGTGTTGCGCAACGAGCGAAAGCTTTGAACAATCATCTCCCGGTAATCGCGATCGCTGGTAGTTTGGGAGAAGGATATGAAGCTGTCTTCGATCATGGCATTGATGCTGTTTTTAGTGTGGTAAATAGTGTGGTTACGCTAGAAGAGGCATTGGAAAAAGGGGCTGTGAATGTGGAGAAGACGCTTGAGAATATTGGGCGGTTGGTGAAGGTTTGTCGGATGATAGAGATGTAAGAATAAGGGCCGGTGTTTGTCTTCGAAAGTGGAGGCAGGTGCCGGTTTTATTTGTGGAGGGAGGATGCGGGAGGGGAGCGGGGGCTCGTGGGATTAGAATGATTCTCGTTAGCTAATAAAAAGGGGTTTTCGCTAATAAATCTTGTTTTTGGCCAATAAAAATGGAGTTTAGCCAATATAGTAGAGATTTGGCCAATATAAGGGGAGGATGAGCACGTTATTAGCATGCTCTGACTCAGTAATCACAGGGTTTCTCCTGACACTCTTCCTTTATTTCCGGAAATCCTTCACCTAACCCAATCCTTCCTACTGAAAAATCGTTTTCGATCCCAGCGGAAAACTCAACTTCTCCACCATTAATCGTACCATCCACGTTCAATCCACCCATTTCACTTTGATAGACATGAGTGAATTCAACAGAATCGAGGTGCTCGTAATGTTCCTAAGGAAACTTTCAACAGCTTTCTTAGCTTTTGTTTTTGTTTCATCGTCATACTCCTCACTTGCTGTCATCCAGCTACAGCCTGCTAAAAGGAGAAGGAGTGAGCCAAGCAAAATGATTCGGTTTTTCATAGAGTCACCTCATAGCCATTTTTAGTAATCACAAACTCTTTATTCACATCCCTTTTTCCGAGGTGGAAAATTTTCGCTTCGGATGGCTAACCCGGCGACTTTAAAATCTTCTTCGAGGTTAATGGTGAATTCCTCACCCTGATCCACCTTACCATCAATCGCCATGCCGCTCATTTCATTTTGGTAGGGGGCGTCTAATGTGATCTCTTCTATTAAAAAGTTGTTCACCATATAGCTTTCTGCTGCTTCTGTTGCTTTTTGGATAGTCTAATCATCATACGTTTCTACCTGGCATCCGCTAAATAGAATTACCAAGGCGAGGAAAGCACCTCTATAGGACTTCATTACATTTCACCTCATATCTAGTCAGGGTTCATATGAACACGTGCGCTCCATACAGTCCTCTTTTCGATCCGGAAATGTCTCGCTTACACCAACACTTCCAACCGAAAAATCATTCTCAATTCCTGCAGAAAAAGTACCCTCGCCGTTATTCACCGATCCTTCTACCGTCATGCCGCCCATTTCATTTTGGTAGACGGTTGTGATTTCAACGGATTGGACTTCTTTAAAGTTGCTCTCGATGTAATTTTGTGTGGAAGCCTCCGCTTTAGCGATGGTTTTATCATCATACGTTTCGCTTGAGGAGGGTGAATTACACGCTGCTACGACAGATAAAATAAGGAGAACGATGAAAAATCGTTTTAACAAAAAAATCACCTCTGAATTAATAAGAAAGTAGAATCATTAGCTCTCACATTATTCTTCCTGCTGTCCATAGTCGCACGAGTGCTCTCGGCATTCTTCTTTCCGCTCAGGAAATCCCTCGCCCATTCCAATACTCCCAACAGTGTAATCATCATGTACCCCAATATTAAAAGTTGCTTCCCCATTGACCGTTCCTTCTAAAACGAGGCCACCCATTGGAGCAGAAGGGGAGTTGTTAAATTCTACGCTTTCAATGTTTTGAAAGTTAGCAATCAAATAACGCTCCACGCTCGCTTCCGCTTTGTCGATTTGTTCTGGATCCTGCTCCACACCACACCCGATTAGAAGCGTAAACGATAAGAAAAAGACAAGTCTTTTCATCCATTATTCTCCTTACTATAAAATGCTAGGAATCTCTTATTCGTAATCACAAACCGTATGACGGCATCCTTCCTTTATATCAGGAAAGCCTTCCGTTTCACCTACACTTTTAACCATGAACGTTTCCGGATCCACGCTCGCTGAAAATTCAGCGCCATTGACCGTTCCGTTTATTATTAAACCTTCCATTGGATCACTCGTATCCTCGATGAACGTAATTTTATCCGCGTTTTTATAATTATGGCGGAAATAACTTTCAACGTGTTCTCTTGCTTTTTCAATGGTTTGTTTATCGAACGTTTCTGTTGATGAAGTGGCGTTGCATCCTAATATAAAGACTAAAAGGAAGACGGCGGCAGTACTTTTCAAAAAAACACCTCACTGTTTAAGAATTTAATCACAACTTAGTAATCACAAACTTTCTCCTTACACTCTGCTTTATCTTCAGGAAAACCCGCCGCTTCGCTGATCGCGATCACGTTTAACGAGTTGTCCATGTCCATTGAGAACGCAGCTTCTCCATTTACATTTCCTCGAATCACAAGCCCACCCATTGGACTACTATGATCGTCACTAAAAGTTACCTCATCAATGTTTTCATAATTCGCTCATATAAAACTTTCCGCTTCCTTCTCAGCTTGTAAAATGAATTCTTCCGAGTACTCATTACTACCAGTAGAGAAAAAACTACACCCGTTGAGGAGAAGGGCGATAATGATAAAAATTGGTGCTTTCCATTGCATGATGGTCACCTCTTGTGAACTGTGGTTAGATGTTGCCCCGCCACTGTTAGAATCATTCTAGTTAGCCAATAAAATGAGGATTTGGCCAATACATCTCGAGTTTAGCCAATAAAAAGGCAGAATGGCCAATATAATCGGATTTTAGTCAATAAAGATGGCGACACTCGTAATAGTAGATGGGATTGATAAAGAAGGCGCCTGTTTTCAGTTAGTAATCACACGTTTTTTCGATACATTCCTGCTTACGTTCAGGGAATTCCTCACCTTTTCCAATGCTCCCAACCGAAAAGTCATTTTCCATTTCGACGTCGATCGAAAAGGTTGCTTTCTCATTGCCATTTACGATTCCAGAGATCATCAATCCGCCCATCGGACTAGTTGTGTCCTTATCAAACTCGACCTGATCAATATCCCTATAATTATGAATTAAGTAGCTTTCAGCTATATCTCTTGCTTTCGAGATCGTTTCTTCGTTGTACTCTCCTGATGAGTTTTGGCTACAGCCTACGAGTATAAGGGATACAATCAAGAGAATTGGCCTTCTATTCAAAATGAATCTTTCCTTTCTTCACACGTTTCTAACAAACTTTCTTTTTACATTCGTCGTCTTTTAACTCTAGAAATAACTTGTCGATGCTTTTCAGTTGAATCATTTCCTCACATTTTTAATTTGCTGTCTTTCCAGGTTCGGTCACTCACAAATCTGTTCTTTACACGCTTCTTTCATATCTCCTGGAGCTAAATGCCCAATCGAAAAATCACTTCGAACCCCAGCTGTAAATTCAGCCGACCCGTCATTAACCGTTCCTTCAATCGTTAAACCACCCATTTCACTTTCATAGGACCTGGTTATCTCAACCGATTCGATTTCTTCATAGTTATGTAGTATAAAACGTTCAACCGATTTCTTTGCTTTGTCGATTGTTTCCTCATCAGAATCGTTTCCCTGTGAGAAAAACCCGCAAGTCCCTAATAGAATGGAGAGGGTGAGGAATAAAAATAATCGTTTATAAAAGGGAATCACCTCATTTTGATTCACGTTTTAAATAGATCGATAGAGATGAAAAACGCTGAATCTAATTATACCAAATAAAGGTAGAGGATGAAGAGATCGTTTGAGACGCTTAAGACGGAGTAAACGAAACAGAGAAAAGCCGTTTCTGAGTCTTCATCTTGCTACAATGAAAACTTCCACAAGGAATTTTTGAAATGAAGTAAATTCCTCTTAACATTAGCTGATTAAGCGGAGGAAGAGGTTTTCATGAGAGATGGTTGATTTGCTAGTTTCATTACGTTGAAAAGCATGTTTCGTATATGGGGTAAAGTGGTAGTTAAAATAGAAAGTTACAATATTTGGATGGTGTGAGGATAGAAAAATTTCGAAGGGGGTAAACATGTCTTTTGGTAAGAGGTTCCTTATTACATGGTTGATTGTAATGGTATTAATGAGTATTGAGTATGTATTTTTGCCTGATCATGTCATTATAAAGGGTCTTGCACTAGGTTTAACAACCATGACAGTTGCGACCGTCTTGAACAAACTGTATCCCACAAAAGAAAAAACGAAATAATCGTACATTCATAACCAGGTAAGATCATTCTTCAGCTAAACAAATAAAAACCATACACATCTCAAGTAGAGATCTGTATGGTTTAAAATGGTTCATGTTTAATAATCACATATTTTTTCTTCACAGCCCTTTTTTCTAGGAGGAAAATTTTTACTGCGAATCGCTAAACCATCAACTGTAAAGTCTTCATTTATATTGATTGTAAACTCCTCTTCATTATTAACGGTACCATCAATTGCCATGCCACCCATTTCTGTTTGGTAAGGTTCTTCTAAAGAAACATTTTCAATTGAGAAGTTGTTTCTTATGTAGCTTTCAGCAGTAGTGAGAGCTTCTTTGGTAGTGGCTTCATCGTAGGTTTCATTATTATCGTTCACATTACATCCTCCTAATAGTATAATAATTCCAATGGAAATTATTCCGATTATTCTCAATGATACTCACCTCATTTCAGGAATTAAGGGGGTTACTTATGAATGCTAGTTTGATTGATAAATCTGCAATGCGTATATCTGAAGATACATATAATGATGGGTTAGAAGTGGTAGAAGTCAACATAAATGATAATCAAATAGAATCATGGCACGTTATAGATGAAATTCAAAACGATGAGACTGGTCTCTTTGGGTATGTACTTAAAAATCCTATTTCAGAGCAAATCGTCATCAGTTTTCGTGGCACAGAAATGCCTACTTCAGTGACAACCGAAGTTAAGTCTAAGTATGTCGGGTCTCCTTCACAAGATGCGATGTTAGCAACCGGTGAAGCAAGTATCGAAAATGGAAATCTCGTTTATGAGAAAAATACGATCAGTAAAGCAGAACTTGTTGAATCAAATAAAGATATCAAAGAAGACCTCGAAGGCATCGTTTTAGGCAATTCCAATTATACCAAAAAGAGGTATGGGACAACAGCTTATTTAGGAACCCCTTCTCAGGATGCAAGTCTAGCAAGTGGTCGAGCTGAACTGGATGCAAAAGCTGGCACTATTTCATATGTTCACGAAAACCAGTTTACCGAAGCAAAACAAAAAGTAGACCATTATGTGAAGAAGTTCGGCGCAAAGAATATTACGTTTGTTGGTCATTCACTTGGTGGGGGGTTAGCGCAGTATTTTGCGGTCAATTATGATTCGAATGCCGTAACGTTTGCAGCTGCAGATATTTATTCATTGTTAACGCCCGAGCAACAACAAAGAGCCATCAATGGAGAGTACAAAGACAATGTAATTAGTTATACATATCCCGATGATATGGTTGGAACTTATTATAAAGAGTCTGTAGGCTCGGTTTATTACATGGGAGACCCTGCTGATAGTAGCATGCCCTGGCTTGAAACACATGGAATTAAAAATTATCGTTCTGATGGTATGTACAATGATGAAGGATATTTTCTTCCAGAATCTCTTTTCGACGAAAGCTTTCAAAGTCAACTCAACCTATCCCCACTCGCACTGAAAAACAGCGGTGTTTCTGACTTCCATATTCAAATTCAAGAAGCCTTAATGGAAATGTATGTACAAGAAATGAAGCAGAGCGAGGAGCAAATTGAAGCAACGAAACAGGCGCTGCTCGAATTCCTTGATGTGTACATAAACACGATGCGCGACATGAAAAGCAAATACATCAATTCGGTAGGAAGCGGGCAATTTGATAAGTTAAATGCATCAGACGTGGAGAGCTACTTTCACGAGTTTACAAAAGCGCCAGTTGATGGTGTGCCGATGTTATTTGATATCCAGATGTTCGATAGCTTAATGGCATCACTTGGTGATACTCATCAGGATACAGCGGATATCGCTTATAACATGGAGCGAATGAGTCAAGACTTAATGCGAGCCGATCAATTTCTCGCGCAGTGGCTACGGTACGAATCATAATGAGAGGAAGGTGAAGGAATGGACTTTGATTTCGATTGGTGGAACGATTACTGGGAAAGGCAGCGGCAAAAGGATGCTTTAAGAACGCAGATTAAAAGTGATCTAGAAGCGGAAGCGAATCTATTAAACACTCATTTAGAACATTGCTACGCGGTCGGTTCGCTTAGTGAACGCCACAAAGGGATCCTCAACCAGATTGAACATAACTTTGATGGTCAGGCGAATAAGGCGCTGGTGCAGCGGTTTGAAGAGAATGAGTTGAAGTTAATTAAGATGAAAATGATGTATGAAATGTTGCATGACAGTATTAGGGTTAGGTGAGGGACGTCTCTGGATAGGGAACGTCCTTTTATTTTTGCTTTTCGTAGGTTAGTAGTGTAAGAAGCGTATTGTACACACGGTGAAAAGGTAGGTTATATGGATTTAAACCTCTAAAGGTGCAATTGAATGGAGAGCTAGCTTTTTAACAGGTGAATTAAAACTACAAATTGTTAGCAACACGCCCCCCATTTCACTTATTTCTCTGAAATTAAGAGCATTTCAATGTTTTGAAGTGTTGGAAAAAGAAAGAGAGGAAAAGCTAACTTCGAAAGACGGAAGTTAGCTTTTTATGTATCATTTGTGGAAAAGGTATTTTTGGATAAATTTAATTCAAATGAACGATTTCGGAGCGGTCAGCGTCATATAGATGCAGGTAAAGGAGAGGGTTGTATGGAACGCGAGGAGGAGATTCAATTAATTCTGCAGGCACAAGGCGGAGACGATCATGCGTTCACTCAGCTTTTTCAGTGCTATTATGCTTTCCTCTACAAATATCTTTTAAAGCTAACCTTAAATGAAGAGACTAGCGTGGATCTTGCTCAGGAAACCATGATGAAGTGTTATGTGAAACTTTCTTCTTATAAAGGAGATGGGAAGTTCTCGACGTGGATGATTTCGATCGCTTCTAGGCTTTACATTGACATGCTTCGGAAAGAAAAACGAGAAAAGAAATGGGTTGATGAAGAGAAGCGTACCTTATCGCGAAAGCTAGCGTGGGACTCGAGTACAAAAGGAATGAATTGGAGCGATCTTTTCACAGATTTTAATACGTTAGACTCCACGCTGAGAGTTCCGATCTTGTTACGGCATTATTATGGCTACTCTTATGATGAAATTGGGAAAATGCTCGGGATACGTACAGGGACAGTGAAATCCAGGGTGCATACAGGTTTACGGAAGTTACGAAAGGAGTTGGATACGCCGTGAAGGAAGAAGAAAAGATCGTTCAACACCTCAAGCAGGATTGGCAGCATATCGATGATCTTGGAAAAGAATCACTTTCTCAGATTGATATGGAGAAGCAACTAGTACTGTTTCAACAAAAAAAGAAAAAAGCGTTTTACATCGAAAGTGCGCTCTTTTTGTTAACAGCGTTCGTAATCTTAACCGTAGTTATGATAAGTCTTTTCGAAGCTCCACTATTCTTTTTGTACTTCCAGATCGTTGCAAGCCTGATTGCTCCTTTTGCTGTTTATTTTACCTATAAGAAAGTGAATAAGAAAGGAATGTTCGGCCATGACAAACCTTGAGCTCTACGTCTTTGTTCCCATTCTTATTCTCTTGTTACTAACGCAAAGTATGCTTCTCTTTGTAGATGCAAAGAAAAAAGGGAGTTACCCATGGCTATGGGGGATCTGGGGATTGATTCAATTACCGATGCCAACGTTATTTTACTTGCTGTTCGTCGTTTGGCCATATAAACGAAGGCTAAAGGGGAAGAGGTGAAAAAATGGAAATCTTGAACGATATAAACTGGGCGTTAGTTGCGCCGTTGCTGATTTTGCAGGGGATCTTAACCATTTCAGCACTTGTCAGCTGTATCAAACAAAAGGAAACAAACGGACCAAAATGGATGTGGATCCTTCTTATTCTCTTTGTGAATCTATTTGGGGCAATTCTTTACTTTGTGATCGGACGTAAAAACAGTTAGGACGGTGGGAAACATGCTTGTTAAAATCGACAAACTATCGAAACAGTTTAAAGGTAAAAAAGCTGTCTCGAATCTCTCCTTCACCATTCAGGAGGGAAGCTGCATGGCACTATTAGGTCCTAATGGTGCTGGCAAAACTACGACGTTGCAAATGTTAGCTCGAATGCTCACACCTGACTCGGGATCCATACAATTTAAGGGATATCAAAACAAAGACTATCGGCCATTGATTGGCTTCTTACCTCAGCATCCATCCTTTTTTAATTGGATGACAGCCAAAGAGTTTCTTTCTTTCGCCGGTAAGCTATCATCGATACCAAAGTCAGAGCTTCATAATCGCGTAGAGGAGGTGCTAACGTTCGTTAGCTTAGAAGAAGCAATGACTAAAAAAATCGGTGGCTTTTCTGGGGGAATGAAACAGCGCCTCGGGTTAGCGCAGGCCTTGCTTCACAAACCGAAGCTTCTCATTCTAGACGAACCGGTATCTGCGCTCGATCCAAAAGGAAGACGAGACTTTTTACAACTGATCGAAGTACTGAAACAGAACATGACGGTTCTATTTTCGACCCATATCTTACACGATGCAGAGCAAATTTGCGATGAAGTCCTTATTCTGCAAGATGGCTGTTTAAAGTGGAAAGGGGCATTACCTTCTTTACGTAAAGAATTTGATCTATTGCCAATTAAATTACAAACCGAAGAACCGATGAACGGAATCATCGAACAGCTTGAAATCATTGAAGCTTATGAATACATTGATCTTAAAACAGTAAAGGTGAGACTTCCTGAGCATGTTCACCCAAATGAGCTGTTACAGGAGCTCATTAACCGGAATAGAGCAGTAACTCACTTTGAAATGATGCATGATTCATTAGAAGATGCTTATATGAAGGTTGTGAGACAATGAACCGGTTTCTAACGCTACTACACAAAGAAATTATCGAGCTAATGCGGAATGGCAAATGGATCTGGCTTCCGGTTGTACTGATGATTATCGGCATCTCGCAACCCTTAACAAGTTACTACATGCCACAAATTCTCGATATGGCGGGTAATCTACCAGAAGGAGCTAGTATCACGATCCCGACACCTACGGGTGAAGAAGTATTGAGCGGTGCCCTGTCTCAATATGGCACGATTGGTACCCTTCTATTCGTTCTCGCAACCATGAATGTGATTGCTCAGGAACGACAAAACGGCTCCATTACGCTTGTTATGGTGAGACACGTTAACGAGTGGCAATACTTAGGCAGTAAAACTGTGGCCCAGCTTGCCCTCTTGTTCTTATCACTCCTATTAAGCTACTGCCTCACTTGGTATTATACAAATTTATTGTTTACTTCAGTAGACTGGAAGCTCATGGTGAGCAGTCTAGTCATTTACTGCTTCTGGGTTCTCTTCGTCGTCTCCGTTACGATTTTTGTCGGAACAATCATCCAGCATAATGGAGGAATAGCCGGTGTCAGTATTCTCTTCCTCTCGCTGATCAGCCTGCTAACGTCACTACTTCCGAAATTCATGGACTGGAGCCCAGGAAACATACGAGGAGAAGCGACGAAGGTTTTAGTCGAACAACAATGGACCCAATCAGCTTGGGTTGTCATCGGTAGCACGACGATCTTATCACTATTGCTATTTATTGCAGGCGTATTGGTATTAAAGAGGTATAAGTACTATAGAAGTGTTGGATAGAAAATCAATATGAGAAATGCCCTCCTGGAACGCCTGAACCAGGAGGGCTTCTTGCGGGAGAAAGATATTAAACTAAAGGGTCATTTTCCTATTGAATCGTGCATTTTCATTCAATAATCCTTTCGATTAACTTATAGCAATAGTAAGATAAAAGAAAGGGTGTAAAAAAATAGAAAGCTGAAAGGTAGTATCGAAAAATTGAATCCAAAAATATAGGCATCTTACATATGGAAGCAATTATTTGGGAGGGTTAAAATGGCAATCGCTACTTATTCAAAATTTACTAGCTTCAAAGAATCGATTCACTCCCTAACAGATCCTGCTGATCGGGAAGAAGTAATGAACGAAACTTTCTTACTTGAACGAGACGAGAAAAAGAACTTGGAAATGTATTATGCCCCGTTTGAACACGTAAATGAACATGCAAAAATCGTGATTGTCGGAATTACGCCTGGACTTCATCAGATGAAAAAATCATTTGAAACGGTTTGGAATAATAAACATGAAGAAATTGGAGATGAAGAGGTTTTACAAAAGGTGAAGAATCATTCCAGTTTCGAAGGTCCAATGAGGAAAAATTTGATTACGATGTTAGATGAATTGGAACTACATCAATACTTAAACCTGGACTCTACAAGTGAGCTGTTTGGTTCCGCCAGTCATCTCGTCCAAACGACTTCTGTTCTGCCTTATCCGGTATTCTGTAAAGGAAAGAACTTTAGTGGCTCCACCCCAAACATATTAAAAACGGAAGTGCTGCATCGATACGCCTTGAACCATCTACCAATCGAGTTAGAGAAATTAAACGATCCATTAATCGTGCCTTTAGGTGTCAATGTAACAAAAGTACTGATGCATCTAGCTAAAAGTAACTTGATTTCAACAAACTCCATCGTGAACGGATTTCCACATCCTTCTGGAGGAAATGGCCATCGACATCGTCAGTTTGCAGAGAATAAAGAGGAAATGAAGGAAACGATTCGAAGGTATTTTAGCTAAGATAGAATGCTTCTTTTAGCATAATAGCCAGAATGTAAGATAGAGGGATTACATATTTAGTATTTCTAGTGAAGAAGGAAAGTACGTAACAATACAGGATTTCTTGAAAGATGTACCTTTAGAAAAGAGTGGCTCGAACGTAACACTTAATGAAATAGAAGAGATATGGAGTGAAGCTCATTGATTATCTATGAAGCTATGAAAAGTGAATTTCTTCAAGACGTCCTGAATGACACGCTGGTCAATAACATATGCAACCTAAGCGGGAATTTAAAGAAGAGTTATGGCCGGTTGATACTTAAAGCATAGGGTGCTGTAAAAAGGTCCTGTGCTTTTTTGTGATAAAGTATTTTTTAAGCTTTATTAAAAAACATCCGCTATCTGTCAAACTATGGAAGAGAAAAGAATAAATAACAACTGCTTTTCTTAGAAAAAATTAATTTTGTATATCTTATCTATTACTTTTACTTAAAATTAAAAATCTAGATAGGAAATTAGATCTAAGGAATGATTACTATGACCAACAAACAAGGCACACACGAAGAACTAAAACGAATCAACAAACACTACCCAACTAATCTAAAACAATCCCCATTACTACCAGTCGAATACACAGAAGCCTTATCCATCAGAGTGCTCTCGCAATTGGTCAGAAATTCGAGAGCTTATTAGAAGGCGGGAACTTAGATGAGGCGATTGCATTTACTCATCAAGTTCTCCAGCTTGTTGGACATGAAAGTGATGATTTTACCTTACCATTATCAAACATTCTCTATCGCTATGATAACCAAGAAATCCCTGAGCTAGAAAACCAATACTTATCTTCAATAGAATTAATCTCAAACGAAAAGCAGAAGATGAAAAACCTATTTAAATCATTAAAATTTGAAATGCTAACAGCTGATTCGGTGTCCTTTATGGTGAGCTTCATTCGCATGTCTGGCTTACAGCTGCTGATTCGACCATTAACAGAATTGCATCAACGTGGGATAAAGGTGAGGATATTAACCTCATTGTATATGAACGTTACGGAAGCAAAGGCATTACGCAAGCTGCTTGAGTTTTCGAATGTAGAAGTACGCATATTTGATTCTGGGAGAGAGTCATTTCATACAAAAGCTTACTTGTTTGAACGTGCTTCTGGATTACATACGGGAATCATTGGTTCATCCAATTTATCACATGCTGCCTTGATTAATGGGCATGAATGGAATGTGAAGGTTCCGGATTCTAGCTATTTACCAATCTATAAACAGGCGATGGAAAAGTTTCAGAAGGCATGGGATGATAAGAGGTCACACGTATTAACAGAGGAATTGCTTGAACGGTATGAGCAGCATTTAGATGAAAAGGAAAAGGAAACGAAGCCAGTCATCCTGCCGTCGTTCCAAATTTCACAAGTGGCAGAAAGTAACGTCTCTTACTCACCTCATCCTGACATTGAACCAAATGAAATGCAGAAGAAGGCGTTACAAGCTCTAAAGCAAACACGAGAGAATGGCAATCGTAAAGGTGTTGTGATTGCAGCAACAGGAACGGGAAAAACCTATTTGTCTGCCTTTGATGTTTTTGAAGTGAATCCTAAGCGCATGCTTTTTCTCGCACATCGGGAAGAACTGCTCGACAACGCGAAGGAAACTTTTGAAAAGGTGTTTAACAACAGTCATTTATGTGGGAAGTTAACTGGAAAAGAAAAAGACATACATAAACCGTTTTTATTTAGTACCGTTCAGTCGCTACACTCTGATCAGTCGCTTCATCAGTTTCATCCGAATGAATTTGATTATATTATCGTCGATGAATTTCATCATGCTGAGGCACCAACCTATTTGAAGATCCTGCAATATTTTGAACCAACCTTTTTGCTAGGGTTAACAGCAACTCCTGAACGAATGGATGGTCGGGATGTGCTGGCACTTTGTGATTACAATGTAGTGTATGAAATACGATTACGCGATGCTCTTGAAGCGGAATTACTGGCACCGTTTCATTACTTTGGGTTAGCTGATGATACGGTGGATTACAATGAAATAGGATTGCGGAATGGGTTATTAGAAGAACGCCAACTTGTAAAAGCGCTAAAGACAAAAGAGCGTGTCGATTATGTCCATGAAATGATCAAGCGTTATGGGTTTGATGGGGAGCAGCTTATTGGATTAGGCTTCTGTGCAACGATTGAGCATGCGATGTTTATGAGCGAATCGTTTAACCGTTTAGGCTATGTGACTACGGTGCTCACAGGAAATGATTCTCCTGAGTATAGAAGTCAGGTCATTCAGCGGCTTGAAGATACCGAAGATCCGCTGCAAATGATTTTCTCAGTGAATATTTTTAACGAGGGAATAGATATTCCACGACTCAATCTGATCTTATTTCTAAGACCAACTGAATCCTCAACGGTGTTTATTCAGCAGCTTGGAAGAGGTTTACGAAAGGTAGAAGGGAAAGAGTTTGTTACCATTCTCGACTTTATCGGAAACTACCAAAAGTCGTTTATCGTTCCTTTGGCGCTTGCAGGGGAAGCCAACTCACGTGCATTTGATAAGGATTCACTTCGGATTGCTGTTCAGCATGAGTTTGCTGATCTACCAGGCGCTTCTTATGTTGACCTTGACCAAGTTTCTCAAAAGCGTATTTTAGAAAAGATCGATAGTATTCGTATGGATTTGCTTTCGATGTTAACAAGTCTCTATGCACAGTTTAAGCGAGAGCTTGGAAGATCCCCAGAGGTGATTGACTTTCTTTATTCTGAGAGTGCCCCGAACCTGCATTTCTTTGTGAAGCGATTAGGATCTTGGGTGAAAACGAAGAAAAAAATGAAGGATCTTTCTAATGAAGATGAAGTTATTTTAGAGAATGAACAGGTAAGTGAGCTGTTTGAGCGAATGGAGAATATGTATCCACTAAAGTGGCCGTATGAGTTAGCCATTTTGGAGGCAGCAAATGAGGTTCCTGTTGTTCATCAGTCAGACGTTTTTCGTATTATCCAGCGTCGTTTCGGTATTCTACCGGATGAAGAAAAACATCGTAGCTTAATTCATGATGCAATGCTGAAGTTAACTCAGGGCTATAAAAAGCACAAGCATGTGATTGGCATTATTGAAAATGAAGGCTTTAGGATAGATAAGCGCTTATCTGAAGCCTTATCGATTGAGGCTGTTCATGAAAAATTCATGGAACGGATAGAATATGGAATTGTGGAGTTTCGTCGTACGTTTAAACCAGATCGTTTTCTGGGAGAAGGTGAGCGTGTGATTCGTTATCAAAACTATTCGCGAAATGATTTGATCTTTTTGTTTCAAGCAGGTGTCCAGGAAGGAACTTGGCGTGAGGGTGTAAGTCGAGTAGGGAACCACTATCTCCTTTTCATTAACTTAAACAAGGATGAAGCGGTATCGGACCACCTTAATTATAAGGATTATTTTATCGATCAGCGTCACTTCCATTGGCAAAGCCAGAACCAAACGTCTCACAGTTCATCTGTTGGACAAGCATACATTAACCATAAGGAAAAAGGCATTCACATTCACTTGTTTGTAAGGAAGTTTAATAAAATGCACGAGATAACGTTGCCTTTTACCTACTTAGGAGAGATCGACTATGTCTCAAGTCATGGAGACAAGCCGATGAGTATTAAGTGGAGGCTTCATCATCCCGTGCCAGAGGATTTATTTATTGATTTAATTCGATAAAAGCTTATCGATTGTTGGAATATCAGCGGGAGCCCATTCAAGAGAACGTAAATCACGCTTTGGAACCCACTCCAACTTAGCATGTTCTTTTGCTTTGGGCTCACCGCTAATAATAGTTGATTCGTATGTAAGTAGATTAACAATGACGTTTGGGTATTCATGAACAACTTCTACTACTTTTTCTTGAACCGTAATTTGACAGTCTAGTTCTTCTTCAATTTCTCGTACTAACGTTTGTTCAGGTGTTTCGCCTTCTTCAATCTTCCCACCTGGAAACTCCCATAAGTTTGGTAAAGACATGGTTGGGGAGCGAAGGGCACAGAGGAATTCATCTTGTTTGTTGCGAATTACCGCACCGACGACTTTTACTTTTTTCATGATTTGTTAGCAACTCCTTTATCATAATTACTCCATCTATATTATCATTGAATTACATTAAAATGCGAAAGGTGGATGACAATGCCAACTTACAACAAATTAATTAGAGACCGTATCCCAGAGATCATCAAAGCGACTGGGAAAGACTTTAATATCACAACGTTAAATGACTTCGAATATAAGGAAGAACTCCAATCAAAATTAAAAGAAGAACTTCAGGAGTACCTTGAAGCAGATGGAGATAGCCATTCTATTGAGGAACTAGCGGATATCCTTGAATTAATCCATGCCCTTACGACGGTACATCATTCTTCGTATGAAGAACTTGAACAGGTACGAAAAGAGAAGAAAGAAAAGCGTGGCGGGTTTGAAGAAAAGATCTATCTGATTGATGTGGAAGATGAGTAAGATTCAACTTGTTACAGAAAGATTAATTGATCACCTTGTACCAGAAATCGAGTCAGCTGATTCGATTTATATCCTGACTTCATTCGTAATGAAGTCAGGGGTAGACCTTCTTTATCAGCATTTGAAATCAGCGTTAGCGACAGGAAAGACAGTTAAGCTCTGTGCAGGTGATTATTTATTCGTCACACAACCGGATGCCCTTGAAAGGTTACTAGAATTGGAAGGCATTGAGCTTCGCTTATATCAAAGCAATGGGCGCTCCTTTCATCCAAAAGCGTACTTATTCGGAAGTGAGTCAGATACGGGTTCTTTCCTAGTTGGTTCTTCTAATCTATCACGATCGGCTCTAACCAGTGGTGTGGAGTGGAACCTGTTCTTACCTGAAAGTAGCTCGCCATCAACATACCAGGAAGCGGAAGATTTATTTTTACATACGTTTTACCACGACGATACCATTCCATTAAATGAAGAATCGATTCAATTATATAGGCAGCGCTATGAGCAGTACCATGAGAAGCATCCGGATCTTCTTCAAAAATGGAGCAAGTTAGAAGAAGTGGAAATGACTCTTGGTACTCCTCACCAAACTAATACGATTCACGAAAGTAGATTACCATACGAAACAGAAACTGAAAGTGTTCTTGAACCGAGACCAGCTCAACTGGAGGCTTTGGAGGCACTTGAAACGACTGTAGATGAAGGGTATTCAAGGGCAATGGTTGTCCTGCCTACTGGTATCGGGAAAACCTATCTTGCTGGATTCTTCGCTCGTTCTTTTAAACGCGTTCTATTTATTGCGCACCGAGAAGAGATTCTGTATCAGGCGAAGAATTCATTCCAGCATGTCCTTCCTGATCGTTCGACTGGTATCTACAATGGACGGGTGAAAGATAAGGCTGAAATGCTGTTCGCTTCTGTTTTTACAATTGGCCAGGAGAAGAATTTGAAGCAATTTAAGCCAGATGAATTTGACTTGATTGTTGTAGATGAGTTTCACCATGCTGCAGCGAATTCGTATCAGGGAATCATCGATTATTTCACACCATCATTCTTACTTGGAATTACTGCAACACCAGATCGTATGGATAGTAAAGATGTTTATGGAATATGCGGCGGTAATGTGGCGTATCAAATGCATTTTATTGAGGCCATTCAGAACGATTGGTTAACGCCTTTTCGGTATTTTGGTGTGTATGATGAAACGGATTATTCAAAAGTTACTTGGCTTGGTAATAAGTATGATCAAGAAGAGTTACTAGCAGCACAGTTAAAAGATGAAGTAGCGGATAAAATCTTTCGTGCATGGCTAGAGCACAAGCAGTCACGTTCACTTGGATTTTGCTCCTCTATTGTACAAGCGAATTTTCTGGCAGAATATTTTAATGACAAAGGCTACAAAGCGATAAGCTTGCATTCAAAGTCACGGGATTACTCAAGAAAAGATGCGATCGATGCATTAACGACTGGTGATGTCGATATTATCTTTACAGTCGATCTATTTAATGAGGGGGTAGATATTCCACCAGTAGATACCCTTTTATTCGCAAGGCCAACTGAATCATTAACGATTTTCACACAGCAGGTTGGAAGAGGACTCAGACTTTTTAATGGAAAAGAATACTGCAATATCATTGATTTGATTGGAAACTATCGAAATGCGGATATTAAACTTTCATTGCTTGATACTTCGCCAGAGCAATCAGGTAAGAGGAAAACAATTGAGCCAGTTGTACCTGCAAATTGTGAATTAAATCTTGATCTAAAAGTAATCAATCTACTAAAAGAGCTAAAAAAGAAGAAGCAGCCGAGAAAAGAGAAGCTAGTAGATGGGTATCAAGATTTGAAATTAGAGCTTGGTAGACGTCCAAGTTATTTAGAACTTCATTTGTATGGTAGAGAAAATAGCCGAGATTATCGACAGGAATTCGGCTCTTATCCAGGATTTCTGCAGTGGGGAGGGGAGTTGGATTCTTTCGAAGAAAAAGTATACAATTCTTATGAAAACTGGATCAAGGAAGTAGAACGAACAGGAATGGCAAAAAGTTATAAGATGATCGTTTTTCAATACATGTTAAGTAGGGGAATGGAGAATTGGTTAACCTCCGTCACTCCAGAAGAAGTCGCCCCCTATTTCCATCAGTATTTGACGGAGAAAGAATATCGAAGGAAAATTGATTTTTCGGATAAGGCATCTCGTGCTTTGTGGGATTATGATGAGAGTAAGGTAGCTAGTTTAATTGCCAAAATGCCTATGACGAAGTGGAGTGGGAGTTCTAAGGGCTGGGTTGTATTTGATAATGGTACTTTTTCGTTTGATTTGGTAGTGGATCCAGAAGAGAATGATGTTCTTTATAAATGGATGAAAGAGATATGTGAATATCGTTTGCATGACCATTTTGAGAGGAAGGCGAGATGATTTCTCGTCTTTTTGCTTTGTACTTTTTTGCTTTTATCTGGTACCCAATGCTACATAATAATAACGTTATGTCGTAAACTTTTAAATCAATATAAACGATTTTATATAAGCTAAATATAAGGAGATAACAGATAGAAATTAGGCCCGTCAAATCAATTATTAAATGTAGTATGATTTAATTAGAGTAGAAATTTGAGGGGGGTAGGAATGATGGAAAAAGATTTAGATCAAAGTAAGTTACTTAGAAATGAAAATTTTATCAGCGAAGTTTTTTCGGCTATGAGAGAGGGAGTCATTGTCGTGAATTCAGAATATAATGCAATCTATATAAATGAATCGGCTGAGGAAATGGGGTTTCCTGTTGCGACTTTGTTGGGGAAAAGTCTATTTGAAATCTTTCCTGGCTTAAGTAAGCAAAATAGTACAGTTCTTAATGTATTTGAGACCGGTAAACCTATTAAAGACCGTATACAAACTTTTGTTACGAATAAGGGTGAAAGGAAGACAACAGTTACTTCCACCTATCCAATTAATAAAAATGGCAATATCATTGGAGTCTACGAAATTTTTTCAGATGTATCAGGATTACAAAGTATGTCTGAAAAACTGAATGAAATAAAGAAGTTGAGGAAAGACTCGAATTTCAACGGTAATAAGCACAATGGAATGGCATCGAAAATGATTGGTGAGAGTTCTGAAATGAAGTACCTTAAAGATTTAATCGCAAAAGTAGCATCTAGCCCATCACCAATTTTAATTTATGGCGAGACAGGGACTGGGAAAGAATTGATTGTTCAAGAAATTCATGAGCATGCAAGTAGGCATAGGGATATTCCTTTAGTCATACAGAATTGTGCTGCGATCCCCGAGTCATTACTTGAGAGTATATTATTTGGAACAGTTAAAGGGAGTTTTACTGGGGCCGAAGATCGTGAAGGGTTATTCGAACTTGCAAGTGGGGGGATTTTGTTTCTGGATGAAATAAATTCAATGCCATTTTCTCTCCAATCAAAATTGTTACGAGTTCTTCAGGAAGGAAAGGTACGCCGAGTAGGAGATTTGAAAGAGCGGGGAGTTGAAGTTCGATTGGTTACTGCAACGAACGTCCAACCATCGGAACTTGTGAAGGTAGGGAAAATGAGGGCAGATCTTTATTATCGGTTGAATGTGCTCTTGATAGAAGTTCCGCCACTTAGAAATCGATTGGAAGATATTTCAGGTTTGGTTAACTATTTTGTTGAAATGTTCAACAGGGTTCTAGATAAAGGAGTGCAACATGTCGAAGAAGAAGCAATGATGTTTTTTTATAAGTACCATTGGCCTGGTAATATACGAGAATTAAAAAATATGATAGAACGAGGAATGAATCTTACAACAAAAGATTACCTTAGCTTAAATGACGTTCAACCACATTCCATTTTGAGTATGCCAATAAAATCAAGCAATGATCACTATTTAAAAAAGGATAGAATTATTTTGAAAAAAGAAGTTGAGGAACTTGAATCCAGATTAATTCAAGAAGCGATAAAAAAATCGGAAGGCAATGTTTCAAGAGCGGCACGAGAACTGGATGTTCCACAGCAAACGTTGGATAAGAAAGTGAAAAAATATAACCTCCAAGAGGAAGTAGCTAAATCGAAAACTACTCTAAAATGAGTAGTTTTTTTAGTAGCTTTATGAGTGATTGCCATACCCAGCTGATGAATGCACTCTTTCTATCAACTTTTAATTTTGGCATGAAACTTGCTTAATATATAGTTGAGTTGAAAATATTATACGGGGGTGGAATGATTGAGCGAAGTGCCTTTTCTAGTACCATTTTTTTATATCATCGTTCCTGTTGTTGGAATTGTTACCACGTATGGTTTGCTTAAATGGATCGAGAAGAAGGAGGCGAGGCATTCTTGATAACGACTTTTATTATTTACTTGATCATAGTCTTTGTTATTGGTGTCGCGGCCGAAAGGTTCATTTCAAAGAGTGAGGAGGGTTATTATTTAGGTGATCGGAGTTTTGGTCCTGTTGCTACTGCTATTAGTGCCGGTTCAACTGATACGAGTGGATGGATATTCATTGGAGCTGCTGGTTATTCCTATTCAGCTGGTATATCTACTATGTGGATGCTTCCAGGCTTCATTGTTGGTTATCTTTTAAACTGGTTCATTGTTGCTCCTAGACTTAGAAAAGCTACAGAAGAAAACAATAGTCTAAGTCTTGCTGATTATTTCGAAAAGAGATTCAATGACAAAAGCCATCTTCTAAAAGTAACAACGAGTATTATCATTGTATTATTTTTTGTTGCATATATGGCTTCACAATTAACAGCAGCCGGTAAAGCACTGGATGCAATTGTTAGTTTGGATTTTAGTCTTGGTTTAATTCTTTGTGCTGCATTTGTAATTGGGTATGCCATATTCGGAGGCTATCGTTCGGTGGTATGGACTGATGTAGTGCAGGGGTTCATTATGATTGGAGTCCTTGTATTATTTCCAGCTTACATGATTGTTCAATTAGGAGGTTGGAATCAATTTTTTCAGCAAATAGGTAGCATCGATCCCATTCTCCTTTCTAGTGGTGGAGGTTCAACTGGCGCAGCAGCGTTCGGAGTGATCATGGGATTGGTTGTGTTTGGACTTGGAGGTCCAGGACAACCTCATATCGTACAACGGTTTCTTTCTGCTAAAGATGATCAAACCATAAGACAAGGGTCTATGATTGCTATGATTTGGGTGATTATCGTAATGACAGGCTCCAATTTGCTTGGTTTAATTGGACGAATAGTCATCCCGAATCTTGATGATGCGGAATACGTTTTTCCACAGATGACTGCAGAATTGATGCCACCTATACTGGCCGGGATTGTATTGGGAGCGATATTTGCTGCCATTCAGTCTACCTTTTCTTCACAGGTTATGGTTGCTACACAGGCAATTGCCAGTGATATTCTGAAAAGTTTTAAGAAGAAGCAGCTAACGGATTCGCAATATTTAATGATTAGTCGATTAACGATGGTCGGGTTAGGGATTGTTGCGACATCTATTGCATTATTAAATATCGAAGCTGTATTTACACTTGTTTTATACGCTTGGGCAGGTCTTGCAGCAGCATTTGGACCACTGCTAATTTTGAGTCTCTACTATGAAAATGTAACTAAGTGGGGAGCATTTACAGGTATGCTGACTGGTGCTGTAGTCACTATTGTTTGGAAAAACACACCGTATTCCGCTTACTTATATGAACTTATACCTGGTGCGTTAGCTTCTATCGCAGCGATATTAATTATTAGTAAATTTACTAAAGTGAATTTGAAATTAAGTAAGGAAGAGTTTAAAAACGTAAACTAACAATAATGGAGGAATCTTATTTATGACTGTAAATGTAAAAAGCGGAAGTAATGTCCCTGTTCAATCACCACTTATCCCTGATCCCTTCGTTCCTTATCAATGTAGAGACAACCGAACTGTAACAGCATTCGCTAGAGTTGAGGAAGAGATTATCCAGAAGTATTTAGAACCAACACCATTTGAATATGTTGATAATATTATTGCTATTACAATATCCGATTTTGGGAACTGTGATAAAGGGTCATTTCTGGATTGTGCAATTGTAGTTCCAGCAAGATACAAAGACGTGGTAGGTGGACATTACTTATTTGAATATGAAAATGAAGACTTTGCTATAGCGGCAGGGCGAGAACTCTGGGGATACCCTAAAAAGTATGCGGAGCTTTTTCTTGAGGAGAGGGAAGATAAAGTTATCGCAAAAGCAATTAAAAAGGGAAAAGAAATACTTACCTTGGAGTTTGATCGAAAGAGTGAAGAAATCGAACTTCCAGGTGTGGAATTTACTCCTCATTTAAATTTACAAACCGTCCCACATCCAGAGGGGAAGGGTGTCATTTACCAAAATGTGATTGCAAGAGATACAACTCCTGATTTTGAAACGAAATATGAACAAAGTGGTTCAATTAAAGTAAAGTTAGGGGGAGATTCGACTACACCTCTGGAGGATTTTGCATCCATTGAAGTAATTGGTGGTACTTATAAAAAAGGTGATTATTATGCTACTGAAAAAAATGGATGGGGAAGAATTATTGATCGTCTTAAATAGTATTTGATAGCCTATATTGGCATCAATTGGTTTTCTTAAAATCCATCGTTTGTATTTAGTAAATAACAAATTTGTTTAATAAAAAGGAACTTCAAATTATTTGGATGAAGTTCCTTTTTCTGTTAATTGAACAATTCTAACAAGGATTACATTATCAGCATGTAGAAATATTATCCTGACACTTTATATGAAGTTTGCATATGTAGAGTTGTTTACATTTATTAATGAGAAAGTGTTGATATCTAATTAGGGTGTCTAGTAACACAAATCCGTCGACTTAGAAGTAGGACATGTATGATTACTAAAAGGGGGATTTAAATGAAAATCACACGATTAGGTCATGCGATGTATGTGTTAACGAGTAAGAACGGAAAGCGGTATTTGGTGGACCCATTTTTTGATATGAACCCGGGGTGTCCGGATGCATACCAAACTGAGGCATTTATGAAAAGCATCGATGCGGTGTTTTTAACACATGGGCACTTCGACCATACGAGTGGCTTGGGAAAATTACTTGAACACAACCCTGATTGCCTCATTGTTGCCCAATACGAACTTGCGATGATACTGATGCAAGATAATGTAAAAAATGCTTTTCCCCTGAATTTTGGTGGGACTGTCCAGTTAGAAGACATGTCAGCTACAATGGTTCAAGCGAAACATACATCGAGCTACAAGGAAACAGAGGGTACGCCGATTTATGCAGGCGAAGCGGCAGGTTATGTTTTTGATTTCTCAGATGATCATACCCTTTATCATTCAGGTGATACTGCACTCATGATGGACATGAAGTTGATTCAAGAGGTCTATCAACCGAGCATCGCAATTCTGTCGTCGTCTGGTCAATTCACGATGGGGCCAAAGGAAGCGGCGTATGCTGTGAAACATCTTTTAAACGTCGAAACCGTTATTCCAAGCCACACATTCCCAACGGAAGAAACCGCCCCGCAACCTAAAACACTGCAGGGGTTATTGAATGCGTTCCCTGTTGTTCAAAATATGATGGATAAAGATAACGAACTGGCAAATGAACTGACAGGAATTAACACAAAGGTCATTGTGATGGGTTACGGTGAAGAAGTGGAAGTATAAGAATGCTGTCCGTACTTGCCAATGATTTTTTAACTTTATTGAACACTCTATTGAAAACTAGGTGTAATGGAGTGATTCTTAATAATGGCTTTAGCAAATATCTTGGGTAGGAAAATTGGAAAAGGTGACTCATCCAAATCATTTGACAGAAAGTTGAGTTTTGAAGTTGTATATAATAAAAATGTTTAATAGACCTAAAGAAATCATGAATGTTATTACTGACCTTACCATTTGAATGATTTGTGGAAAAAATTGAGGAAATTCGTGTATATATCTAAACTTTGCTCCTATCCAAACCGATGGAAATAAATGTAGGTTATCAATCGGTAGATAGGAGCAATCTTTATGTTATTTTTATTTTTTCAATTTTTGTTATTAATTCTTTTGATTTTCGTAGTGGTTCCCTTTCTTTTCATTAAAGCTCTTCTTAAAGGTAAGCACAGGGTCTCTAAAGGAGAAGCAGGGGAGAACCTTGTTCGGAAGTATATTGAGAAACTGGCTGAATATAAAGGCTATCAGATTTCCGCTTTCCATGATCTATACATACCAAAGGGTGACGGCACAACCAGTCAGATTGATCATGTGATGGTGACGGATAAAGGGTTCTTTGTGATTGAAACGAAGAATTATGAGGGCTGGATTTTTGGAAGTGAGAAAGCACCTTACTGGACCCAAACCATCTATAAGCATAAGCAGAGATTTCAAAATCCCCTTCATCAAAACTATGGTCACATTGAGTCACTAAAAGCCTTTTTGGGAGAGAATTTTTCCGATATTCCTTATTACTCCGTCGTGATTTTTACGAATCGTTCTGAGCTTAAATTGAAAGAGCCGTTCACTAAGAGCGATGTGATTCATCCTGAGGGCCTAAAAAGGGTCGTGGATCAATATCCTGGTAAGGTTCTTTCCTTGTTTGCTCAACAGGAAATTCGAGTGAAATTAAAAGTGCTTCAAAAGCGCGATAAAGAGCATATCATGGAAGTTCAACGGGCTCACGTTGAGGGTATCAGGAAGCAGAAAGAGATCAACCAGACGAAGGTGAATGCGAATATTTGCCCAAGATGTGGAGAGCAGCTGGTGAAGCGAATGGGAAAAAAAGGAGAATTTCTCGGGTGCTCTAGTTTTCCGAAGTGTCGTTTTGTTGCGTGAGGGAAGAAAATGTATCGATAACATTATTTCAAACGCCTTCTATCCTTTCATCGATAGGAGGCGTTTTTATTAGAGTAGAGGTCAATTCAACCTCCGCTTTTCGAACGTACCGCTAAAATATGTCACAGTTTATCCAAAGGGGAGCTACTTTTTCTGTTAAGGATCAGTTAACTAGTATTGTTTAGGAATATTTTATTTATGATAAGACTGGTAGTTCTCTCTAATTGTTGATAAAATAATATGAAACTGGTTTCAGATTTTTAGAGTTGGAGTGATTATAATTGGTAACGATTTCAGATGTAGCAAAGCGATCAGGTTTATCTAAGTCCACTGTATCAAGAGTGATTAATAATCATCCTTACATTTCCAAAGAGAAAAGAGAACTTGTTCAAAAAGCGATGGACGAACTGGGCTATTATCCAAACCCTGCCGCAAGAAGGTTAAGAGGCCAGCTTAAAAGTACCATCGGTGTGATCGTGCCAAGGATTGTTAACCCATTTTTTTCGTATTTGGTGAATTCGATTGAGCAAACGGCTTTTGAACATAACTTCCAGGTCTTGATCTTCCAAAGCAACGAAAACAAGGAAAAAGAACTGTCCTTTTTAAATTTATTAAAAACAAGACAAATCGACGGGATTATCATGACTGCAATTGAAAATGACGCAGATACCATTCACTCCTATACGCAGTATGGGCCGATTCTATTCTGTAACGAGTATTTAAATCATTCAACGATCCCTTCTATTCGCGTAGATCAGTCTAAAGGGGCTTATTTGGGTACAAAGCATCTTATCGAACAAGGCCATTCTAAAATTGCCTACTGTACAGGAGGGTTATTTGCTGAGGATGGAAAAGACAAGGACCGCAACCAGGGTTATCAAAAAGCCTTAAATGAGGCAGGATTATCGTTGAATCCAAACTGGATCTTTGTTGATCAGCATTCGATTGAGGATGGAAAAGCAGTTTTGAAACAGATATTACAAATGGATAATCGACCTACAGCCATCTTTACAGGTAGCGATGAGGTAGCAGCAGGAGTTATGATTGAAGCAAATGACCAGAATGTTAAAGTGCCTGAAGATCTTGCGGTAATAGGATTTGACGATCAGCCGCTAGCTGAAATGCTCCATCCGAAGTTAACAACAATCAAGCAGCCTATTTCATTAATGGGAAAGAAGGCGGTAGAAGGGCTCGTTACAATGATGCAAGAAAACAGCAGCAATCCTGAAAACATCGAATTGCCTGTAGAGTTAATCGAAAGAAAGTCGACTTAATCAGCTGTAAAAAAAAGAGTTTTGAAAAAACTCCTTGAAACCGATACCATAATACCCTATAATACAAATTAACAAGAAAAGGGAGTGAGGAGAGCAGTCAATTGGTCGATTTTTTTTGAGAATTTATGAAACCGATACCAGAAATACATTGTCGATGAATTGGAAAGCTTCATTTGCTAGAACCCTATTTGCTAAGGATTTTTAGTATAAATTTTTTTGATGTTTTGTGAAACCGATATCATATAAGGGGAGTGTTTCATTTGAAAGGGAAAACGATTGTTTCAACGTTACTGATCTCAAGTGCATTATTAAGCGGCTGTTCATTTTCATCTAGTGAATCTAGTTCATCAGACGGTGATAAACTATCCATTGAAATTTTCCAGGGTAAAGTTGAGTTCAAGGATCAGTTTGAAGCGCTGGCAGTTGAATATGAGAAAGAAAATCCGGATGTGGATATCAAAATTACAGCTGTTGGCGGAGGCTCTGACTACGCTGGTTCTCTTAAAACGAAATTTGCGTCTGGAGAAGAACCCGAAATCTTTAGTATTGCGGGTCCAACAGAGGCTGCTAACTTTGAACAATATTTAAGTGATTTATCGGATACGAAAGCAGCTGAATTGGCATTAGAAGGTAGTCTCGATCCTGTTACAAAAGATGGAGAAGTGCACGGGCTTCCATTTAACCAGGAAGGGTACGGTTTCATTTATAACAAGAAGGTCTTTAAAGAAGCGGGTATTGATCCTGAAGAAATTCTAACCTATGAAGATCTCGAGAAAGCAGTAAAAGAAATCGACAGTCAAAAAGATCAGTTGGGACTTGAAGCGGTATTTGCCTTCCCTGGTAAAGAGAAATGGGTGCCGGGTAGCCACCTTTCAAATGTGTTCTTAGCACCCGAATTTAATCAGCAGGTTCTAGAAGCTTATAATGCGGAATCCGTCTCATTCGAAAAAGGAAAAGAGTTACAAAGAATGGTAGATTTACAAACCAAATATTCCGTCCAACCTGTCCTGAGCCTTGATTACTCTCAACAGGTAGAACAATACTTTTCTCTACAAAAGGTAGCGATTATTCAGCAAGGGAACTGGATTTACCCTTCAGTCGAGCAAATGGACCAGGAGTTTGCAGAAAACAACATTGGTATTATGCCAATTCCAGTGGAAGGTTCAGAAGGGAAGCTTCCGGTAGGTATTCCTAACTATTGGGCAGTGAACAACAATAGTGACGATGAAGTGATTCAGGCTTCTAAAGACTTTCTTGATTGGATGTACACCTCTGAAGTTGGCAAAGAGGCAGTCCTAAAAGATTTTAAATTCATTCCGGCATATGAAGGATTTGATACAGCCAAAATTGCAGACCCGATCTCAAAAGAAATCTATACCTATTCTTCTAATGGCGACACGACTGGATGGGTCTTACTCGGCTATCCTAGCTTATGGGGAGAATACCTTGGAGGGAACGTCCAGAAATACCTTAGTGAAAAAATGACATGGGATGAGTTAGAAGAAGATTCGAAACAAAAATGGGAAGACTTACGGAACTAATCCATGGTTAAAAGAATACGAACAATCCATCGCAAGGGGTTGTTCGTTTCTCTTTTAGTTGCGCATTCTTTCGTCAGCTTTTAACGATCAAGGAGGGTATTCATGAACAATCAAAATAAATGGTTTTGGATCTTTCTGTCACCGGTTATTTTAGCACTTGGCATTGTGGTCGTCGTTCCGTTTGTCTATGGATTCGTCTTTTCTTTTACAGATTGGAATGGGTTAACGGCAACATCATTTGTAGGTTTTGAACATTATCTTAATCTGTTTCAAGAAGAAGAATTTATGAATTCGATTTGGTTTACTGTCAAATTTTCGATTGTGACGGTGATTTTGCTAAATGTCTTCGGGCTCTGTCTAGCCTTGATCGTGACTCGAAAGATTAAATCCAATAACTTGCTTCGAACGGTGTTTTTTATGCCGAACTTAATCGGTGGATTGATTCTAGGATTTATCTGGCAATTTATTTTCATTAGTGTATTTGGAGATGTCGGCAACCTGCTTGGACTTGAAGGCATGGAGGGATGGCTTTCAACTCCGGAGACGGGATTCTGGGGACTAGTGATTCTGACCTCCTGGCAAATGGCTGGCTACATTATGATTATTTATATCGCTTATCTTGAGAATATTCCTAAGGATTTAATTGAAGCAGCCAAAATTGATGGGGCAAGTGCGTTACAGCGATTTAAGAGTATTACTTTCCCGCTTGTTGCTCCGGCCTTTACCGTTAGCATGTTTCTCACGCTATCAATGGCTTTCAAAATTTATGATCAGAACCTTTCCTTAACAAACGGTGGTCCGTTTAACTCAACGCAAATGGTTGCGATGGAAATTGTCCGAACAGCTTTCTCGGATAATGAAATGGCATACGCTCAAGCAAAGGCCGTTATTTTCTTTTTAATCGTCGCAGTGATTGCTTTAACACAGGTCTACTACAATAAGAAGCGGGAGGTAGATATGTAATGAAGATGAATCAAGAACGAAAACGTCTATTTTCCGTAGAAGTACTAGGATTGGTGTTAGGGTTAATCTGGATTGCACCATTCTATCTTATGATTGTGAATGCTTTTAAAACGAAAAGAGAAATTTTCACGGGTGTACTGGGACGACCAAAATCGCTTGCACTAGAGAATTTCGTTCAAGCGTTTCATGACCTTGAATTCTTAAAATCGTTGTTTAATTCGTTATTGATTACTGGTGTCAGTGTCGCGATTATCATTTTGTTTTCAGCTATGGCAGGGTACGCATTAGCACGTAACAAAAGTAAGCTGAGTGGGATCATTTTCTTTGTATTTGTCGCAGCCATGCTGATTCCCTTTCAATCTGTCATGATTCCTCTCGTCTCCCTTTTCGGTCAAGCGGATTTGCTGAATGCTGCCGGGTTAATTTTCATGTACCTCGGTTTTGGATGCAGTCTATCGATTTTCTTATATCATGGGGCAATGACCGGGATACCCAAGTCACTGGATGAAGCAGCGATTATCGATGGTGCCAATCGCTTTCAATTGTTTTGGTACATCATCTTCCCTTTACTCAAACCTATTTCAGTAACAGTCGGGATTTTAAATGTTATTTGGATTTGGAATGATTATCTATTACCGTCACTTGTATTAGGCGAAGCGAATGCGACGATCCCGCTTAAAATGTTCTTCTTCTTTGGAGAGTATACGAAGCAATGGCATTTAGCACTAGCTGGATTAACGCTAGCCATCATTCCAGTCATCATTTTCTATTTCTTTGCTCAGAAACAAATTATTAAAGGGGTCTCAGAAGGTGCCGTTAAGTAGTTTGCTACGTTTAAGTCGTTAAGAGATGTAGGAGGAAAACAATGAGTCAAGCATGGTGGAAAGAATCAGTCGTTTATCAAGTTTATCCAAGAAGTTTTAAAGATTCTAATGGTGATGGAATTGGGGATATCCAGGGCATAATTTCGAAGCTGGATTACTTACAGGATCTAGGTGTGGATGTGATTTGGATTTGCCCCATCTACCGTTCACCAAACGACGATAATGGGTATGACATTTCAGATTTTCAAGAAATCATGCCTGAATTCGGGAATATGGCCGATTTCGATCACTTATTAACGGAATTACACAAACGAAATATGAGGTTAATAATGGACTTAGTCATTAATCATACTTCCGATGAACATCCGTGGTTTATCGAATCTAAATCGTCGAAAGATAATCCTTACAGAGATTATTATATTTGGCACCCTGGAAAAGAGGGAGAAGAGCCTAATAACTGGGCGTCTATTTTTGAAGGATCTGCATGGGAGTTTGATCAAGAAACAAACGAATATTATCTGCATGTATTTTCTCGTAAGCAACCCGATTTAAATTGGGAGAATCTTAATCTCAGGAATGAGTTATATAACATGATTAACTGGTGGCTCGATAAAGGCATCGATGGTTTTCGAATCGACGCCATTTCCCATATAAAGAAAGTACCAGGGTTTCCGGATGTCGCCAATCCTCTTAAGAGGAAATATGCGCCTTCGTTGGAAGGACATCAAAATCGTGAAGGGATACAGGTTTTTCTTGAAGAATTAAAAAACGAAACGTTTGATCACTATGACATTATGACGGTTGGTGAGGCGAACGGGGTTACGGTAGAAGAAGCAGATGAGTGGGTCGGAGAAGAAAATGGGAAGTTTAATATGATCTTTCAATTCGAACACAACAACCTCTGGCAAAAAGGTAAAAACAATGGGCTCGATATTCACGAGCTGAAACGTGTTTTCACCAGGTGGCAAACTGGCCTTCATCATAATGGATGGAATGCGCTATTTTTAGAAAACCATGATCTTCCACGATCTGTATCCGTATGGGGGAACGATGAAAGGTATCACAAGGAATCGAGTAAATGTCTTGCTACCTTATATTTCTTAATGCAGGGCACTCCTTTTATTTATCAAGGGCAAGAAATCGGAATGACAAACGTACGATTTGAGTCAATTGAAGACTATGATGATGTGGCGATTAAGAACCTCTATGCTCACGAAATAAAAGAAGGTAAACCTCATCAGGAAATTATGGAGGCCATTTGGAAATCTGGTCGTGATAATTCCAGAACACCGATGCAATGGTCTAATGGAAAAAATGCCGGATTTACTGATGCGAATGAACCGTGGTTAAAGGTGAACCCTAATTATAAAGAGATCAACGTAGCGGAAACGATGACAGATGAACATTCGATTTATCACTTTTATAAAAATCTTATCTTGCTTCGAAAAAATCATCCTGTTTTCATTTACGGGGAGTACAAGTTGATTTTACCAGAGCATGATTCCATTTTTGCTTATACGAGAAATCTCGATGATGAAACGATGTTAGTCATGACGAATCTCTTTGCAGAAGAAGCGGAGTTCCTCCTTCCAGAAGAGTTGAGAAATAAATCTTCTAAATTACTAACAAGTAATTATGAGTGTAACGCTCAAGAAAGCATTGATCATCTATCCTTAAAGCCATATGAAGCGAGAGTATATAAACTCTTTTAATAAATCCATTGTTGAGGTGATCTTTTGAAGCAGAATCAGCGGGGACGGTTCTCATGATGCATCGTAATGAGGAAAAATAAAAGGGAGTGCTAATGATTCAATCATTTAGCACTCCCTTTAGCTATGTGATGAGATCAACAGAACCGTCCCTGAATTTCTTAAGAAAAAAGAGATCCACAACTAACAATGGTGGAGACTTCCTGCTTACTTAAATCGAACGTCGATGTGATTGTTTGGCTCGATTGTACTGGTATTTGGGACTGGGGTTAGGCTATTTTCAGCTAATTGATACGTCCACTCTTCTAGTACGGTTTCTTTCGTTTTGCTGGCGGTACCCTATAATGCAATAAACTGGATATGGAAATCAGATAAGATTTTTCCAATTTTAAACATTATAACGTTATGTTTACTTTAGGCATATTCCATGCTATGATGCGTGTATGAAAAATGAAAGCGCATTTAAATAGAGCTTAGAAAAAGGTGAAGTAAAAATGAAGAGTCGTATCGTCTTGCGTCGGGTCAAACGCGTGAACGAGGAAGAAATTGATATTGTGGTCGAAAATGACCAAATTGCCGAGATAACAAAGGCTGGGTCTGGACGTGGACAGCAGATATTCGACTGTTCAGGGATGTATGTATCGAGTGGCTGGATCGATTTACATGTGCATGCTTTTCCCGAGTTTGACCCATACGGTGATGAAATCGATGAAATTGGTGTGAAACAAGGAGTTACAACGATCGTGGATGCAGGCAGCTGTGGTGCTGATCGAATAGTAGATCTGGTTAAAATTAGAGAACACAACAAAACTAATTTGCTAGCTTTCCTAAACATTTCACGAATTGGTTTAAAAAGGGTAGATGAATTATCAAACTTAGAATGGCTTGATAAAGATAAGGCTGTAGAGGCAGTCCAAAGGTATAAAGATGTCATCGTTGGACTAAAGGCCCGCATGAGTAAAAGTGTTGTTCAAGACAGTGGACTTGAACCGTTACGTATTGCTCGTGATCTTTCCAATAAAACGTCCTTGCCGTTAATGGTGCATATCGGTTCTGCTCCTCCAAATATTGAGGATGTTGTTCCCCTTTTAGAAAAAAAGGATGTGATTACCCATTATCTGAATGGGAAATCAAATAATCTTTTCAACTTAGATGGAGAGCCTCTTGAGGTGCTAACAGATGCGATCAAACGCGGAGTCCATCTAGACGTTGGCCACGGGACTTCAAGTTTTTCATTTAAGTTTGCCGAAGCGGCGAAACGTCATGGCATTGGACTGAATACCATCAGTACGGATATTTATAGGGGCAATCGAATAAATGGCCCGGTTTATAGCATGGCGAATGTCCTCACAAAGTTCCTTTGCTTAGGATATTCACTTGAAGAGATTATCAATGCGGTGACAGCCCATGCAGCTGATTGGCTGAACAAGCCTGAGCTTGGCCGTATAGAGGTTGGAGCCCCCGCAAATTTAACACTATTTACAGTTCAACATGATTCGATTATGCTTACGGATTCTGAAGGAGAGCAGCGTGTATCGGATAGAAGAATAGAAACAAAAGGAGTGGTTGTAAATGGCGAATTCATTGAGTGCTAAATATGGCCTTAAGCGGGTCGTGAATGCAAGTGGTCGTATGAGTATCCTTGGGGTATCATCACCAACAGACACAGTGATGGAAGCGATGAGGCATGGTGGTCAAAATTATGTTGAAATTGCAGATTTAGTAGATAAAGCAGGGGGATACGTTGCAGGTATTCTTGGCTCAGAATCAGCTGTGGTGGTTAACTCTGCGTCAAGTGGCATTGCGCTATCAGTCGCTGCCCTCGTTACGAAAGGGCATCGGCGCACAAGTGAGCGACTTCATCAAGAACATATTCCTAAAAACGAAGTCGTCATGTTAAAAGGTCATAACGTGCAATACGGAGCGCCTGTTGAAACCATGATCTATTTAGGCGGAGGTAAGCTCATTGAAGCTGGCTATGCTAATGAAGGAAAGGCAGAACATATGGAAGAAGCTATTTCTGAAAACACAGCAGCTATCCTTTACGTGAAGTCTCATCACGCCGTTCAAAAAAATATGATTTCTGTCGAGGAAGCTTGGGAGATTGCCCAAAGGAATGGTGTTCCCCTTATTGTAGATGCAGCCGCAGAAGAAGATATCCAAAAGTATGTGAACTATTCTGATCTTGCTATTTACAGTGGTTCAAAGGCCATTGAAGGGCCCACTTCAGGGATCATTGGCGGGAAGCAAAAGTATATTGAATGGATAAAGGTTCAGTTGCATTGCATTGGTCGGAGCATGAAAGTTGGTAAAGAGGCCACTTTTGGGTTACTTCAAGCCTTGGAAGAATACTGTGCCAAAGAAGATAAAAGTGAACAAGAAAAAGAAAGCTTACAAGTTTTGATGTCATTAAATGAGCTTGAGGGTGTCCAAGTATCCATTGTACAAGACGAAGCAGGGCGGGCTATATTTCGTGCTCGCATTCAAATTGATCCTGAGCAAACAAATACATCTGCGAAGGAAGTCGCAGAAAAACTGCGCGAAGGGGACATTGCCATTTACACTCGAGATTATGGGATCAGACAGGGGTATTTCGATATCGACCCACGTCCACTCCAAGGCGATGACATTCATGTGATTCAAGCTAAACTACAAGAAATTTTGGGAGGGAAATAATATGTCAAACATAACGAAACGTTTTTACAAAAATCGTGTTGCGTTAAATGTTTTAGCGAACAGTGTAGAAAATGCCAAAGAAGTGTTTCGCGCTGCAGAGGGACATGTTTTAATCGGCGTTTTATCTAAGGATTACTCTACGGTTGGGGATGGCGTGGCAGCCATGCGGACCTATGGACAAGAAATTGATGAAGCCGTATCGATTGGATTAGGTGCCGGGGATAACCGGCAAGCTGCGGTTGTAGCTGATATTGCCAAACACTATCAAGGCAGTCATATTAATCAGGTCTTTCCTTCTGTTGGGGCAACAAGAGCGAACCTTGGAGAAAAAGACAGCTGGATCAATGCATTAGTATCTCCGACAGGACGAGTTGGCTATGTGAATATCTCAACGGGACCTATTAGTGCATCGCTAGAAGAACAAGCGGTCGTACCCATTAGGACAGCTATCGCTCTTGTTCGTGATATGGGCGGTAATGCACTTAAATATTTTCCAATGAAAGGATTAAGTCGTGAAGATGAGTTTCGGGCAGTTGCTCAAGCATGCGGGGAAGAAGGGTTTGCATTAGAGCCAACGGGTGGAATTGATAAGGAAAACTTCGAGACCATTTTAAGAATAGCTCTAGAGGCTGATGTACCAAAGATCATCCCTCACGTCTATTCTTCCATAATAGACAAGGACACGGGAAAAACACGCGTCGAGGATGTAAAAGAACTACTGGAAGTCACAAAGAAATTGGTTGATCACTATGGTTAAGCGGATCGCAGCTTTTGGAGAAGTTATGATGCGTCTGCAGGTGCCGGGCTATGAGTCGTTAGCTCAAGGAAGAACATTAAACTATTCGTTCTCTGGTACGGGAGTTAATGTTACGTCAGCACTGACACGTCTAGGACATACTGGGTGCATCGTCTCCACCTTGCCAACAAACGCAGTCGGAGATGCCGCTCTTTCCTACATTCAAAAACTAAGGATTACACCCTCATTCATTAAGCGACGCGGGGACCACTTGGGGATGTACTTTCTGGAAAATGGGTTTGGTGCACGTCCTAGTCGGGTGACGTATTGCAATCGAAAAGAAAGCAGCTTCAATACAGCTCCTAATGGAACGTATAACTTCGAAGCAATTTCAGAGAAGATCGATATCGCCCATTTTTGTGGGATTACCCTGGCCATGAATGATCATGTCCGTGAACACATGAAATCTTTTGCCAAAGCTGTCAAAGAAAGTGGCGGTACCGTAATTTTTGATTGCAACTATCGGCCATCCCTCTGGGGGCAAGAGGGGTATGAAAAAGCGAAACCACATTATGAGGACATGTTACATCTGGCCGATATGGTGATGATGAATGAACAAGACGCTAGATTTGTCCTCGGAATGGAAACAGAAAAACAGGACCGCAAAGGACAACTCATGGACTTAATTCCAGCTGTTGCAAAGACATATAGTATCTCTGTCATAGCAGGGACTCACCGATCCATCAACGATGACAATACTCACTCCCTATGTGGCTATATTTACAAGGATCGCTCCTTTACTTTTTCAAAAAACATGACCTTTTCGGTGCTTGATCGAATTGGTGCAGGGGATGCTTATACGAGTGGTATATTACATGGCGAAATAAAAGGGTTTTCATCGGAAAAAACTGTTGCCTTTGCGACTGCAGCAGGAATGCTTGCCCATACCGTTGTAGGGGATACCCCCACGGCAACAGAGAATGATATTTTCCGAGCCATGAAGGAATCCTCGGGCGATCTAGACAGGTGATAAATGATCCAATGAAACAAGGAACATAACTAGCATGGGAAAAGGATGTTCAAAAAGGCGGTAGATGTAGCAGTTCAACTAACTAGACTCTCGATTCGTATCTTTAGATCCTTCGTCTACCCGATCCTTTTGAATAAAGATTTAAAAATATGGAAGCGTTTACTAAACGTAGAAGGGGTAAATGAGCTATGGAGATTTATCTATTACTCATCACATTTCTCTCAATAGTGATCGTTATTTTGGGAGTTTCGTGGTGGAATTGGCACGCGTTCATTAGCTTAACTGTTGCAAGCATGTTTTTGGCTGTCATGTCTGGTTTATCGTTGGACAGCATAGTACACGCTTATGAAACGGGAGTTGGAAGCGTTTTAGGTCATTTAGTTGGTATTCTGGCACTAGGTTCCATTTTAGGGAAGATGATGTCAGACTCAGGGGCAGGCGTTCAAGTCGCAGATTTCTTTGTTCGGCTTTTTGGTAAAAAAAAGCTGCCATGGGCGATGTTATTCTCAGGTTTTATCATCGGTATCCCCGTATTCTTTGAGGTGGGAATCGTCATCCTATTACCGTTAGTGATTGCCATTCATGAAAAGACAAAACAAAACATTTTATTAATTGGTTTACCAGTTATTGCTGGGTTGTCGATTGTACATGGGATTGTCCCGCCACACCCAGGAGCAATGACAGCCATTAGCATATACGGTGCTGATTTGGGGAAAGTCCTTCTATATTCACTCATCATTGCACTACCACCTGCTATTATAGCAGGGCCATTGTTTGCCCAGTGGGTGCATAAGCGCGTAATACCAGTAGGGGAGCCTAAGGTAGTTCGACCTGATACACCATCACAAACGGTACCAGGTGTAGGTATCTCATTTTTCGTTATTCTATTACCTATTCTATTAATCTTGCTATCTGTTTTTGCACCGTATCTACCAATTCCTGGTATGTTGACCGATTCCCTTATATTCATAGGCAGTCCTCTCACCGCTCTTTTAATTTCTTGTTTTGCTGCTTACTATTTACTCGGGTTTCGTCAAGGGATGGATAAGAGTCTCATTAAGAAGTTAACAGACGAATGCATCCTTCCACTAGGTTCCATTATTTTAATCATTGGTGCTGGGGGCGGTTTTAAACAAATTCTAATCGAAAGTGGTGTAGGGGATTCGATTGCTCAGATGGCTGAACAGTTTTCCTTATCTCCTCTTGTGTTGGCCTTCGTGGTAGCCGGATTAATTCGGGTGGCCACAGGTTCAGCAACCGTTGCCTTAACAACAGCTGCTGGCATAGTATCGCCAGTAATCGCCAATATGTCGGGTGTGAACTTGGAATTACTCGTGGTCGCTACCGGAGCAGGATCGCTGATGCTATCACATGTAAACGATGCTGGTTTTTGGTTAGTAAAGGAATACCTTGGATTAACTGTGAAAGAGACATTTAAAACTTGGACAGTTTTGGAAACCTTACTTTCATTCATTGCCTTCGGACTAGCTTTAATGGTCGATATGTTTATTTAAAACATGAAAATTAGATTGATATGGTGGTTTTGCCGTTGGCGAGATCACCTTATTTTTTTGAGATAGCTTGTGAGTAAGTAAAGGATACACCTCCCAGTACTTGAATTATAAAGGCTCTTTGTATCAGAATGAATGACCGCTTTGTCTTAGGAAGTATATATAGTAGAATAGGAAATAGTTGGAGACAGGAGTAAAGCTTTTTAATTCTACTTATAGCACATCATTTCATTAGTGATGACACTTCCTCCATTTATAGAAAAGCAGTTTGTGCATATTGATGTTGGAAAAGGATGGTTTTCATGAAAATCACATCTAAAAAAGGACCTTTATATTTTCAAGTGAAAGACATTTTAAAAGAGCGGATCATCAGTGGTTTTTATCCTAAAGACAGCTTAATTCCATCTGAGCCAGCTTTGGAAAAGGAATTTTCTGTGAGCAAAATCACCATAAGAAAAGCAGTAGAGCAATTAGCGATAGAAGGATACGTAGAAAAACGGAGCGGAGTAGGAACAAAAGTCCTCGATAACAAGGTCACACCAAGAATTTCCAGAGGGCAAAACTTTTCTGACCAATTGGTGAAGGAAGGCTTTGATTTAAGAAAAGATAACATAAGTATTTCTGTCGTAAGTACAGAGGGGCACAACATATTACAGGATAATATGGGAAGTGAGTGTTATTGTCTTGAACGGCTGTACTTACTGGACAATGAGCCGTATATCTACTTTAGACACTACATTCCTCTTGAAGCACTTCTTCCCTTGAAGCCAGAGTTATTTAAAGGGTCACTATACGAATTGCTATTTCAAAAAGGAATGGTCATGAACAATTTCAAGGATGAATTCGATGTAGAAATACCTGAGGAAAAAATCGCGTCGATCTTAAATACAGATCAAAAACCACTTTTGAAAAGAATCAGATCTTCTTTTGACATCGATGAGAATCTTGTTGAATATTCCGTTGCTTTTTATCAGACGCACATGCACAAGTATGTTATTCAGTATAATGCTGGAGAATAAGAGGTAACGCAAACGGGTTGGGAGCCTTCTACGGGACCTGGCCTAAATCTATGGCATAAAGCAGTTCTGTTAAATAAAAGATAAAATGAGAGTGCCTTTGAGCTTACCCCTATCAAGTAGACAATGAAATTATGAGGGCGCCGATATATTACACACATAGCAAGCCCCCACACCATACGGTATGGGGGCTTGGATCATTTTATTTTATTTCAAGGGGAAGGAGTTAGGGAAAACTCCTAGGGTCATAAATTATCATAAAAAGCACCCAATCCTAAGAATATGGGAGAGTTTTGACAATTTAGCATTTCTTACATAACAAAACTCTAATATCGATTTGAAATAATTGGTATTAAGCAATAGGGCAGGATTCTTGAAGACTTGAATTCGAGATAATGAAGTGAAACGGTGCGTAAGTTTGTAATAAGATATACTTTTAAAAGGGAGGGGTTTACATGATTTTAGAAGCTGTTATGTTACAAGTCAAGCAAGGTATGGAAGAGGAATATGAAGATGCATTTCGCGAAGCATCAAAAATCATCACTTTAATGAAAGGTTACATATCTCACGAATTACAACGATGTATGGAAGTTAAAGGGAAATACTTATTGTTGGTGAAGTGGGAAACCTTAGAAGACCATACAGTTGGATTTAGACAATCTGTAGAATATCAAGAATGGAAAAAACAACTGCATCATTTCTATGAACCTTTTCCAACAGTTGAACATTTTAAAAATGTTCCTCTTTAAAATGTTATTGAAGTTAATCGGAGCTATAAATGAATTAGGGGAGGGAAATCAATGTACCTGGAAATACAAGAGAATGTATTTGTTGAAGACCTTGATGAGATGAAAGAAGTTTATCAATCGGTAGGTTGGATGAAACATACCAATGATGTGATAAGACAAGTTTTTGAAGCAAGTGATATTAAAGTACTTGTAAAAGTAAACAATCGTATAGTTGGACTTGGAAGAGCTATTTCAGATGGAATATTTAATGCTGCAATCTATGACATTGTCGTGCATAAAGATTTTCAAAATAAAGGTATTGCCAGGCAGATAGTAAACCATATATTAGAACAACTTAAGGGAGTTTCTTGTGTTCATATCATCTCTACTACAGGTAATGAAGAATTTTATAGAAAACAAGGGTTTAGAAAAGTTAAAACCGGTATGGCCAGGTATTTAAATAGTGAACTACATAATGAATATCTTGAATAGCTTTTTTTGCAAAAACGGTTAATAGGTGCTGAGAGTTTTGCTTTTTATAATAGCTATGAGTCATTGTTTTCTTACTCCAGAATCCCGGAGCGAATCAGGAATAACGTTCCTGAAGAAATTTCTTGGAGTGTTGACGGTATAACACTTTTTGTAACTTAAGGAAAGGTAAAACATTAGCCACTGATAATCTGTTTGTGCAATATTGTTCCATGAAAACTTAAGTAGATAACTTCATTAAAGTTTGATTTAACGGTAAATAAGATTTCCAAAACTATAAACAAGAACCCTTTTAATATTTTTCCGTTAAGGATTTGTGCAAAGTCAGGTAATCTAACACTCCAAAAGATTGCTTCAAGAACTTTGCTTTTATTCTTTGCTGCTTCACTGTTTTGATAGTTCATCACGGTCTAATGCCCGTGGAGGTTCTTCCATCCACCCATGTTTAATCAAAATCTTAGCCCCGTCTTCAGCGTATTTTAATATTTCTGCAACTAACCGGCTATACATAATGCCAATATCCCTTCTTGGACTCATGGATATGCTTCCCCCGTAGTATCCTACGCTAAGTGCAATTAAACTTGTTGTATAAAACATCATTTTCCTGTCAGAAAAAGTGTACGTAATAGAATCAGTAACCTCTGTATCCAATGTCATAGGGCAGGGTAAATCACTTTCTTTTAGAAATGAACCGAATATTTCACAATGCTTATTTGCCATTTCCTTTCCTCTTAATAGAAATTGTTTTACTTCTTCATCCTGTGCAACTTGGCTATAACCAATCAGTGTGGCTGCCCCTAATGCGTTTCTCTGAAAATTGGTGTATAGGTTTGTGATTTCAGTACCTGTAAGGGGTCTTTTTTCTCCAAGAAAGCCTGCCAAAAACTTTTCTGTTTTACAAAATCGTAGGATTCAGGTTTGGGGAGGTATGGTGACCTAGTATACAGCCCCTTTGCCAATAATAAATCATTCGTTTGTTTGATAAGATTATCTGATTCCCGTAAACACTGACTAAAGAAGCTATAAACATCTTCTCTGACTGCTACAGTTATTGCGGTGCTATACGCATTTAAACCAATTTTACCAAGATAATTAACATTATTTAATAAATAAGTATCAGAAAACAACCTCGGAGCTGTCACATCAACGTCTTCATTTAATTTAAAGCCATGAGGAACAGGATAACCTTCCTGAGTAAAAATCTGTGTTATTGTGTTAACGTGCAATTGTGAAATGTCTAATGCATATTGAATGACAGATTTAATTTCAGTATCTTCCACTGTATTGAGATAATATTTTAAATGGCATATGGAACCACTGTCATTCATGTATGTAGCCCATAAATTTGTTATCTCTGCCGATGTTAATTTGATATCGGTTCGTTTAATGAACTCCATTGTCTTCACTCCAAATCAAATATAGTCTAACCTTCAGTTTATCCGTTATGTAACTATATATGTATGATGAAGTTGTGGTTTATCTAATAAAGATCGCGAAAATAGGATCCCTACACGAAAAAGACAATTGATCATAAGCACTTTGAAAGAAGGTGATATTCAAGGTCTACCTAACCCATATTCTGTGCCAATAAATACGTAGCTTTTGAAGGTAGGAATGTCCAATAAAAATTTAATGAGAAAGGAGGAGGTATGAATTAATAGGAGAAATATTTCCTTTTTCTTACTGTCAGCAGCCTTATTTTTCGGGGGCATCGTTCTTTTATCTTATAATTTGTTTGGTTTAGGCTTATTACCACTGTCAGGCTTGTTTATTTTATACTTTCTAAATAAGAAATACCGTTCATCAGTTTCCTTGTTTATTTTCTTTTTGTTAGGCCTGCTTATCTATCAAATTGGGAGCACCTTTGTCTATAAGTTGAATATCTATCAAGAAACAAAAGTCTTAATAAATAGAAGTTTCCTATTATTTATCCTTACTAGCATTATTATTTCACTCAAAATTTCTAGGCAAAAAATCTCCTTATACTCAGATTTTCCTAATTGGCACAATAAAATTATAATGTCCTTTCATCAGATAAAGGTAGCATACTTTTTGCTTTTTGGATTAATTGGTTCGAGTATGCTACTTATACCTGTCCTCTTTCAAGAGATAAGCTATATAAGATCACTATTCATTTTTGCGATTTTGTTTGCCCTTATTAATGCCAGCTTGGAAGAAGTGATATGGAGAGGTGTTATGCTATCGAATTTAAAAAGAAGTGTTTCTACTTTATATGCTGTATTAATAACAAGTGTCGGTTTTGGCCTCATACACATTTCAATTGGAATACCTGTACTTCTAAGTATACTTTTCTCTTTTGGTGGGCTTTTCTATGCAATTGTGGTATTAAAGACAAAAAGTATTTACCCATCTATCGTTTTTCATATGCTTATTAATTTAGGTATGGTTTTCAATGGTTGGATTATTTAATTTTATTCAACAATATCGGAGCGATTGTTGAGTAAGTTAATGATGCGAGGGTCATTTTTCAATCAGGGGAAATAGCTCTTTTTTTGTACTTGTAAATTGTGACGTAATTTCAGTTGTATTTAAAGCACAGATATACAGAAAACATTGGTATGACAAATAAAAAATGCCATCCAAATCACTATGTGATATGGGTGACATTTTCTATTGAAATTTCACATGTTGTACCCCAACACTAAACTATTATTGATCTTTCGTCATTTCAATTGCGGTAATAGCATAAATGTCTTTTGCTACTTTCGGGTACAGTACCTATTCCTCAGAATTACTCTCCACCAAATGCCTCAGCATACTAATCTTATTATCCCAGAACTGCTCGAAGTAAGAGACCCATTCTTTCACTTCTGATAATTGCTCAGGCTGAAGGGAGTAAATCTTCTTACGGCCTGATTTCCTGTCGCTGACTAGGTTCGCATCTGATAGCACATTCAGGTGCTTCACAATTGCGGTCCGGCTAATCGAGAAATGCTCACTAATTTCTTTAATCGAAGCATCGTTTTTAGCAAGTAGCATGAGCATTTCTCTTCTGGAAGAGTCAGCGATTGCCTGGTAGACATCATGCTTTGGTGCTACCGACATTACGCTTCCACAACCTTACGCAACCGTTCGTTGATGATACTTTCCCAGCCGTTGTTCATCGTATTGCGCGCATCTTGCTGCGTTTTATTGGTTGGTTTCATCATTTCATCTGGATGGCCCCAGCCATCGTGGATTAAGGTGAAGTCCGTTTTGCCATCCACTTCTTTTAACAAAAAGTGAATCACCCATCCCTGGTTTCCCCATGAAAAGGAGAGTTCTTTTGGGGGGGTAACCGTTAAGACTTTACATGGTGATGTTTCAAAGGGTGTTTCCAGCTCAAACTCATGACCTTCTACAGGCTTAAAGTCGTTTGGCATAAACCATTCCGCCATGCCTTCTGAAGAAGAGACAGCTTTCCATACTTTTTCGATTGGAGCATGAAAAGTCACTTGCTTTTTGATCTGTGGTATTTTGTTTGATTCACTCATAGGTTACCTCCTAAATATAACACCATTTGGTTTCAAATGAATTATAACACCTTTTGGTTATATATTAAAGGAGGGGCCAGGTACATCGGAGCTAAGATTCTTGTTGTAAAAATGATCAGATTGACAAACTATTCCACCGGTGGTAGGTTAATGTTAACTTAAATTATATTTTAGTTAACATTGTAACGGGAGGCATATAGATGCTAAAAGTTGAAAAAACAACAGCTAACTGGGAAGAGTATGCATATCTTGCGCTTGAAGGGAAAGCGCTAACAAAAGAACAAGCTATTTCAGTGCTTTCATCCTCTGATGAAGAATTATTAGCTTTATTGAACGCTGCATACCGCGTGAGGAAACACTATTACGGAAAAAAGGTAAAGCTGAATATGATTATTAACGCGAAGAGCGGATTATGTCCAGAGAACTGTGGTTACTGTGCTCAATCTGCTTATGCAGATACAAATGTTGATAAATATTCTCTACTTGAGAAAGATACGCTTGTAAATGGGGCGCGCGAGGCGATGAATCGCAAAGCCGGTACATACTGCATTGTGATGAGTGGACGTGGAGCAACGAATAAAGAACTTGACAAAGTAATCGATGCTGTCGAGGAGATCAAATCTGAAATGCCTCTTAAGATCTGTGCTTGTCTCGGCATTCTTTCTGCGGAACAAACGAACCGTCTGAAGGAAGCTGGCGTCGATCGTTATAATCATAATATCAATACGAGTAAAGGTCACCATGATAACGTTACGACCACTCATTCCTATGATCACCGTGTGAAGACGGTTGAGAACGTTAAAGAATCTGGTATTTCTCCTTGTTCAGGCGTCATAGTTGGAATGGGTGAATCACATGAAGATGTTTATGATATGGCGGCAGAACTTCGTCGAATCGATGCCGATTCAATTCCTGTTAACTTCCTTTATTCAGTGCCTGGTACAAAGATGGAAAATATGGATGAGCTTGATCCAAGATATTGTTTAAAGGTGCTAGCATTGTTCAGGTTTATGAATCCTACAAAGGAAATTCGTATCTCAGGAGGTCGTGAAGTGAACCTTCGCTCCCTACAAGTGATGGGATTATATGCTGCGAACTCCATTTTTGTTGGAGATTACTTAACGACAGACGGAGCTGCATCATCATCTGACCATAAGATGATTGAAGACCTTGGGTTTGAAATTGAAGAGTGTCCGTTATAGATAATGAAAAAGCTGCCTGATGTGATATTATCCCTTTTAAGTAGACATTCAAAAAAACCTCCATGATATGGTGGAGGAAAGAATGATGCTTGGAGGGGATTTTTTCTATGGCTAAAAAAGGGCAGAGGTTTGAGACGTATACAGACGAGTTTAAACAGAACGCCGTGATGAAATACATTAATGGTTCTCAAAGTTACAATGCTTTAGCGGAAGAATTAGGAATAAAAAATAGTACACAGCTGAAAGTCTGGGTGAGGAAGTGGAAAAACGGTGAGCCGTTTGATATTCGAAGTCGCAGTGAGGAAAATCCTATGCATGGTAGGCCACGCACAAACTTTAAAACAATTGAAGAAGAGAGAGATTACCTGAAAGCGCAGGTGGATTACTTAAAAAAGCAGTATCAAAATCTCGAAAAGGAGGGAAAATCACGCAAAAAATAAAGTATGAAACCGTGGAAGATTTAAGGAATAAAGCTCCTGTTACCTGGTTGTTAGAGATTGCTTCCCTCCAACCATCAAGCTATTACAAATGGAGATCTAGTAAAGTAAAGCGCGAAGAAAGGGCCAATCAAGATCATGACATCCAAATGCATATGATGGGGATTCATTTTCTTCATCCGGAAACAGGTTACCCTACTATGACGCGTTTATTGAAAGAAAGTGGTTACCACATCAACCACAAAAAGGTGTATCGATTGATGAGCGAGATGGGCATTCAATCGGTGATTCGTAAAAAGAGGAAAAGGCATGGATACACTCCGTCTGTGATCAATCCAAATAGGCTAAAACGAAACTTTAAAGCAAATGGAACGAATCAGAAAATGGTGACGGACATTACTTATGTATCAGATGGTAAACGATTTTATTACTTATCCGTGATTCAAGATTTATTCAACAATGAGATCGTAAGCTGGAAACTTTCTAAACGCAACGATTTAGCGCTTGTACTAGATACAGTTGCCCAATGGACAAAGAAAAAAGACGTAACGAAAGCCGTTCTCCATTCGGATCAAGGCTTTCAGTATACGTCTAAGGCATACAACACACGAATAGAAGAATACGGCGTTAAGGGCAGCCACTCTCGCAAAGGAAACTGCCTGGATAATGCCTGCATTGAGTCCTTCTTTTCGCATCTCAAAACAGAGAAGTTGTACATCAATCAGTGTAAAACAGAAAACGAGATCAGACAAGCAATCGAGGATTACATCTACCACTATAACTACAGACGTTTCCAGAAGAAATTAAAGCAACGCGCGCCGATTGAATATCGACACGCGTTGGCAGCGTAGTTTTTTTATACTGTCTACTTGACAGGGGTAAGACCAATGTAGGCAGCTTTTTTTGTCATTAGTCGATCGGATTTCTGCTTTCACATCTCATCTACATCGAATATCACTTGGCCATCACCAGGACTAATCACGCAAAGTCAGTGCCTATACAGGTGGCTGGCTTTTTTTATTACTTGTTTGTCGCTTCTAAAAAGCAACAAACGATGCCTAAGCAGCAGAGATAAGTTTCAGGTTAGACTATGAATCTGTTTGGTAGAATGATAAAATGACCCTAAATAAGTTAACCACTTTAAGTATTAGGTTAACATATGGAGGGAGGTGTACGAACTAACTTGAAGCGAGATCAAATAAGAGAAATGACAACGATTAGTGTATTAGCTAGTTTGATCATAGTAACTGGAATGATAAAGATACCTTCACCAATTCCTGGATCTGATTTCCAACTTTCAGCACCGCTCGCAGTTGGAATTGCGGTCGTATTTGGTTTTCGAAGGTACATAATTGCGGGAATTCTAGCAAGTTCGATTCTATTGATACTAGGGTTCCATACCATTCTTAACGTCGAGATCTCTATGGTTTTTAGAATTGTTGCTGGTGGTGCAATAGCATTGTTCGGTCCATCGATTCCGGTCGTAGTATTTGCTGGTCCGCTTGGATCGATCACTGCCAGATTCGTACTTGCTGAAACGTTGCAAGTAAGTGTATGGCCGCTTCTCATTGCAGCAGTACCAGGAATCCTTTTCACTGCCGCAACCGTTATACCCATAACATCACTACTAAAACGAATTAAGATCGAGAGGAATAAACAGTATGTGTGATAAGGAATGTTTAAGTATACGAATGCGAGCTTCAGAAGGTGGTGCTCATGAAGAGGGTGGAAAGCACATTTCTGGTGGGGAAATACTCGCAATAAAAAGCGAGATGATCGAACGTACTACTGATTTACTTCAACGAGCATTTTCTCATCAAAGAGGGGAGCCTGATTTCCTTCAGCTCACGATTGAAAAGGTGAAAGAACCCGTTCATCATCTCAAACCTTTACCTGTTTCTTATACAAAAGTAAAAAACCTAGTACATGGAAAAAACGTAGCGCATGACTTGTTAAAGCTAACTGGCTTAGAGGATGGGGTAATCCTAAAAGCTCTTGAATTGTTGGAAAAATATTATGACGTAAGAGGAGCGATCATGATTGACGCTGCTACTGGGGAGCGAATAGATGGTCGTCATGATAAAGGTGTACGAGTGTCCAGACTCGATTGGGAGCAAAAGGAATATGAGAGCTGGCTTACGTCTACTAATATCAAAAGCAACAAGCGGATGAAAGAAGCCTTAACGCTCGCAACTAAAGTTTCTTCACACCCCGATACGATAGCTGAGCTTTGCTATAGTGATGATCCTGATTACATAACAGGCTATGTAGCCTCCAAAAAGATAGGCTACCATCGAATCTCGCAAATGAAAGAGCTTGGCGATGAAAACGGTGGAAGAATATTCTTTGTGAGGCAGTGTCATGTGCCCTCATACATCGACTACTTAGAAAAAGAACCAATTCTATTAAAAGGAGTTTAATCTATGAATTTAATTGAGAAAAGTAAGAAGCATTTATGGCTACCATTTACGCAGATGAAGGATTACGATGAAGACCCTTTGATTATCGAAAGTGGAGAAGGGATTAAGGTAAAGGATATCGATGGAAAAGAGTATTACGATGCTTTTTCTTCTGTATGGTTAAATGTGCATGGTCATCGTAAGAAAGAGCTGGATGATGCTATTCGAGCGCAGCTCGATAAGATTGCTCATTCTACGTTACTCGGTATGACGAACGTACCGGCAACAGAACTGGCGGAAAAGCTTGTGAACATTGCTCCAGATCCTTTAACAAGAGTCTTTTATTCAGATAGTGGAGCGGAAGCTGTGGAGATAGCTGTAAAGATGGCCTACCAATACTGGCAGAATAGAGGAAAAGAGCGTAAGCAGAAATTTATCTCAGTGAAGAATGGTTACCACGGTGACACGATCGGTGCTGTCAGTGTAGGCTCGATCGATATTTTTCATCAAATTTATGGCCCGCTGATGTTCAAAGGGTTCAAGATGCCTGTACCTAATGTGTATCGCCATGAAACAGCTGATCCAGTGAAGTGTCGAGATGAATGTCTTGCAGGGCTTGAGGACGTATTGAAAGAGCATTATGAGGAAATTGCAGGGTTAACGATCGAATCGATGGTTCAAGGAGCAGGCGGTATGATCGTGATGCCACAGGGATTTTTATCAGGGGTTCGTGAATTATGTACAAAATATGATGTGCTTATGATCGTAGATGAAGTTGCGACAGGGTTTGGACGTACAGGCGCCATGTTTGCATGTGACCATGAGGGCATCGAACCAGACTTAATGGCAGCAGGAAAAGGCATTACGGGCGGCTATCTACCGATTGCGATCACTTATACCACTGAAGAAATTTACAATGCATTCTATGACGACTACGAAAAGTTGAAAACGTTTTTCCATGGCCATTCTTATACAGGTAATCAGCTCGGGTGTGCGGTTGCGATCGAGAACCTCCGCTTATTCGAAAGTGAACGAATCGTGGAAGGTGTTGCACAACGGTCTGAACATTTAAAGGAGCTTTTGGCAGAACTAAAAGACCTCGATCATGTAGGGGATATCAGACAGTTAGGGTTTATGTGTGGAATCGAACTCGTTTTAGACAAGGAAACAAAGAAATCGTTCCCGTTTGAAAGTCGTGTTGGCTACAAATCTTCAATAAAAATGAGGGAACTTGGGTTATTGACGCGACCTACTGGAGACGTGGTCGTATTTATGCCGCCTCTAGTGAGCACGGAGGAACAGTTGAAAGAAATGGTCAACATCATGAAAAAAGCGATTTCCGATGTTACTAAAAAGGAGGCAGCCCACTTTGCACAGTACCAAGAATGAATGGGTTCAAGAAGAGTTAATTACGATCAAAGAGCAAGGGTTATACCGTGGTCTAAGGTCTGTCGAATCCTCTTACCAACCAGTCGTTCAAATAGATGGAGAAGAGAGGGTGATGGCTGCATCGAATAACTACCTTGGGTTAAGTTCGCATGAAAGTTTGATCAGCGCTGCAATTGAGGGGATGCGAACGTTTGGAGTAGGGAGTACTGGTTCTCGCCTAACGACTGGAAACACCAGGTTACATGAACTTCTTGAAGAAAGGATCGCTCGTTTCAAACAGAGTGAAGCTGCCATACTTTTTTCCAGTGGATATTTAGCGAATATTGGTGTACTATCCTCGATTGCAGGTGAAGGAGATGTCGTTCTTAGCGATGCATTGAATCACGCGAGCATTATTGATGGCTGTCGCTTAAGTAAAGCAAAAATAAAAGTGTATAACCATGCTGATATGTCGGATCTCGAAAAACTGTTAGAAAGGAGTCAAAGTTATAGGCGGCGTTTTATCGTGACAGATGGGGTCTTCAGTATGGACGGAAACATTGCTCCGCTCCGTGACATCGTATGGCTCGCTGAAAAGTTTGATGCCTATGTCATCGTAGACGATGCCCATGCAACGGGGGTGTTAGGGGAAAAAGGGAGGGGTACATCCTCATATTTTAACGTTTCTGTCGATTTAACGATTGGAACGTTTAGCAAAGCAGTCGGTACTGAAGGAGGATTTGTTGTTGGCTCACATGAAATGATTACGCTTCTTCGTAACAGCGCTCGATCGTTCATTTTTCAAACTGCCCTTTCACCAGGCGTCGTTGCTGCAAGCATCAGAGCACTTGAAATGATCGAGCACAACACAACCCTTCAAGATCAATTGCATCGTTCGATCAAACAATGTCGAGAAGAATTAAGGGAGCTAGGATATTCCGTGTTAGGTGAAGAGACGTCGATTCTTCCTGTTGTGATCGGAGATGCTACAAAAGCCGTACAGTTTTCAAGAGAGCTTGAAAGAGAAGGTGTTTTCGCACCAGCTATCAGACCACCGACCGTTCCAGACGGGGAAAGCCGTATCCGCTTAACACTGATGGCTACGCATCATGAGAAGCACATCGATCATATCGTTCGTGCGTTTTATAAAGTTGGAAAGGATTTTGGGGTGATTTGAATGAGAAAAGGTATCTTTGTCACGGGTACAGATACGGATGTTGGAAAAACGATCGTCTCATCAGGTATCGCGGCAGCATTAAAGAGGAGAGGACACGATACCGGTGTGTTTAAACCAATGTTAAGTGGCGTGAAGAGGGAAGATCCAACAAGTGATACGATGCTGTTAAAAAAGTATTCTGGAGATGAAAGCGCGCTTAGAGACATCACTCCCTATCAGTTTGATGAACCGCTAGCGCCTTACCTTGCAGCAAGGCTTCAAGGTTGTGAGGTACCCTTCTCAGAACTGATAAATTGTTGGAATGATATGAAAGAGCAACATGATTTCTTTATCGTAGAAGGGGCAGGAGGAATATCGGTTCCGTTCGGTCGTGATTATCTTGTCAGCGACGTAGCAGAGTATATCGGGTTTCCCCTCATTATAGTGGCTCGTCCTAACCTTGGAACGCTTAACCATACATATTTGACGGTCGATTATGCGAGAAGGTGTGGCTTACATGTTCTAGGAGTTGTTGTTAACGGTTTGGATGAGAAAGAAAAAGGCGTTGCAGAAGAAACGAACCCAGCCATGATCGAGCAATTTTGTAACGTTCCTGTTTTGGGAGTTATTCCAAAGTTGAGCCATATAGTTGAGGATAGGTTGGCTTCGTTAATGGAAGAACGAATCGAAATTGATAAATTAATTCGTTGATTGAGTTGTGACTACACATGATTAAGTGATATGCATTAGAAATCATGCATCACCATCCGGGAAACACCGTCTGTAACTGTTGCCAACATCAACTGATGGAAATTGGGAGTAAAGTTGTTCGTGAGGAAGCTAAATTTATTCCTGCGAAAATGATGAAAGAGCAACACGTTGATGCAGGGGTAAACCATCAGTTTTTTGCACTCTTTGTAGTCGTAGACCTGAGGATGGGGTCATTCAGGAGTTAAGAGAAGAAGTTATTCTATATTTTCCAGCATTGACCACATAACTGAGGTTTTACTCGGGGGGAAGACAATTTTTAATATTAAAACCGGAAATCCTTACGCTAAGGAATTTTCCGGTTTTGTGTTTTATATATTAAATG